>DATJVZ010000086.1:0-7810 GCA_035501575.1 Terriglobales bacterium | reverse complement strand
GAGGCTCTCTGACTGAGCGAAATCTTGCGAGGATGTGCGCTCAGAAGAGAGCCTTTCTCCTTCCTGCTCGATCTCAGCTACAGAAGGATACTCTCACTGTCATGGCTACCGAAGATTGGCCGGTAAAATGCCGATTATCCGCTTTGCGCCCAATAGCCCGACAAACCCAAGTAGAGGCGCAAAACGGGTGTGCAGGACATGTGCCGTCTTTCTGGGGAGGAAAACCACCAGTTGACGCTCGCCGGTTTTGAAGATCACTTACTCAGCTCTGATCGGTTCTGAAAATTCTCTACTCTACTCTATTTTTTTTAACAGCTTACAAGTCGGACGTTATGACGCGTTCTGATCCAAATTGCTCCGTTCTGAGCAATGAAACTGGTCTCGTAAAAGTACAGCACGCATTGTCCGCACTTGCGCACGCGGTCGCGCGGGACACTCGAAAACAGGATTGCCTACAATATTGGGTATGCTGGCTCTTGGACTCCCTTTACACTGTGGGCGACGAAGATGCGGCCCTCGACCTCTGCATCATGCGCGCGATTACTGTGGCTGATCTTTTTGCTGTTGGCAGTTGTAGTCCCCGCCATATTGTGGATGTATCGTTCAAGAGTTCCAAGCAACGTAGCCTATGTCTCCGAGGAAGACGGCGCAATCAGCGTACTCGACTTGAAAACATTGAGCGTAGTCCGGCGAGTTCAGCCGCAAGAGGTCGCCCCGCGTGGCCTCGCTGTGACCGCGGATGGAAAATATCTCATCACCTCGAACAAGAATACCAAGGATGCAGCTGTCTTCAGCACTCCCGAGCTTCGTTTGGTGAAACGCTTAGGTCTCGGAAGCAGCCCGGAATTCCTTAAGCTCAATCCATCCGGAGACCGGATATTTGCAACTTTCGAGCCGAGCTCAGCAGGTGGACCGGGGAAACCTCCATCAAGTGGGGACACAGACAATGACACAAATGGTCCGCCGGCGCAGATTGCCTCCTTTCATATTGGCGACTGGAGGCAGGGGCCAACGTCGACGGCGGGTCAAGAGACGGAAAGTATTGAGTTCTCACGTGACGGAGCACTCATGCTGGTGGCCAATGAAGCGCAGAACAGCATTGGAATCTTCAACGCAGTCAGCGGCGCCCATGTTCGTGACATCGGCCTAACCGCATACGGAATACGGCCTCGCGGCGTGAAAACTTCCCCGACAGGAAGTCGCTACGCAATTACGATGGAATCGTCGGGTACGCTGCTGGAGATGGACCAAGATTTTAAAGTCGTCAAGGCAGTACCAACCGGAGCCAGACCTTACGGGCTCGCCTTTGACCGCGACGGCAAGCGAATCTTTGTCGCTGCTGCAGCGGCCCGAAAGCTCCAGGTGTTTTCGACAGTCTCGATGCAACTGATGGCTGAAATCCCGATCGGGCAGAGATGTTGGCATTTCACGTTTACTCCAGACGATTCGCAAATTCTATTGGCTTGCGGCCGGTCCAACAACGTGATCGTAGTCGATGCACACTCGTACAGGCCAGTCCGAACTATCGAAGGATTCAGGCTTCCGTGGGGCATCGTCACATATCCGAAATCGTACGGCAGCCTGGACTTGCCCTAACGATTGCATTTTTTGGTGCATTCGTGTGCTGGCGGCTGCGGTGACTCCGATGCGTCAGCCCGCATCGGAGCAAGATAATAGAGACTTTGTATGACAGCACGATGGTGAAAAATGAATCGGAAATACAGACTGGAACGCATCCTCGGTATCGGATTAATTGCCTGTTTGGCGTTTGCTGTTTCTGTTCAAGCACAGTCTCTACCTGAGGGAAAGGGGCGAGCGGATTTTCAGCGGATTTGCGGCACCTGTCACAGTTTAGCGAGGGCAACAAGTCAGCGGCTGACCCGAGGAGAGTGGACGAGGGTCGTCAATGACATGGTCGCCCGCGGTGCGCAGGGGACGCAGGATGAACTGGATAATGTGATGACTTACCTTACAGCGAATTTTGGCAAAGCTTTAGCTGGTGCCGCCGGGGCGGAGCCGAAACTAGCGCCTGCGGCGAATGAGAAACCGTTGAGTGAAGCTGAGATTGCTAAGGGGACGGAACTTTTAACGGCAAAAGGGTGCCTCTCCTGCCACCGTGTGGGTGACGCGGGGTCGTATGTGGGACCGGACCTGACCACGATTGGAGCGAGGCGGTCCGGGGAGGAAATACGGGCCTCGCTGGTGTCGCCGAAGAAAAATGTTAATCCCGAGAATCGGGGCGTCGAGCTGATAACAAACGATGGAAAGACGATTACGGGAAGACTTCTGAGGCACGATGGTTTCAGCGTTCAGATGATGGACAGCAACAACCAGCTCAGGTCTTTTCAGAAGGCGAATCTTCGCAAGTTTGAAATTGTGACGACGAACCCCATGACGTCATATGCGAATCAGATGAGCACCCAGGACCTTACCGGCCTTGTTCGCTACCTGAGCTCCTTGAAAGCCAACGAGAAGCCATGAACGGATCGCTTTGAGAGTCCAAAGGCAGATTTGGTCACAGATTGCATTGGCGTGTGAACCACAGCCAGTAACAATATTCGTAAATGCGCTACTGGTTGGTCAACCAGAACCAGACATTCCGTCATGAGCGTGGTTGCGCCAGCGACGCATGCGTGCGGACCGGATTGGCTTACAGGTATAGAAGCAACGCTTTGATCACATTCTGTATCTCGGCCCATGCATCAGGACCGCCGTCCGTCTCGATCGAGAACCAGCCTTTGAAGCCCAGCTCCTTCGAAAGTTTGATCGCGGTTGGGAGGTTAGACCTCGGGCGGTCGTTGATGTGCTGGACGGTGCGCGCGAGCGGGTACAAAAGCCGCAGCCCCTCTACGGTTCCGATCTGGGGATTGGAGTAAGCTCCGCTGCCCTTTATCAGCTCCACCAACTGCTCCAGCCGCTCTCCACGAGGCTCGATAATGACGGCGACACCTTTCGGCTTGCCGTAGTCGACCAGGGCTTTTAGCCCCTCGATGCATGGCGTCAGGTCTTGTGGCAAGTAATGGACCCCCTGATTGGGCATGACACTGGGGGACCCAAGCACTGCCGCAATATCGATCCACTTCTTCGTCAGCTGGATGGCATGGGCACGAATTGCACGATCGGGAGAACACACACTGATATAGCCCCGGTAGGTTGTTGCGGGCGGATCAAGTTCCACTATCAGGTCTACCACCTTCGATTTCGCGTTGTGCAGCCGCTGTTTGAATTCCCCGATATACGAAGGCTCCATGGAGAGCAGATTGATGTTGCAGACCTCCAGATTGTGGAGGTGGAGACGGTCTGCCACCTGGTCGGGCAGATCCAACATGTTCATCTTGAGCGGCGCCGGCCGCTTGTTCCAGTCCCCCCAGGTTTCCGGCAGGAGGCCATAGAAATCGTTGGTCAATAGGCTGATGCGATCGAGCTTGGCGCGAGTTGCGGCCTCTTGCGCCCCCGCTAGCCGGCTCATGGCGGACGCAGCCGCAGCCGCGGCAGCGCCGAACAAAAGGTCGCGGCGGTTCATGCCGAAAAACCACACTGAAAATGATGAGGCCTCATAGTCACACCCTCCTCACCTGCAAATTCCACAGTTGCCTTTGGACTCAGGGGGAATCCAAACCAGGTAATGGGACTCGAGGCACCGTGATCTCCCTACAACTCTAGCGAGTCTCTCACGCTGTTCCTCTCGGTCCTGCTTTTCTTGAGCATGGATGACTGCTTCAGCACAGCAACCGTAGCGTAAAAAAAAGAGCCGCGAGCCGGGATTCCCATTTGAGCATCGCGGTTGGGCTTAGTATAAATCCGTTCGCCACATTTCGATCTGCATCAGCATATATCCCAGAAGATAACTGGGCTCCAGCCCTCAATCCTGACTCTGACTCGGCCTGTCCATATTTGCCGCTGTGCTTCGTAAGGGGGCAGCAGCAACACATTCCCGCACCGGACCCCTCCGGGAATGAGAGATCACATCTTGGTCGCGCGCCGCAAAGTTCTAATCTGGCAGAGCGAATGCATACATCGTGTCAGCACCTGTACCTATAATGTATTGTTTCCCATTTACAGCGTAACTGATCGGGCCACTCGCATTGGCACCGCCCAGGTAGACGTGCCACAACGGCTTGCCTGTTGCCGCATCGAGTGCTATAAAGTTGCCGTCCATCCCACCTCCGAACACCAAGCCGCCGGCAGTGGAGAGCACGCCACACTCCGTATAGTTGACCATCTTGAAGTCCCACTTCTTCTCGCCCGTCTTCGGATCGATGGCCCGGATTGCACCGTACCCCTCGGCCTCCGTCTTGTAATTCGGACTTGCACGCCTTTTTGTAACGGGAACGCTCGGCAGGGCAGGAGCGGGCGGCCAGTCAGCCGGGGGAGCCGTTTCCCCAAAGCCGGGCCACCAACCGTTTCCAGTATACATATGCATCTGCTGCCACGGAGGAATGGGCCGTTTGCCCGAGAAACCTTCGTAGTTGTCCCAGACGGACATATAGAAGAGTCCCGTTTGCGGGTCGTAAGATGGAGGATAATAGTTCGTGCCTCCTTGCCCACCTGGCATTGCGGCAATTCCGCCCGCCGGTTTCGGGAAGTACTTTGGGGTCCTAATTGGCCGACCATTTTTATCGAGACCGTTGGCCCAAGTCACCTTGATAAAAGGCTTGCCCATAAGGAATCGGCCGGTCTCCCGGTCGAGGACATAGAAGAAGCCATTGCGATTGGCCCAGAACATCACCTTCCGCGGTTTGCCTTGCCAATCGATATCCGCTAATACAGGAATCTGGGTGGAGTCATAGTCGTACTCATCGTCCGGCGTGAATTGGAAATACCACTTTAGCTTTCCTGTATCGGCGTCCAGTGCGACTACGCTATCCGAGTAGAGGTTGTCGAATTTGCCGCCAGGCGATCGCTCATCCCCATTCCAGCCTGGATTCGGATTGCCGGTGCCAAAGAACACCAGGTTCGTCTCAGGATCGTAGGAACCGTCGTTCCAGACGGGGCTGCCGCCGTGCTTCCAGGTATCGCCTGCCCATGTCTTTGCGGCCGGATCATCCGCCGTATTCGGACTGGTGTAGAATTTCCAGATTTCCTTCCCGGTGTGAATGTCAAAGGCAGCGATAAAACAGTTTGCGCCCATATCGTCGGTCGCAGGTCCGACGATGACCATGTTCTTCACCACCAAAGGCGGGACGTTGAGCTGATAGCCCTTTCTCCAGTCCGCAGCCGCAACTTCCCATTTCACGCGGCCGGTGCTGGCATCGATGGCGAGCAGATGATCGTCCCATCCCGTCGTCCAAAACAAGGTGTTCCCCTCGATCGCCACTCCCTTGTTGACCAGGTACATACGTTGCATATGGAAATCGTCCGGATTAAACGGACGCGAGAGTTTCCAGTACTGCCCGCCGGTGGCGGCATCGAGCGCCACCACTTCGGTTAGGCTCGTCGCATACAAAACGCCGTCCACGACAATAGGCGTGTTCTCCATCTTCTCGTCAGCGGGTGTGGTGGTGGGCCGCCAGACCCACTTTAGCTGCAGATTTTTGACATTATCCCGATCGATTTGCTTCAACAGACTATAGCGATTACTTGCATAAGTTCCCGAGTAGGTGAGCCAGTTCTGAGGTTCCTGGTTGGCGTGAAGCAGGCGGTCGAACGTGACTTGCGCCTGCAGGGAACCCGACAGTAAGCCAAACACCACCAACACGCACAACTTCATATTCTCTCCTCAAAAATGGTCGTGACCCATTGACTCCCTATTTGCGTTGCGTTTCGTAAGCGGCACAAGTACGACATTCCGGAACTCGACCCCACCGTGGTCGCCTTGCAACTCGATCGGCCCTGGCCGACCTTCGAACGGATCGAAGGCGATCCCCGTCAGGCCGTCGATGACTCCCTTCTCGTAAAGCTTCTGTCCATTCAGGACCGTAGTGACTTCGCGACCTACCAGGCGGATATCGTAGGTTTGCCACTCTCCCGGGGGCTTGCCTGCGTTCAGACTCGGTAAAATGCGCGTGTAGAGCGCGCCAGTGCCGTGCATGCCCGGAGGCCTTCCATAGTCGGATGCGATCTGAACTTCATAGCGGCCGCGCAGACCGATGCCGCTGTTGCTGTTCGCGGGGAGGTTATATTCGACGTGTAGTTCAAAATTCCAATATTTCGCTACAGTCCTCAGATCGTCCTCTTGACCGGCACACTTGAGGATCCCGTTCTCAACACTCCAGCCTTCCGCCTTACTGGAATTGACCCCCGTCCACCCTGTGAGGTCTTTACCGTCAAATAGCTGTATTGGCTTTCCCTTACTCCAACTGCCATCGTCGTGCTCATCAATCTCTGGTGAGCGATATCCGGTGAACGTCAAATGTGTTGCGGGAGTTGTTGCGGGACTCGTCACCCTGCCCTGGAGCAGGCCGTTGCCGTACTTCACGTCATATTCGGCATGATCGTTCGGATTCGGTGCGTGTCCGTAACGTGCTGTGGCTTTCCACGTGAAGTGCAGTACCCCGTTCTGGAATTTTGCGATCGTAATGTTATCCAGGCTGCCGTCTGGAGATCCAACGAACTGAATCTTCATATCGGGCGTTCCCGCGCCCGTGATCCCCAGCCACCATGCCGCAGTCGTAGTGAACTGCGCAAAATCGGCAGGGTTGGCGTGCACCTGGATATCCCACCGGCCATTGAAATCTTGATCTGCCGCTCGCACCTTCGGCGTTAAAGCGATTAAAGCGAACAGCATCAGCGTTGCGAATGAGGATTTGAAAGTATGCATATTTCTCCTCTCCATAAGCCGAAGACTTCTATCGGCGCAGCACGAAGGCAATGATGGCCAGCCGCATCCATGCCCAAGCACAAGACACCAGCCGATCATCGGTCCTAGTCCGACCACATCGGAAGATTCTCTATTCGGCGACAACTCGCAGAATACACGGTCAGCGTGGCGATAGATAATCTAAGGTGCTTTGACGCGGTATAAAATGACCCCGTGCGACGGGACAACCGCACGGGTTTCAACGTTGCGATTCAGGCCAGGTTTCCTAACACGGTGTCGAAAAGACGCTCGGTCCAAAGAACTGACAACTAGAAATCAGCGTCTCGGATGTCATCTGCTGGTCATTCCCCGCCAGTGCGACTGACATTCCATAAGCCGTCTAGGGCGCCGGACCCGCTGTTTTCTCAATTCCAGTGTGCCAAGGGTGTGCCCAAATCTGGGAACTGCTATCCCACTAAGTAGCCGCTATCTTCTTCAATCGCTCCAGCAACATCGAGACGCGAGCCCTGGCTCGCTTGGTCGGGAAGCAGGTAGCCTGGCAATGCGTCAGAAACTCACGTTCGACTCGCCCATCCACCACGGCCATCAGATCTTCAAGATCATGACTCGACTGGTAATCATTCTTACCTCGACCAGCAAATGCTTCCAACTTGTCGCGCAGAAGTAAACTGCAGTCACAACGCGTACGGGTAGGTCTACTTCCAGTTCATGTACTAGGGCGGAATCCAAAGCCGGCTTGTACCAGAGATTGGAGAACCCAAGGGCTTCTCGGTTCGGCTGAGAATATGCTTCGCAAGGCGCATTTCGTCGGGGCCTGGCCGTAAGTATTCTCGCTGGATGCCGCCTTACTGTCGGACAGTCAAACTCCCTCCAGTCGCCGGCCTTTCCGCTGCCCTATGCGCGGCTTTTGTGCTAATTCCAAGCAAAGGAAGACTAGGGGCCACGTTAAACAGGGGGTCGGGAGAGTGCTAAGATAAACAGAGAGCGAAGGAAACAAAATTATGGGCGATCGCGGCCATCTCGCACATTACCAACAACATATCGTTCGTG
>DATJVZ010000085.1:0-3656 GCA_035501575.1 Terriglobales bacterium | reverse complement strand
TCGGGGCGCAGGCGATGGGCTTGCGTCTCCGCGCGGGCTTTGCGCAGAGTGTCGGCTTGCGCTTTGCCGCGGCCTTCTGCCATGGCTTCGGCGAAATTTGCGAACAACACAGTGAACCACAGCCAGAGCGTGATCTGGAGCGCAAAGCCGAATTGGCCGGCATGGTGGAACAAGTTCCAAACCAACTGAATCGTTGTGAGAACTGCACCGACCTCCACGACGAACATGACCGGATTTTTGGCCATAGTTCGCGGTTCCAGTTTCTTCAAGGAGTCAATGATCGCGCGCGACAGAATGGCGCTGTCGGCCAGCGACTTTTTCCTGATTTGGCTGATTTCCGATACCGGGTCCATTAGGCACCAAAAACCTTTCCTGCGTGCATGAGCAGATGTTCAAGAATCGGCCCAAGACTGAGAGCCGGGAAGAAAGTCAGCGCACCAACAATTAGAATGGTGGAAACCAATAATCCACTGAAGAGTGCACCGGTTACGGGGAACGTACCTGCAGACTCGGGAGCAGTTTTCTTCTTGGCCAGGCTCCCGGCAATCGCGAGAATGGGAATCTGCATAAGGAAGCGGCCGAAGAGTTGTGCGATTCCCGTCGTGCTGTTGTACCAAATGGTGTTGCCATTCAGTCCACCGAAAGCCGAACCGTTATTCCCGGTGGAAGAGGTGTAGGCGTAGAGGATCTGAGATAGGCCGTGTGGGCCAGGATTGCTGATTCCAGCCAGGCCGTACGGTTTTACAACCGCAATTGCGGTGAAGCCCAGAATCGTGAACGTCAGGATGAGCACGGCGAGCATGGCCATCTTGACATCGTAGGACTCGATCTTCTTGCCGAGGTATTCCGGTGTGCGGCCGACCATTAAGCCGGCAATGAAAACCGCAAGCACGATGAACACGAACATACCGTAGAGGCCGGCACCGACCCCGCCAAAAACAACTTCGCCGAGCATGATATTGATGAGCGGAACCATGCCGCCGAGTGGCGTGTAGGAATCGTGCATGCCGTTAACGGCGCCGCAACTCGCGTCGGTAGTCACAGTGGCGAATAGCGTCGAGTTGGCAATACCGAAGCGAACCTCTTTGCCTTCCATGTTTCCGCCAGAGTGCAATGCGGTTGCGTGTTGATCGGTGTCCGCGAGTAATGGATTACCCCTGGACTCCGCCCAGTACGCCGTCGTGACACCCGCGAGGAACAGAAAAGCCATCGCACCCCACACTGCCCAGCCGTGACGCCGCGAACCCGTCATGCGACCTAGCGTGTAGGTGAGTCCGGATGGGATGGCGAAGATCAAAACCATCTCGAGAAAGTTCGAGAATGGAGTTGGGTTTTCGAAGGGATGTGCGCTGTTGGCGTTAAAGAAACCGCCGCCGTTCGTGCCAAATTCCTTAATGGCCTCTTGAGAGGCAACGGGACCCTGGGCAATGACCTGCTGAGTGACAATTTGCGTGGTGGTCTTGCCGTCACTGCCAGTCACCTGCGCGGTATAAGGCTGAACGAGATCCGCATTGGTGTAGGGTTTCAGATTCTGCACTACGCCCTGCGAAACGAGAATCAGCGCACCCACCAAACAAAACGGTAGCAGCACCCACAGCAAACAACGCGTAGCGTCGACCCAGAAGTTACCGAGGTGATCCGTCTCTTTGCGAGCTATGCCGCGAATCACGACGATTGCTAGCACGATGCCGACCGCCGCAGAAACGAAGTTGTGATAGGCAAGACCTGCCATCTGTGTCAGATAGCTCATGGTTGACTCGCCGCTGTACACCTGCCAGTTGGTGTTGGTGGTGAACGAGGCAGCCGTGCCGAAAGCCAAGCCAGGGTCAACATTCGCAAATTTCTGGGGATTGAACGGCAGCCACTTCTGCGTGCGTTCAATGAGGTAGAGCAGAGTCATGGACACGCCGCTGAAGAGAAGCATAGCGATGGCGTATTCCGTCCAACGCATCTCGCGCTTCTCGTCTACGCCTGTCAGCCGATAGATGAGCTTCTCGAGTGGGCGCAGCACGCGATCGAGAAAGGTCTTCTCATGGCTGAAGACCCGCGCCATGTAGATGCCCATCGGTTTAGTGATGGCAAAAATCACCACTAGATAGAACAGGATCTGAAACCACCCATTCGCGGTCATGATCAGAACTCCTCTGCCCTAAGCAAGGCGTAGAGCAGGTACGCGCATAAAAGCACTGAAATAAGTAGCAGCATTCCGTCTCCAAGAGTCATACAAGTGCTCCTATCGCAGGCGTTCGCAGCCGCGAACGTAAAGTATGGCGACGACGAAAAACAGTGCCGTAGCAGCGATAAAAATCACATCCAACATGAGTATGCCCTCCTTCAAAAATGTCGGTTAGAACTTCACCATGATGGCGATCGTGCTGACTGTCTGCGACTTGCGAAGATCCGGCTGCCATAAAGTCCAAGGGCCACTGCTGAGGGTCGCGTTGAGGCTGGTGCACGACGCCGTGACCGCACCTGAGGCGTTATCGACGGAAAGCCCGTGCCCCGAGTAACCCGAGAGCGGGAGCGGCGACACGGCAGACGTCGAGCCGTTCGTGCAGATGTAACTGGCACCGGTGCCGACAACACCATTCGAGGCAACGGGCGCGACATTTCCGCCTGGTGGCGTAATCCCTTGACGCCCTGACCAGTACGGTACATTTGCGTGCCGGTATCCGGTCTCAAAGCGAAAAGTGATGTACTGAGATGGCATCCAATCGAATGTCGCAGTCGTATCCCAACCCTTGTAGATGCTGCCGGGGTATCCGGGAAAGTAAGGCGATCCGGAAACGGCTGTGGCACCGTTGATCGGGGGGAGGAGGGTCAGGTAACGGCCGGGATTGTCCATCCTGCCGCCGCCCAGCGTGAAGCCGTATTTATCGCGGTCGAACCAAAACCGGTTATAGAGCATCCAGCCGGCAAAACTCTGCTTGGGATGCCCATTGCTGTTGTTATGGCAACTAACGATGGTCCCAGGCGCCGAACCGCCGTACTCACATCCCAGATCGCCTGTGAACGAAAACGCCATCTTGTCCAGGCCAGTATTTTCAGGCTCATTGTAGTAGCGCACCTCGATGCTATCGTCGGTGTGAAGACGCGAACGTCCCGGGACGCCGAGGGTGTCGGTTCCCATACCGTAGTTGTTGAAGACCATGGAAAGCCAAGGCTTGGGACGCCAAAGGATTTGTCCGCCGAGGCCAGGGTGGCCGTTATATTTGGCATAGGATTGCCAGCCGTTGATGATCCACGGCTCGATCTTCAACTTGTCGGTGGGAAACCACTGAATGCGGACGCCATTGAAGAACCACGGCGTATTCGAAGACACAAACGACGGTTGATAGGCCCAATTGTCAAAGTTGTAGTAACTGAAGAGGCCGATATAGGAGACGAATATCCCCGCATCGATATTGAGCCCGTGGTTTACGTTGAAGTGATATCCCCCGTAGGCCTCGGAGAAGTATCGATAAGCATCGTTGAGGTTCCATTGGCCAACTCCGGCGCTGGCGTCATTTCGCGGAGTGGTGGTGGCAAACAACCCATACATCGTCAGAATTCGGCCGCGCACATTACCGACGTGCAAGTCGCCTCCAAAGCTCAGTTGCTCTAGCTGGACTTCGCCGCTGCGGAAGCTTTCGGTTGAGCCGCCCAGGGTGTGGTCT
>DATJVZ010000084.1:0-28346 GCA_035501575.1 Terriglobales bacterium | reverse complement strand
GGCCAAGCACCTTGACCTAGTGACCGGCGCTGATCCCGCCTCGGCCCACGGTTTTCTTCATGGCAAGCGCGAACGGGATACAGGCAAAGCACAGCAGGGCCATGTAGCGGAAATCATCCACATACGACCAAAGGCGTGCCTGCCGATTCAGCGCCTCGTTGATCAAACCATGAGCCCGGTCGAGAGCCAGCGAAGCCGAGGCTCCTTGCGCCTGCAGAAGCTGCTGCAGGGCGTGCAATCTGCCGACTAAGGTTACGCTGCCGGGAGCGAGTGAATGCACAAGCTCGGTGCGATGCAGCTGCTCGCGGCGGACAACCAAGGTGTTGACCACGGCGATCCCCACGCTGCCTCCGATATTGCGCAGCAAATTGTACAGTCCGCTGGCATTGCCGATTTCCTCGTTCTTAAGCCCGGCCACGGTCATCGTAGAAAGCGGGACAAAGACGCAGCCGGAACCGAAGCCGCTCACGATAATCGCCCAGATAAAGCTCCACTGCGAAATCTCGAGGGTCGCCTGGCCAAAGCGCAGGCTGCTGATGGCAAACAATAAAAAGCCGGCGATAATGAGCCATCGGTTATCGATTTTCGCGGTTAAAACGCCGATGATCGGCATGGCCAAAATCGCTCCGATCCCGCGAGGGCTAACCGCCCAGCCTGCAGCTAGCGCCGTGTAACCCAGCAATTCCTGGTAAAAGAGCGGCAACAGAGTGACCAGCCCGTAGAGAGCGGCGCCAAACATGCCGATCAGTAAACATCCCAAAGTAAAGTTACGGTGCTTAAAAACCCGCAGATCGACGAGCGGTTTGTCGTGGCGAAACTGGCGAATCAGGAAGCCCACCAGACAGACCACCAGAATCAGACTGGCCCAACGGATCCAGGTCGCCCCGAACCAATCATCTTCCTGTCCTTTGTCGAGAATTATCTGCAAGCATCCCAGCCAAATGGCCAGCAGGCCCAGCCCGATTCCGTCCAGTTTTCCCGGCTTGGCATCTTTGATATATGGCGGATCCTCCACATAGCGGAGAATCATGAACACCGCGAATATACCGACGGGGATATTGATGTAGAACGCCCAGCGCCAAGAGTAGGTGTCGGTGAGCCAGCCCCCAAGCGTGGGGCCGAGTACCGGGGCAACAACCACGCCGAGGGCAAACACGGCCGCCGCCAAGCCACGCTTGTCGGCGGGAAAGCTCTCGAGCAGGATCGACAGGGATAAGGGCTGCAAGGCGCCTCCTCCCGCACCCTGGACGGCGCGGGCGAGGAGAATAAAGGCTAGGCTCGGGGCGGCGCCGCAGAGGAAGGATGAGATTGTGAAGATGATAATGCAGGTCACCAGAAACCGCTTGCGGCCGAAGCGAAGGGAGAACCAGCTGCTGGCGGGAAGCACCACGGCGTTGGCCACCAGGTAACTGGTGAGTACCCAAGTTGCTTCATCGTTGCTGGCGGAAAGACTCCCGGCTATGTAGGGCAAGGCTACGGCCGCAATCGAGGTGTCGAGCACCTCCATGAACGTGGCCAGCATGACTGAGATTGCAATGAACCAGGGATTCTTGGGCAGCGTCGCGGGTGCCGAGGCAGCAGCCATGGGTGGTTTTTTCCCGAGCGCCGGGAATCCCTCACAGATGCTGCCAGGAACGAGAAGGTTTCAGCAAGTTGTTGTGCCTTGACACCCAGCGCGCCGGCGATGAGAATTCCAGTTCCGCGAGGTTGCCTATGCGTGTGTTGCTGGTCTCGCTGGTGGTCTTGCTCTTCCATCGTTCCGCCTTTGGCCAGGAGCGCTCGCACGCCCGCTCCATGGTGATCTCGCGTTACGGCATCGTGGCCACCAGCCATGTCCAGGCTTCGGTGGCCGGCGCCCAAATCCTGGCTCGCGGCGGATCGGCCGTGGATGCGGCGATTGCCGCGAATGCCGTGCTCGGCGTTACCGAGCCCATGATGTGCGGCATGGGCGGGGATCTGTTTGCCATCTATTGGGAGGCGGAAAGCGGAAAGCTGTATGGCATCAATTCGAGCGGGTGGGCCCCGCGCGGACTCACCCTCAAGCGCCTCCAAGCCAAAGGCGCC
Source organism: Terriglobales bacterium (assembly GCA_035501575.1). Taxonomy (GTDB): domain Bacteria; phylum Acidobacteriota; class Terriglobia; order Terriglobales; family Acidobacteriaceae; genus JAFAGX01. Next base: position 26,282 of record DATJVZ010000084.1, on the reverse strand, counting down.
AGCTCCATGCCGCAGGCCGGCATCGATGCGGTGACCGTTCCGGGCGCCGTGGCCGGTTGGGGCGCTCTGCATCAGCGTTTTGGGCGGTTGCCCTGGAAGGATCTTTTTCGTGCGGCCATCTTCTACGCCGATAAAGGCTATCCCGTGCCGGAGGTGATTCACGACTATTGGGAAGGCGCCACCGAGTGGATCTCGCAGAATCCGGAGAGCCGCCGCGTGTTCTTACCCGAGGGGAAAGCTCCGGCGCTCGGAGCGGTATTCCGCAATCCTGATGTGGCCAAAGCCTTGCGCAGTGTGGCCGACGGAGGACCCGATGCCTTCTACAAAGGTGAAGTCGCGCGCGCCATTTTGGCTACTTCCGAATCGTTCGGGGGCACCATGGCCGCCGATGATTTGGCCGAATTCTCCCCTGAATGGGTGACTCCGGTCTCGACCACCTATCGCGGCTGGACGATTTACGAGCTTCCTCCCAATGGCCAGGGCATGGCGGCGCTTGAGATGCTCAATCTCATGGAGACCTCACCGGCTTCACCCCAGGGCCCGTCGAGCGTTCCCGAACTGCACAAGAAGATCGAAGCCATGAAGCTGGCCTACGCCGATCTTTATCGCTACAACGCCGATCCGCGTTTTCATCCTGTCCCGGTCGAAGGATTGTTGTCGAAAGCGTACGCCCAGGAGCGCGCGAAATTGATCAGCCCCTCCGCAGCCCATTGCGACGTTGCCTCCGGCAAGCCGCCGGGGAGCGACACCACCTATCTCTCGGTGGTCGACCGCCAGGGCAACATCGTTTCCCTGATTCAGAGCAATTATGAAATGTTCGGTTCGGGAATTACCGTCGGGGGCATGGGATTCGTCCTGCAAGACCGGGGCGGGCTGTTCTCGCTCGATCCCTCCTCTCCCAATGTGCTTGCCCCCCGCAAGCGTCCGTTTCACACCATCATTCCGGCCTTCATGGAACGTGGCGACCGGCACATCGGGTTTGGCATTATGGGAGGACCCAACCAGCCGGTAGCCCATGCCCAATTCGTGTCGAACCTCGCCGACTATGGGATGAACCTGCAGGCAGCCTTGGAGAATCCACGCTTTACCGTCAGTCCTAAGCGAGGCTGCCATGTGGTGATCGAATCCCGGGTGAAAGCCGATGTGATCGAAAAGCTCTCGGCGATGGGACACCAGTTCGATGTCGAGCGAGAGTATTCGAGCTCCATGGGCCGGGGCCAGGCGGTAATGCACGACGGCAAAACCAAGCTCAACTATGGGGGTTCGGATCCTCGGGCCGACGGCTCGGCTGAGCCCGAGCCTCCTCCCGAGTGAGCGTGGCGGGGGCGCGATCGGCTGCTCTCGTTACCGCGAGCCCTGGGCCGACATGGCTTCGGCAATCGGAAGCAGGATTTCGAGCTCGGTGCCCCAGCTTCCCGAGCGAAGTTGCATTTGACCGCCCAGGTTCCTCACCCGTTCCCGCATTCCGCTGATGCCTACGCCGAGCACCGGGCGTTCTTCGTTGTCCCCGTGGTCGAGCGGCATTTCCATTCCCTTGCCGCGGTCCTCGACTTTCAATCGAACCTGTCCGGGCGTCTTCGAAAGAGTGACCTTGGCGGTGGGGCTTTCGGAATGGCGATGGACGTTGGTCAGCGCCTCTTGCACAATCCGGAATAAGGCGAGCTCGACGTCGTGCCGCAGGCGACCCAGATTTTCAGGCAGTTCGAGCGCCACTTTGATCTGGCTGCGTTCGGAAAAGCCCGAAACATACCACTCCAGGGCGGAGGGCAATCCGACCTCGTCCAGCAGGGGAGGATGCAGAAGATACGACATGGTGCGAACTTCTTTGACGCTTTGCTCGAGCAGGCTGCCCAGATTCTTCAGCCATTGCAAGCTGGCTGGGTCGGTGAGGGAAAGCTTGCGTTCGACCATAGTCAGATTCATGGCTGCGCCCGCCAGCAACTGGCCGACACTGTCGTGCAAGTCCCGGGCCAGCCGGCGGCGTTCTTCATCGCGCAAGCTGAGCAGGCGCCCGGAAAGCACCCGCAATTCGTTTTCAATCTGCTTGCGGCGGGTGATATCGGTCTCGAGTTGGAAGCGGCCGCAAATGCGGTCCGCTTCGTCCCGCCAGAGCGCCCATCGGCTGGCCACGGTCACGCGTTGCTCTTGCTTGGTGGTCTGTCTGAGTTCGCAATCCCAGTAGAGGTCGCTCCGCAAAATATTCTCGATCTGGTTCAGGGGACGCGGCAGTTCGGTCTTCAGCAGCTCGATGGGAGACCTGCCGATGGCCTCCGAACAGCTCCAGCCATAGAGTTGTTCTGCACCGCGATTCCAAAAGACAATCATCCCTTCGTTGTTCAGGACGAAGATGGCTTCCCGCACGAGATTGAGCAAATCGCTGCCCTGGCCGCCCGTCGCCGCCACAGGGTCGAGGAATATAAGTTCTGGGCCGTCCAGGAAATTCTCCGCTTGAACGGCAGCCGCTGAGCTACGCAGCACGTGTCGACTTCGATGACCCATCGGCGAACGCCCTCCTGGAGTCGATTCGGACGTTTTCAGCAACCGAGCAAAGAGCACCAAGCCACAAACTTGCAAGGCCCTTTATACCCCCGATTGCAGTGCGTATCGCATACAGCGAATCCTGTATGGTCAATCAGTAAACGTTTGAAGAACTGGCCATTGATTTTCGGCGGGTGGTCGTGATCTCGGCTTGAGCGTCGAGTTATGGGGCCTGGGTTACCGGCACGCGGACGGTCGCGAACAAGGGGAGCGCACGCTCCGTCGAGATCCGCTGATAGAAGGCCACGGCGATCGCCCTTTGCCAGAAACGCGCCGCCAGCAGCAGCACCAGCGTGACCTGGCTGACGAGAAATGCTCCCACCACGCTCTGGGGCGGCAGCACAAGGTGCCAAAGAAAAATTCCCGCCAGCAAGATTACCGCCGCCGTGATGGCGGCGAGGAGATAAGCTGCGAGCAGAGGAAAGAAGTTGCTTAGGATAGCGCGAAACGCCCATAGAATGGACCCGCGAACCGCCGGCCGCTCGCGCAACACCACGTCGGTTTCGGCCAGGTCGAACCAAATCCGCATCACCGTCAAGCAAAGAAACATCAAGCCCAGGCTCAGCCATTCGACCAGAGCGAGCCGACGGTCGTCTTGCGAAGAGGTATCGAGGGCGTTCATTCCGGCGCCCTGCATGAGGGAACCGATGCCGGTCACGATTCCTGCGATGAGGGCAAAAACCACCGCCAGCCGCACAAATCGCCAAACGTTGCGTCCACAGGTGCGGAAGAACTCCTCGCGCGAGATGCGATGATCGGAAGAATAGCCGAGCAGCACTCCCGGCACGAATAGAAGACTGGCCAGAAGGAACAGAAACGCGAAGCTCAAAGCCGGTGCCTCGGAACTGCGACGAGGTCCGAATTCGGGACGCCCGATCATCTCCTCGAGTACTCCGAGGTCCAAGCCGTGGAGCACCCGGTCGGCGTACAGGCTGTGGTCCAAGATGCCATGGGCGCTCTTGCTGAAGGCCGCCGCCCCCAACCAGGCGAATGCCAAGTTCAGCAGATAAAACCATAGGATGTATCGCTTGCCGGCACTCAGGATGCATGTGCTCGCCGAAATTAGGCTGGTCTTATCCGCCAACGTTGGTCCTCTCGTTCTCAGTCTTGAGCGGTCAAAGCTAGTTCTTAAACCATCCACCAGGCCAGCAATTGGGCCAAGAGCTGGCTGCAGAACGTCCAATAATTTACCAGTTTCCGCGCCGGGGCCTTCACGGCTTTGACGATGTAGCTGTTATTGAAGTTGTTGCGATCGAACTCGATCCGGTGTTCCGGGTCAATCTCAACCGAGGCGATCTGCGCCTTTTTTTGGTAGGTGTATCTCGCCCAGCGCTCCTTGCCATCCCAGCGCTCGCGGATCGTCTCACCGTTATCGAACTTCACATCCAGGTCTACGGGGAAAACGAAATCGTTCTTGCGATGAATCCACACATTCGAAACGTATTCGGTCTGCCCCTTTTTCTCTGTCAACTTATGCTCGTACCAGTCGACGGGATAGGAGCGGACTTTGAAGACCTCATAATCCAGGACCTGCGTGCCATCGACCGCCTGGTTAAAGTACCAGCGTAGGTCTTTGCCGGATGCTTCTTCTATGGTCTTCAGGAAGTCTTCCTTGGTTGGGTGGGTAAAACGGTAGCGCATGAAATATGTTTGCATGGCCCGCTGCATGGTGTTTTCGCCCAGCATGTTCTCCAGGGTAAGTAAAACCAAACCGGTTTTGCCGTACGTGATGCCTCCGTAGGAGGCGCTGTCGGCATATTGCCAGCCATAGCGCGTTATGGGATCAAGATCGGCTACTCCGAGATAAGAGAGCCTTTGCTCTTCGCTGTCTCCGAGGGTAGCACCCGGCAAATTGATGACCGAGGTTCTGGGGCCGAAGATGGAGTCCATTACCTTGATTTCCGTATAGGTGTTGATGCCCTCGTCCATCCAGGCATCTTCAAATTCATTGGTCGCCACCATCCCGTACCAATATTGGTGCCCGAATTCATGCGACACGACCACCTCGGTTTCGAGGTAACCCTTCGGCCAGAACCAGGCAGCATCGCCGGTTATGAAGGTCGGATATTCCATGCCGCCCGCCTCCGAGCCAGGTTCGGGATCGACTACGGTCAAGGTCTTGTACGGATAGGGCCCGTACCACGTTTCGAAGCGCTCCATGGTTTCTTTGACAATCCGGTCATGCCGTTCGGCTTGGCTCCAGTGAGAAGGTTGCAGCATGATGCGGATCTTCACCGGCCCCAGGCTGCCCTGGAAGGTGTCGTAATAATCTTTGAAGTGTGGACTCGCCGTCCAGGCGAAGTCGTGAATGTCATCGCCGTGGTAGGTGACGGTCTTGGTGCCGTCTCGATTGTTGACCGTGTCAAGCTCAACTCCGCTGGCACCGACCACTTCGTTCTGGGCCAGGGTGAGCTTCACGTCATAGACGCCAAAATCGGCGAAGAACTCGGTGTCGTAGTGAAACTGGTGGCAATTCCACGCCCCATGCCACCAAACCCCAACCTTGGGAAACCATTGCCCACCTAGCACGGAATCGCGGTTCCAGCCGGTGCGTGCGAGGGTCTCGGGAAACTGGTCGTGGAACCGGATCTTGAATTGGACGTACCCGTTCGGCGGAATGGGCTGGGGGAGGCGCGCCTGGACAACCGTCTTATCCTCCTGGTTGTCATCGTCGGGATGAACGAACTCCAACTGCGACGCAAGATCGCCCTGATCGACGACCTCAAATTTTTTGATCTCAACCGCTCCGTAGTTCTGGGGATCCCACTGCGCGAACACCCCGCCCGGCGTTTCCTCGCGCTTGGCCTCGCGTACCCAGCTGGAGGCTGGCTGAAAAGCATTCAAATAAAGATGAAAAGGGAATGTGTCCAGCTCCTGCCCGGTGAGGTTGTGGTAGGTCAGGGTTTCCGTGGCGTCGAGGACGTGCTTCTCGCGATCGTACTTGGCATCGATCTCGTAGTGCACCACCCGCTCGGACAGCGGCGTCGGCGAGTTGATGGCCAAGGTCGTATCTGGAATGGAGGGCGCGACGCCGGCAACTTGAGCCCCTGCTGGGATCGTTCCCAAGAGCAACAAAATGCACACAACCTGCTTGAAAAACATGCTTACGCCTTGTCTCCCTGCTGCCTTGCCTCGGCTTGCTAGCAAATCATAGCTGATCATCTCTTCTTATTAATACGGGTCTGCCGAACGAAATGCACCCGGCTTACCGGGTGTCCTGGCCGCGGTTTTCGCGATGTGAACTTGAAACCGAGGCAGGGAAGACGCTGGTGAGCAGGTTACCTTTGGGCGAAGCCGGGCTTCTTGAGATTTGAGCAGGCAACCATCTCATCGGAGAGTGCAACTAAAAATTTAGTTGACATTCCCGGCGCTGGGTCGTCTAACTACTTGTGAGATGGAGGTGCTGTGCCGCCCACGAAATCCGCGACTCTGACCGAAGCTGAGCTGCGGCTCATGGAGGTGCTGTGGGACAAGGGTTCCTCGACCGTGCAGCAAGTTCTCGAGGCGCTTCCGGCGAAGCCGGCCTTGGCCTACAACTCCGTGCTGACCACCATGCGCATCCTCGAAAAGAAGGGATACGTCAAGCACCTGAAGGATGGCCGGGCGCACGTTTATACCCCGGTCATCGAGCGGCAAGAAGCCACCCGGTCGGAGATCAGTCATTTGGTGCATCGTTTCTTCAATAACTCGCGCGACCTTCTCCTGCTGAACATTCTCGAGGACAGTAGCATCGATGAGGAGGAGTTGAAGCGTCTACGGCAGTTCTTGCAGGTGAAGGAGTCAGAATGAGCCTGATCCACGTTTACCAGGCGAGCGGATGGATCACCGAGCACTTGCTCAATGGTGTGCCCGGCGGCATCGTCGTAGCCTTCCTCACCTGGTTTTCTTTGTGGATGTTCGGCCGCAAGAGTTCAAGCACGCGGTTTGCGGCCTGGTGTGTGGCGCTAGTTGCCATCGTGGTGTTGCCAGTCGCGAGCGGTCTCGCGGCGAGCTATTTCGCAAGCCGTCAGAGCTTATCGTCGGCCGTCGTGATCCCCAGTTCCTGGGCGAGGGGCCTGTTTCTGGCCTGGCTGACGATTGCCGGTCTGGGATTGAGCCGAATCGCCCTAGGGCTGTGGAATCTAAGCAGGCTGCGCGCCGATCACTCCCCCCTCGACCCGCGCTCGCTCGATCCCATGTTACAGCGCACCTTGAGCGAATTTCAGCAGCGGCGCACGCCACGCGTGGGCGTTTCGCGACGCCTATCCGTTCCGGCAGCCATCGGTTTTTTTAAACCGATGATTCTGATTCCGGCATGGGCGGTGAACGAGTTGTCGCCGCAAGAACTGAACTCGATTCTGATCCATGAACTCGCACATTTAAGGCGCTGGGATGATTGGACGAATCTTGGGCAAAAGATCATTCGCGCGCTCCTATTCTTTCATCCCGCCGTATGGTGGATTGACCATCAGCTCTCGTTCGAGCGCGAGATGGCGTGCGACGATCACGTGTTGTCGCGCATCGGGAACCCTCGGAGTTATGCCGAGTGCCTGGTGACGGTGGCCGAGAGGAGCCTGCTCCGTCGCGGATTGGGGCTCGCCCAAGCCGCGGTACGGGGGATGCGGCAGACCTCGCAGCGAGTGGCGCAAATTCTTGCCCCGAACCACCGGCCCTACCCCCCACGGGTGTGGAAGCCGGTTCTGGGTATGGTGGCGGCGGTATCGGTTCTGGGCGTAGTGTGGCTCTCGCGAGCTCCAGAACTGGTCGCGGTTAGCGACCCGATACGGATGGCGGCAGAGGTTTCCACTCCCGGCCCGCGTGCTCTTGGGGCGCTCGGAACTGCCAAGGCAGCTGAGCATGTGGTGCTGGCGAAATTTGTGGAGGACAACGGCATGAGTCCGGCGAGAGCTTCCACACCGCGGCATCTGTCCCAAAAAATGGCAGCAAAGGCCAGGGAAGAAAGGTTGGCGGCGCAAAAGTTCGCAACCGAACCTTCGCCCGCAACCCAGGCGGCCGGTCAGCTGCCCGTGGACAGGATGGATACGGTGGTAGTGATGATGACTTCGACCGAAGGTCGCTCGGGGGCCTGGACGGTGTGTGTCTGGCGGATCCGTGTGGTCAGTTCGGATGCGGTCGAGGGAAGAGTTCCGGCCCATTCGATTTGAGCTCGAGGCCAAAATTTTTTTGCAGCAAACAACTAAACAATTAGTTGCTAATCAAAAGGAGAAGAAAACTGATGAAGACTTGGATCATGCAAGCCAAAAATGCGGTCAATCGTCACTTGGCAGTGTCGATGATCGCTCTTGCCACACTCGGGGTGTTGGCCAGTTACGAAACCATTCGCCCGGTCACGGCCAAGGCCGCCATGCCGCCGGCAGCAGCAGCCCCACTCGATGACGCGAGCATCAGTCCGTTACTTTCGCTCGATCGCGCCATGGAAACCCTGGCCGCTCGCGTGACGCCGGCCATCGTTAACATCTCGGTCACGTCGAAAGCCAAACCAGAAGCGGCGGAAGATGAAATGCAAGAAGAAATACCGCGCGGATTCGGCCAGTTCTTCGGCCAGAGAATGTTTCCGCACTCTGAACAACCTCAGATTGAGCATGTAGGCGGCAGCGGGGTCATTATTTCCCCAAGCGGCTACATTGTGACCAATCAGCACGTGGTGGACGGCGCGGTGGACATCCGCGTTACCCTGAGCGATCGCAGGATATTGTCGGCCAAGCTGGTGGGCAGCGATCCGCTGACGGACTTGGCGGTCCTCAAGGTTGAGGGGAAAGATCTACCGAGCGCGCCTTGGGGCAACTCCACGGAGCTGCGTCCCGGCCAGACGGTACTGGCCTTCGGCAACCCGTTCGGTTTCCGCTTTACGGTGACGCGCGGCATCGTCAGCGCGCTGAACCGTCCCAACCCGTACTCCGACAACCCTCGCAAGCCCGGTGGGTTTATCCAGACCGATGCTGCGATTAACCAGGGCAATTCCGGCGGTCCGCTGGTCAATGCGCACGGCGAAGTTGTCGGCATCAACACCTTTCTGATCTCTCCCTCGGGAAGCTTTTCGGGCATGGGCTTTGCCATTCCCAGCCAGATCGTACAACCCACCGTCGAGACTCTGATTCGCGACGGAAAGGTAACGCACGCTTACATGGGGGTAGGGATCAGCGATGTGACCCCGGAAAATGCAAAGTTCTTCCAGAGCAATGCCAACGGTGCCGTCGTTACCCAAGTGGAACCGGATTCGCCTGCGGCTAAGACTGGCTTGAAAGTCGGTGACGTGATCGCCGAATTCGAAGGCCAGAAGATCAGCGATGCAAGCGAACTGCAACTTGCCGTAAGCGCGAAGCGTCCTGGCACGACCGTCAAACTCGGCGTATTGCGGGATGGGAAAGCCATGACGATGCCGGTCACACTCGAAGCCATGGGAAGCCGCGAGAAGGGAACTAGCGAAGTCGGCGAGAACGGTCACGGCAAGATGCGCTGGGGACTCGGCCTCGCGGACCTGACTCCCGATCTGCGCGAGCAACTGCAAGCGCCCAAGAACCTGCAGGGTGCGGTTATCGAGGATGTCGAACCGGGAAGTCCGGCCGATGATGCTGGATTGCGCAGGGGAGACGTTATCACCCAGGTGAATCGCAAGAATGTCGAGAGCGCCTCCGAAATACAGCACGCGTTAACCAGCGTTCCCAAGGGTGAAGATGCCCTAGTCCTGGTCTGGTCGAACGGCGGCAGCGCCTTCCGTGTTCTGCATGCCCCGGCAGCCTGAAGCGTGGTTGGTTCTTGAAGGCCACGGGTTCGGAGTCTGGTCTCTTGATCAGACTTCGAACTCGCCGGCTTTCGAGTTTTGTGGGTCGGTCGGGAATCGTCAGATGGACTTTACCGGAATCAGGGTCAGATCTTCCACCAATCCTACTTCTTTCTGCAGAAACGGTTCGGCGTAGTCTACGCCGCCGAACATACCGTAGAACCGGGCCATCGCTTCCACCCGCGATCGGATCTCGGCGTGAGCCGGGAAAAGATCCTTGCCGGCCTCCTGATCGCTGAACTGCGACTGGTAAGCCAGGATTGCCTGCAAGCGGGCCTCGAACTGCTTGCTGATATCGACGACGAAGGTCGGCCGAATATCATAATAAAGCGTCGCGTAGATAATCTTGAACGGGCGGTGAGGCGCAAGCGACACCCCGGACAACCCCGGTCGGGCGAGCGTCAGTTTTGCGAGTCCCGCCAGGAAGCAGGCTTCGTATCCCAGCCCGGACGCCGTGTAGTGGTCGGGATGACGGCCTTGCCAATAGGGCAGGATCACCACGCGGGGACGTTGCTCGCGAATTACCCGCGCTACTTTCAAGCGATTCTCCCAGGTGTTTTCCACCCGGCCGTCGGGAATATCGAGCGCCTGCCGCCAGGAAACCCTGAGGATCTTTGCCGCCTCCTCTGCCTCTCGCCTCCGATCCTCGGCCGTGCCGCGGGTTCCCATCTCTCCTTGGGTAAGATCGAGAATGCCCGTGCGATGGCCGCGCTCGGCCATCTTCAGCAGCGTCCCTCCGCAAGTCTGTTCGGCGTCATCGCGATGCGCGGCAATGGCAAGGAGGTCGAGGGGAGGGATCAACATGTTGGCCGGAAAAGAATACAGATATACCGCAAGGCAAGGCAATCAGGCAGCGCAGAACGTTTGCTCAGTTCTTCCGTTCCACCAGAAAGTGGGCGAGAGACTTTAAGGTTTCTGCCTGCGCTCCGAATCCCTCGAGGGAACTTAAGGCTTTCTGCATTAGGGCAGTCGCCTTCTTCAACGACTCGTCGACCCCAAAGAGTGCCGGATAAGTTGCTTTTTCCGCCGCCGTGTCTTTGCCCGCCGTCTTTCCCAGTTGCTCGGAGCTTTGGGTGACGTCGAGCACGTCGTCGACGATTTGAAAGGCGAGCCCGATGGCCTGCCCATAACATCGCAGCCGGTTTACGGAGTCCTCGCTTGCTTCCCCGTACAGCCCTCCGCTGACCGCGCTGGCCGCAATCAGGGCAGCGGTTTTGGACTGGTGGATGTACTCGAGGGTGGCGAGATCGGGTTTTTTGTGCTCCGCCTCGAGATCAACGACCTGTCCGCCGATCATGCCGCTCAATGTCCCGGTACCACGGGCGATTTCCTCGATGATCCGCACTCGGGCTTCGGCCAGGCACCGCAGTCGTGCCAGCACTTCATAAGCTCTGGTTTGCAAGGCATCGCCGGCCAGAATGGCGAGCGCCTCGCCAAAGGCCTTGTGGCACGTGGGACGTCCGCGGCGCAGATCGTCGTTGTCGAGCGCGGGAAGGTCGTCGTGAATCAGCGAATACGTGTGCAGCATCTCCAAAGCCGCACCCAACTCCTCGATCCCCTCGGGAAGGGAACCGGCAACCATGCGGCCTGCCTCCATGCAAAGAATCGGCCGCAAGCGTTTGCCGCCGGCAAACACACTATGACGCATGGCCTGATGGATAGAAACCGGATGCTCGCTGGCTGCGGGCAGCAAGCGATTGAGGGCCTCGTCGGTACGCTCCCGGCCCTGCTCGAGCATAGCTGGCAGCATGAGGCTGAGTATAACAACTTGGAGCCTCGGGATAGGCGGTCGCCCGCTGCTAGGCGGCCGCCGAGTGGAGGTTCGTGCAACTCCTCAGCGCGGCCCCGACGATGCCGGGTATGTCGGACGAGGAATAAACATCACGGGCGCCGGCATTCATGGCTGCGGCCCACATTTCTTCATCGGCGCAGCGGTGGGTACAGACGATGCTGGCAGAAGGAAAATCGTGCGATAAGCGCTCCACATCCGAGAACGAGGCCTTCTCCATGTCCAAGATAGCTACACCGACGGGATATTTGCCGATGCGGTTCCGTACTTCGGTGACCGAATGCACCTGATGAACGAAGGGAAACGAATGGCTCAATGCGGATACCAGAGACCGTTCGATCTCCCGGTCGCACTGAAGCAGAACAACAGCACTGTGCGGCTTCATACTTCCCTCAGAGTTCTACCGCGCCTTTCACGGTGACATCGCCATGGCAGCACCACTGCCATGGACATCCAGACTCCAGCACTTATTTGCGGCTCGATGGGGCCTCGCTCAACGTTTCCAAAGGCTCGGCCTGAAGCCGCCCGTTTTGCTTTAAGAGAATCTCCACTTTGCCTTCGGCCTGCTCCAACTCCTTGCGGCAAGCCGAGGACAACTGGATGCCTTCCTCAAAGAGCTTAAGAGACTTCTCCAGAGGCACCTCGCCCTTTTCGAGTTCCTGGACGATTTTTTCCAGGCGCTCGAGGCACTCTTCAAACTTTGGCAATGCGCTCGCTCCTTCGTCCATTGTAATCCACATCCGCCGCGGGAATGGCTTCAGGAAATGTGAATTTATCGGAATCGAACCTTCGGAGATTCGCTAGACCGGGGCCGAAGGAAAACTGCCGAGCGCCTCGAGCACATCGACGGCGGCGGCATATTTGCCCAAGGGGGCGCTGATTTGAGCTCCTTGTACCCGGTCCCGTGCGGCCACCAGCATCTCGCGGGCAATGGCGATACCCTCTTCCCGGGCCGCTTCGGGCGTCTGAGCCCGTGCCATGCGGTCGAGAATCCCGTCCGGAACTGAAACTCGCAGCTCGTTCTTCATGAACTCCGCGTTGCGTACGCTAATCAGGGGCCAGATTCCCACCACCACCGGAATGCGGCAATGCTCGATCCGCCGCAGGAAGTTTTCCAGTAACCGCAGATCGAAAACCGGCTGCGTGACTACAAATTCCGCGCCGGCCTGCACCTTGTACTCGAAGCGGCGGATTTCTTCGTCCATGTCGTTCAAGCCGGGGTTGGCCCCCACCCCGATGACAAAGGCGGTTCCTTGGCCGATGGGGTTGCTGCCGATATCGAGACCGCGATTCAAATTAGAGACAATGTTCACCAATCCGATCGCGTCCACATCGAAAACCGCGGTGGCATCGGGATAGTTGCCCATCTTGGGCGGATCCCCGGTGATGCAGATCAGATTCCGCAGACCCATGGCGGCCGCCCCCAGCAGGTCGGACTGGATCCCCAAAACGTTGCGGTCGCGGCAGGTGTAATGCATGATGGTTTCAATCCCCACCTGTTGCTGCACCAGCAGCGCCAAGGCCTGATTACTCATGCGGGCCGAGGCTCGTGGACTGTCGGGGATGTTGATGCCATCGACGCCCACGGATTTGAGAAAACGCGCCCCCTCCATCTCCTTGTGAGCGTCCTTGCCCTTGGGGGGAACGATCTCGACCATGGTCACGAATTCACCTTGGGCCAGTTTGCGGCCGAGGAGCGAGCGTTGTTCGAGGGGAAGGGCCGGAACCGCAGTCAATCGAGCTTGGGAAGCCGGCGTGGTCACGGTTCGGGAACGCGCCTCGCCCACCCGTAAAGCAGCCTTCATGGCTCGGATATGGTCGGGGGTGGTTCCGCAACACCCTCCCACCAGGCGAACCCCGGCGGCCACAAATTTCCGGGCATAGCTCGCCATGTACTCCGGCGAGCAAAGATAGATATTGCGACCTTCGACCGAGCGCGGAATGCCGGCATTGGGCTGGGCGGCCAGCGGCAACGAAGATAGAGGCCGCATACGTTCAATCCCGTCCAGCATGGCTACCGGACCCACGCTACAGTTGCACCCAATCACATCCGCCCCCCACTGCTCGAGCTTCGGGGTAAACACCTCGGGAGTCGAGCCATCGAGACAATTCCCCTCCTCGTCGATGGTGACCTGGGCCACCACGGGTATCGTCTGGTGTACCTCCCGCGCCGCTAAGATTGCCTGATGGATTTCTTCCAAATAACCGAACGTCTCAAGAATAAGCAAATTCACCCCACCTTCAATCAGTGCGGTGATTTGCTCGCGAAAGGCCGCGCGCGCTTCCTCGAGCGAGGTCTTGCCCAAGGGTTCAATACGAATCCCCAGCGGGCCGATTGAGCCCGCAATCCAGGCGTCAAAACTCTTGGCTGCTTCCCGGGCTAGCTTTGCCCCGGCCAGATTAACCTCCCGCACTCGATCGGCAAAACTGTGTCGAGCCAGGCGAAAAGCGTTAGCCCCAAAAGTATTCGTTTCAATGATCTCCGCACCCGCCTGGAGATAGTCCTGATGAATGCCACGGATCAAGTCCGGTTGAGAAAGGTTCAACTCGTCATAGCAACGATTGATAAAGACACCCTTGGCATACAGATATGTGCCGGTCGCGCCGTCGCAGAGCACCGGGGCCTGTTTCATCCTGGTCAATAGGTCGGAAGCCATTCGGTTGAGCATACAAGATTTATCGCGGGATTGCATTCCAGGCTCGCGGGTGCTGGTGCGGTGGGCGCGGTCGATGAAGCCTCGAGCCGGCCGACGGCAGAGGAAATGTTCTTAAGGAGGTATCTGCTATAATCCCGATTCTTGCATCTAAACGTTTGTTCCTCATACCTTTCGGAGTCGAACTCTGAAAAGAATTTGCTTTAGCCTGGTTGTGCTCGCCGTTCTCGGTGTGGCCGTTCTGTCTTGTGGAGGGAAAAAGTCTTCGAGCGCGGCCCAGCAGCACAAACTAAGCGGTTTCAAATTCCGTGCCTTCGTGTCTAACCCGTTGTTTCCGGCGGGCGGCGGGATCACCGTTCCGGTCTTCAACATCGTAAACGCCAGTAACAACAAGCTCTCAACGTCTAACGTCGCCTTGTCGGGCGAATCCGTGCAACCCGGTCTCATGGCGGTTTCTCCCGATCTCTCGCGCACAATCGTCTTCAGCATTGCCGGCAACACCGTCGTAGTCGTCGACAATGCCACGGAAACGATCGCCGCTGGCACCCCGTCCAGTACCGGATCCGGCAGCAGTGGCTCAGGGTACGGGGGCAGCACTGGGTCAGGGTCCGGAAGTAACAGTGGGTCGGGCTCCAGCAGCGGTAGTGGCTCGGGATCCGGGAGCGGCAGTGGGTCGGGGTCTGGGAGTGGCAGCGGGTCGGGGTCCGGGAGCGGCAGCGGGTCAGGATCCGGGAGTGGCAGCGGGTCAGGATCCGCAATAGTCGGTGTGTTCGAGTCCGGGAGCGCTCACCAGTTCCAGTCCGGGAGTGGCAGCGGATCCGGATCCGGCAGCGGCAGCGGGTCGGGGTCGGGGAGCGGTAGCGGGTCAGGGTCAGGCAGTGGCAGCGGGTCGGGCTCCAGCAGCGGTAGTGGCTCGGGATCGGGAAGCAGCAGCGGGTCCGGGAATGGCAGCGGGTCAGGCTCCGGAACCGGCAGTTCGGGGTCCGGGAGCAGCAGTTCGTCGTCGACCGCCAGCACACCGGTGCCGGCGATTAACCTGCCCGGTCAAACCGAGAGTATGTTCATCGCCCCCGATAATGTCACCGCGTACGCTGCCGTGCCCAGTGCATCGATCCTCGGAGCGGCGTCGGGCGCTGTGGTCCAGATGAATTTGACAAACGGCAGCGTGACCGCCACTATTCCCGTCGTCGGAGCCCATTACATCGTGGGTAGCCCTGATGGAACCCACATCCTCGTTTTCAGCGATAACTCGGATAACATAACCGTCATTGCGACCGCATTGATTGGGTACTACGACCCGCGGACGGTCGTGACCGGCACGGCGCAAAATCATTTTGATCGTCCGGTTTGGGCCATCTTCAGGAATAACTCCTCGGCTTACATTTTCAATTGCGGACCGCAATGCGGAGGGGTTGCGGCCGGGATTACGACATTCACCGTTGGCAACTCTGCCCCAGGTCCAACTACGCCGGTGAGTGCTGCCACCTACGGCTTGCTCGACGGCAGCACGTTGTACGTCGCCGGGACGCCCCCACAT
Source organism: Terriglobales bacterium (assembly GCA_035501575.1). GTDB lineage: Bacteria > Acidobacteriota > Terriglobia > Terriglobales > Acidobacteriaceae > JAFAGX01. The sequence continues at coordinate 10,983 of DATJVZ010000084.1, read as the reverse complement.
ACCGCCTGCCCTTCGGGAACCGCCGCCCCGACCTGCGGAACTTTGAATATCCTCAATGCCAATTCCCTGGCCGTGACCAATGCCCAGCCGATTGTTATTACCGATGGTTATCACAATCGCATGCAGATGGGAGCGAACGGACAGCTTTTCATTGGGTCTAAAGGTTGCTACTCGGTGAATGTTATCGGTGGGGAAGTCCGTGGTTGCCTCTCCATCTTCAATACCTCGACCTCCCAGGTCGTGTTCCCGCCAGTGGCCGGAGATGCCACAGGCATTCAGCCGGTTACCGGACAGACCCCGGAAGTGGTCTTTGTTTGCGTGGGAGGTGTGTTTCAGATTTATGACACAGCCACCGATCAGATCCTCTTCCAACAAAACGGCTACCAAACTGATATTGTGGGCCAGTCCTACGACGTCAAAATAGTCGATCCGCCAGCGAACTAACCTGCCTTTTAGTTCCTAGGTTCTAACCGCAGTTCATGGACGCGGGATTCGGAGATCGCCTGGCGAGAGAAGGGCCAGGGAAAGGTGAAGTTCCGAAACCAGGCGTCCCATTGATCCATGTAATAGGGGCTGCCAAACGTGCCTGCCTCCCCGGTTACCAAGTTGAAAGTGGATTGATCGAGATTTCCAAGGTCGACGGTTATCCGTTCCGAGGGCCCATGGGTCTTGGCGACGGCTTTCACCGTGTAGGGGCTCCCCGACTGTTCTTGGAAGCCCGGGCCCGACCAATGGCGCAACAGGGGAACCCGTCCGAGCACAGGATTATTGATGTCGACGGCGTTGAAGCGTCCCCACTCCCAGGTATTCAGATTCTTGGGCGTCGCCGGGTCATCGACCGCGCTTTCCACGGCAGCCGTTAGCAGTTCGTCATAGTTCGCGTAAGCCTGCGGCAGCCATCGGCTGGGTTGATGCTCAACGATGTTGTCCAGCCAGATGGTCTTCATTAGCCAGCGGTAGCTTTTCCAGTTCAGGGTGGATTCCGCCTGAAGGGGATCGGCGGGCACGGGCCCCAGCTTGGGCTCGAGCAGCAGCCTTTCGAGTTGCTCTCGCGAGCGGACCGCAATTGTGGGTGCCGCCGAGTGGGCAGTCATGTGTCCGTCCCATTCCCGTAAGAGAGCGGCGGCGGCCTTTGCCCTTGGGGAGGGATTTTTGCTGTGGTCCACGGCGTGGGCGAAGTGCTGTGTGAAAAGCCGGTCGGGCTCCGAATAAATGTCGGTTTCGAGAGCCAGCATGTCGGCTGCGGATAACTGCTTGCCGGCTTCGAGCACTCGATAGATCCGCGAAGATCGCCAAGGCGCTTCCCACTCGACGCTTAGCGAATAGGGATACTCAGAAGGCGTGATCCGGCTGTTGGCCGTGGCAATGATGCCCGACGGCGGATTCAAGACTCTGGGCAGCTTGTCAAACGGCACGTAGCCCACCCATTCGTGAGCATTGTCACTCCCATTTTCAGGCAGGCTGCCATCGCCCGAAGCCCGAATCGGAACCTTGCCGGTTGCCTGATACCCGATGTTGCCCTCGACGTCGGCGTAGACGACATTCTGTCCGGGAGCATCGAATTTGGAAAACGCGGCCTCAAAATCCTCCCAATTCCGAGCGGAATTCACGGCGAAGAATGGGTTGCGGAGGCCATCGTAGAGAGTCCAGCGCAGTGCCAGCTTGCGGGTTTCTCCGGGAACCAGGTCGGTGACGATCGGGCCGTGGCGCGTTAGCATGACGTCGAAGACGAGGTCGGCCTTTCCTTTGACGTGAATGATTTCCTTGCGGTGCTCGGGGGACTTCCATCCCTCCGGCGTAAGGTATTGTCCCGCGGAGTTGAAGGTTTCGATATACACATCCTCTACCGTCGGTCCCAAATTGGTGAATCCCCACGCAATGCGCTGATTGTGGCCAACGATCACATAGGGGTATCCGGGAAGAGTTACCCCGGCAACATCGAAGTTGCCGCAGCGTAAGTGCGCCGCAAACCACAGATTGGGCATCTGGTGCCCAAGATGCATGTCATTCGAGAGCAGTGGCTTGCCTGTCACCGTGTGCGCTCCGGAAACCACCCAATTGTTGGAACCCACAACCCGCGGCGAATCGTAGAATGCCAAGTCTTCAACCAAAGCATGAGGCTTCATCAGGAAAAACAGTTGGCGGGGTAGGCTCAACAAGGCGAACCAGACGCTGGGATGATCGGGGGCTGGTTGTCCGCCGAAGGCCGTTGCGGAAATCTTCGCCGCAGCCTCCTCGTCCTCAGCGCTGACGTTCTGGCGGGGAGTTGGCGGGGATAGGGTAGGGAGGCGATCACGAGGAGAAGAATTGACATACAGGTCGGCGGTGAGTTCTGGCCCCAACTTGGCCAAAATCTTCTCGCGGGTCAGCTGATGACGGGGGCTGGTGCTGAGATCCTCGACCATATACGCGCCTAGCAGGACGGAGTCTTCGATCGTCCAGGGTTGCGGTGCGTAGCGCAAGATTTCAAACTCGATGGGCAACCGGTTACGGTGGGATTCGCGGTAGGCGTTAACTCCCCGGGCATAGGCGGCAAAATAGGAGCGGTCTTCCGGGGAAGCAATCTCCAGTGTTCTTTTGGCCGCCGCTCGGAGGCTGAGAATTCGCTGCTGGCGGTCGTGCTCAAGTGCGCTTTCACCCACGATCTCCGATAACTCTCCGGCCGCGGCGCGCCGCATTCCGTCCATTTGGAACCATCGGTCTGCGGCGGTCACGTATCCTTGGGCGAAAAACAAGTCTTCAAAATTACTCGCCGTAATGGTTGGAAATCCGTGGGAATCGCGGATGACGTCCACCTCGGAGGTGAGTCCCGCGACCGCTAGTTTCCCATCGAGCTCGGGAAGGGCCGAGCGTATCAGCCAATACAGCCAGAAGCCAATTGCAATGCAGGCCAGAACGAATCCACTCGCCAGAATCGCCAAGATCCTGCGAAGCCGGGTACGAGGGCGAGCATCCGACGCCAGGGTGGTTGCCATGCTGGACTCATGATTTTAGAGCCCTGCGCCAGACAGGACAAACCGCAGCGCAGGAGCCGGGAACTTGGCGCATTTGCCAAACGTCAGTATGATTCTCCCAAGGAAGGAAGCAAACCCTGGAACAACTTGCCGGCTGCTGCCTTCGCCACCATGCTTCAGAGACGCATCGACGATCAGCCTACCATCTCCCGCGAGATGATGCGGGAAGCCCGGCAGATGCTGTACCGCCATCTCAAGCGGGTCGGCCTCAAGCACACCGAGCAGCGCGACACCATCCTTGAGACCTTCCTCGAGACGCGCGAGCATCTCTCAACCAACGAGCTGCACCGATTGGTACAGAAGAAAGATGCCAAAATCGGGTTCACCACCGTCTACCGGACCTTGAAGCTTTTGGCCGAATGTGGTCTGGCGAGCGAAGTTGCCTTTCATGACGGGATTGCCCGCTTCGAACACCAATACAATCGCCGCAGCCACCACCACATGGTTTGTACGCGCTGCGGCAGTTCGGTGGAGTTTTTTTCGCCCGAAGTCGACACCCTGGAACAGGAAATTGGGAAGACCTACCACTTCGAAACTACCCGCCACACCTTTCAGATTTACGGCCTGTGCGAAGATTGCCGGCGCAAGAAAGGCTCGCCTTCGCTTGCCTGACCCCACGTTCATCGCCTGCCCGCAATGCCAGGCTCCCATGCCCGAGAACGCAGCATTTTGCCCGGGCTGCGGCCGCCGCATGATCGCGGTGCCGGCCGAGGCGGGCCCAACGGGCCGTTTCCGCGACAATCTCGCGGCTGCCGCGGCCTACCTTAGTTTCATCCCGGCCGTCATCCTCTTGCGGCTTCGCTCGTACAAACATAACTACCTCGTGAGGTTCCATGCGCTGCAATCGATATTTCTTGCCATTGCGGCGGCTTTCTTGGCGGTGGTCTTGCGCATCGTGTTCGCTATGTTGTTGCTGATCCCTCGCTTCGGATATTTGATCGCCTGGCTGGTGGTGCTCGAGACCGCGCTCGCGGGGGTGATGGTTTGGGTGGTGGTGCTGATCAAGGCGTTGCAGGGAGAACGATTCAAGCTGCCGGTGATCGGCAACCTGGCGGAACGAGGATAGCCGGGGGATGTCGTCGGCAGGGCTGTTTTTCTTTGCCTTCCGAGTGCGCTTGACAGCACCCCGGACGGAATGGCATTGCTTGGTCTTTCTCTTTTGCTTCCTTTCGGATTCGGTTAGTCTGGTTCAACTACGACAGGAGTGAAGCTTGCGAGTTCGGGTCTTCTATCACGATCGGTGTTTTGACGGTGCTTCCTCGGCGGCGGTGTTTTCCCGTTTTTACCGGGAGCGCATCCGCGATGACGTCGAATTTGTCTTCACGGGATTGTTGCATCGGGCGGGAGCCCTTTTTGACGAGGACGATTTTGACGGCGATGAAAATGCAATCGTGGACTTTAAGTATTCAAGCTCTCCCAAGATTACCTGGTGGTTTGACCACCACGAGAGCGCATTTCTGACCCCGGCCGATGCCGCTCATTTTGAGCAGGATCAGAGCAACTGCAAGTTTTACGACCCGGATTTCAAATCCTGCACCAGTTTCATTGCCGTAGTGGCCGAGCAGCGGTTTGGCTTCCATCCGGCTTCCGTCGCCGAGCTGGTCAAGTGGACCGACATCATTGACGGAGCGCTGTATCCCGATGCCCGCACGGCCATCGAGATGCGCGAGCCGGCGATGAAGCTGACCATGGTGATCGAGTCCACTCTCAGTCCGGATCTGCTACCCCGGCTGATCCCTCTTTTGGCCACAAAACCCCTAGCCGAGGTGATCCGAGAGCCCTTCGTTGCCTCCCTCTTGCCTCCTCTCCTCGAGCGTCATCAGCGTTCGATCGCCGTCCTCGAGGAGCGTACCCAATTGAAGGATGGGACACTCTTCTTTGATATTTCCGACCTGGAACTCGAGGGGTACAACAAGTTCATTCCCTATTATCTGCATCCGCAGTCGATTTACAGTGTGGGCTTGAGCAAGAGCAGCTTTCGGGTCAAGGTGTCGGTTGGATCAAACCCCTGGGCTCCCTCGGAGCCGACGGTGAATCTGGCGAAGATCTGCGAACGTTATGGCGGTGGCGGACACGCCCGGGTAGGCGCCATTTCCTTTGACGTCTCGGAAAACGATGAAGCGTTCAAGGCGGCGCGAGAAATTGTCGATGAATTGCGGGCTTCGGTTCGCGCCAAGCGATGATCCCCCGCGTTGCCGAGATCGCTCGTCTCGAGCTTTGAGGTCCTGGCCAGGATTTCTCTACCTAGAGCCGGTAAAGCCCAGGTTTGGACGGGGAACAAATTTTTCACATCTGTAAAACACTATTGTCGCCGACCGCGAGATAATAGATGAGAGCTCGAAGGTCGAAATGCTCGACAGCAATTTAGAACTTGAACCGCACGAGCACGACCCCACCCTTCAGGTGCTGCGCGGTATCGCGTCCTTTGAGATGACGAAGGGACTCATCGTCTTGCTCGCAGGTGTCGGCGTGCTCTTCCTGATGCAGAAGGACCCTTGGGACGTGGCGGACGGCTTACTCCGGTTGCTGCATATCAGTCCGGACCGTCATTTTGCCCAGGCTTTCCTGGACTGGGCGGACACGCTTACCACTGCCAAGCTCTGGGCAGTTGCGGCCGGTGCCTTGGCCTATGCGGTCCTCCGTTTTGTGGAGGCGTACGGGCTGTGGTACGCGCGGGCTTGGGCACAATGGATTGCCCTCGTCTCCGGTTCCTTGTATCTGCCCTTTGAAATCTATAAGACCATCGATCGCCAAACCCCATTTCACGTCACTGTCCTCGTCGTTAACCTGGCCATTGTGCTGTACATGGCCTACTTGCTCTGGACTGGCAAGAGTCTGCACCGGATTCCCCAAGGCACCTAAGCGAAAGTCAATCGAGCCGTGCCCGCCATCGTCGTTGCAAAGTTCCGTAACCAGTTCATCTGATACCGGTTACGAGCGTATTTCCAATACCACCGATAGGGGATCAATCTCCACCAAACGAGCCATTGTCGATTCCGCTGGGAGCAGGCACTCTGATGGTGTGTGGGGACATCGGAGAAAGTCGAGCAAGAAGTACGCGGGGAATGATCTTCCTCGCGAAGCTGGATTTCGTGGGCCGTTTGACTGTGTGGGCGATTGTGTCGCGATGGGGATCATCGGTGTGATGATTGTCGTGAGCACATTGCGCGTGCTGGGACTTATTTGGTAATCGCTCGTTCCGGGATCTCGAGCCACCGCTTCGCAAGCGGTGTGCTCCGACTGGCAGGTTGACTCCGTCCCCGGTTCCTCTCGGATTTGCTAGGTCCTCCCGATTCTGCTAATACCTGCCGCTCGCCTGTGGCACCAGCTTAGTGTCGGATATCACTGGTTTAAATAGACCTAAAATTGGAGTCGGGCCTGGCTCGCCAAACAGCCATGCCTGAGGACTTTCCGCATGGCTTGCCTCGTGCTAACTTGGAACCGGGGGCTGTAGCTCAGTAGGATAGAGCAAGCGGTTCCTAACCGCTAGGTCGCCAGTTCGATTCTGGCCAGCCCCTCCAGCTTTCGGAACTTGTCCCCCCCAAGCGAGCCTCTATCCGGCGAATCAGGCGGAAGTGTCTTTGGGGGGGGGCGCCAAAGGGCTAATGAAAGGCTCCAGCGAAGAAGATTTCGGTGTACTCGTGCGCGATCTGTTCCGCGCTGAGCGTGCCTTCTTGCTTGTACCATTGATAGAGCCAGTTGATCATGCCCAGTAAGGCAAAGGTGGCGGCCCGCGCGCTCACTCCTCCGAGAATTCCCCGATCCTGTTGAACCTCCGCAATGACCGTCTCCAGAAAACGGATGTAGCCCTTTTTGCGGGCGTTGATCTGCTTGCGCAACGAAGGAGGCAGGGGGTGATTCTCGTGCAACAGGACCGTGATCTCCCGGTCGCGTGCGCTCAACACCACGTCGACGTGAAGACGGATTAGGGCTCGCAGGCGTTGTTCCGGCTCCCGAATGCTGCGCACCGGCTCGAGCACTCGCTGCTCGGTAATGTCCAGGGCATGGCTCATCAGTTCGAACAGGATCTCGTCCTTGCTTTGGAAATGGTGATAAAGACCGCCTTTGCTGAGTTTGAGGGCGGCAGCGACGTCGTTCATGGAGGTTGCGTGATAGCCGCGCTGCTGGAACAGTCGCGCCGCCACGCGCAGGATTTCCTGCCGAGAGTCAATGACCGTCGAAGGGCTCATCGCGGAACACAATATACACCGGCCGGAGCGGCTGGAGAATTTCCTCTGCTCGATAGGCCAGAACGAAAGCTTGAGAGATTGTGAACATCGTTGTGGAAAAAATTGGAAACACCCCTTGGCGATGATGCACAACCCATGATTTGTTAACCACTTGGATTTTTTCGCTCGACGCCGACCCGGAGGAAGTGTTTGCACCGAAAAATGGCGTTGACATTTTCTAGATGACTATTTAGTGTGGCTCCCGTCGACGGTCGAAAGGGTTGGCTCAAACAAATTGGTCAATCCAAAGTAGGCTGAGTGATTGGTTCGGCAGGGTAACTTGTTGGACCTCCAGACCCGAAAAAACCGGCTGCTTTGCGAGGAGCAGGTGGGGTTTGGAACTGCGAAAGCAGTGATTGCATCAAAGGCTGTGACGGTACGTGCCTCCACGTCGCGGGCTCCCTCGCAGGAGCTGGCGGCTAGAGCATAACCAATGTCACAGCCTTTTCCTTTTTTGCGCTCCGTAGAAATCCCCGTGCACTCCGAAGCCGTCCAGACCTAGCTGCTCGGGTAAAGCCCGGCGGAGGCTCCCACCCACTGCATATTCTTGTTGTGGTCGACTCCCATCATCGACCCGCGACCCATCCGCACAATGGTCATGACCGGCAGCAGCTCTTCGAGCCATATGTACATGATCCGAACCTCGGCCTTGGTTTTGCCGCAGGGAGTGTCGATCACGGGCTCGAAGTTCATCCTTTCCTGCAGAATGTATTGCCAGCGGTCTGGCTCGAGGATGGCTGCCAGATCTTCCTTCCGCGGATGAATGAGGACGCCGCTGCCCGCGAACGAGAACAGCGGTTTGATCACCTGACCTTCCAAATCGCAGGGCATCTCGACCTGGCTGAGAAATTGGGTTCGCGGCACACACCGGTGATCGAGATAGGGCAGGGAAAACTTGCTGATTCGGAAGTACCAGTTGGGGTGCCCCGCCCATTCCACCTCCAAGTCTTCGTCGAAGCGAAACGCCAGTTCGAGCTGCTTACGCACTAACTCGTCCACGATGGCGCGATTGTAGATTCTGTAAATGGGAACCCGCTTGCCGGATTGTTCGTAGAAAAGTTGCTTGCCCTGTTTTTGGATGTCCGTGATCGAAACGGTTCGAACCCCCAGTAGCTTTTCCGTAAGCTGGAAGTCGGGCAACGTCTTCTGATGGAGGGGGTCAATCTCCATGATGATCACATTCTCCGGGTCATGAGAGCCGACGACTGCCCGCTTGAACAGTTGCCGATACCCCGGCCAATCCAAGCCGCTGTGGAGGTAGCGTAAATTTCGATCGAGGTCGAAGACTTCGATGTAGGTCTGGGCCAGAATGGCCTGATAGGCATAGAGCGAGGGAAATCCCTGCAATTCGACGAGCCGCGGTTCAATCTGGCCGGATGGCCCGCGTACCAGTCCGAAATCCACCTGCACGAACATCGGAAAGGGTGCTTCCCGGGGGACGTTGAAGGCCGGCGGGATCGCCGCATCCGAAGCCTTGCGGTATTCGGCGCTCTCCAGCTGATGGATCAATTCCCGCCCGCACTGCGCCATCTCCTCGAGCAGCGCCTTGGGGAAGAAACACGGAGTCTCGGAGATTCGAAATGGCACCGGTTGACCGCACCGCTCTGCCATGGTGGCGAGCAGAGCGCGGTATTTCGCTTCCGTGAAGCCTTCATTGAACTGGCGGCGCAAGAAAGGAATCATGGGGGCATAGAGCCTAAGCCGCTTCCCGGCGCACCGGATATCCATCCAGGGGGAGAGCGATGCCTAAATTACGAACTGCCCGGCACGCATGATCTGCCTGTCGTCCACCCAAATATCAAACTTGCGGCCCACCACATCAATGTGGGTGGAAGAGTACCAGTCCGCCCCGGTGTGCATTCCGTACGGGTTGCCAAAGGCGATGTGAACTCCCGGATACTTCTCGTCCTGCAAGATCTGCCCGATCACATCTTTCAATTCAATGTTCGTCCCGATGGCGAATTCTCCCACGCGGTCGCTGTTCTCATCGGTATGGGTGTAGCTCCAAAAATCATTTTCCAGCTCGCGATTGGAGGAATGCGCCTCGGTTACCCGATTTTCTCTCACCCGGATGCTCAGGGGCGCTTGCCGCAATTCGCCGAACTTGGCGCACAGCCAATCGCCGACCACGCCATCGATCACAAAGGTTCCATTGACCTCTTCCGGCGTAGTGAACACCTCGCCGCCCGGCAGGTTTCCCCACTTTTCCGGACTGATCAAACCGCTGGTCTTAAGCCAGCGGTAGCGGGGATTCAGGCGGGTCACCAGATCTGTGCCCGCCGGCGTCTTGGCCCGGATTTCCGCGGCGTGCTCGACCAGCTCCAGCACCCGGGTGCTGATGCGATCGACCTTGCGGAAGTCGGCCCGCATGCCTTCGAGCATGATTTGCCGGTTGATATTCACCATGTGGGCATGGCGGATCTTGTATCGGTTCACGACATCGGTCATCTGCATGCGCGAAGGCAACTCGTTAGCCTGCGCCTGCACCGCAAAAATGCTGACTTGGCTGGTTCTAAGGTCGTCCGCGATCTCCCGCGGAAACTCCATCAGGGGCCGCGGCGCAAGATCCTCGAGCCGCCACGCCCGGTAGGATACCCCCATGCGCTTCAGTTCACGCACCAGGCTCGCAGCAATTTCCTGGGTGGCCTGATCGGTAATGAGCGTCACTTTTTCGCCGGGCTGGATGGCGAGGCACACTTCCACCGCATTGCGGGCTCCTGGCGCAAGTTCGGGGTCAAAGGGAAGGTCTTCCAGGGCTTCCCGTTCTCGCTGGCTGGGCGAGCGCGCGTCCACGGTTTGGTCGAGGGAATTTGCCATCACCCAATTTTTCTAGCGGGCATTGGCGCTACCGCTTCGCCCAGACCGACTTCGGTCTCTTCCATAATGTAGTCCACTACCTGCTTGAGATCTTCGGTTTCCCGGAACACCTTCAGTTGCCGATCGGCGCCGGTGCCGCCTTCGAGTATCTGGTGGATGTAATTGAGTTCCTCCCGAGAATCCAGCTCATCGACGACATCGTCGACGAAATCCAGATACTCTCGGATCAAATCGCGCTCGGGAACTTCTTTCTGTTTCCCGAAGTCAATGAGCTTGCCCTCCAGGCCGTAGCGAGCCGCCCGCCACTTGTTTTCCATGAGCAGGGCCCGGCGATAGAGGCGGAAACCCTGATTGGCGGAATACAACTTGTACAACTTGGCGAGGGTGGCCTGGATGAGCGCCGCCAGCGCAATGGTTTCGTCCACCCTCATGGGAATATCCGCAACCCGGAACTCGAGCGTGTTGAAGAAGGGATGCGGCCGAATATCCCACCAAATCTTTTTGGCGTTGTCGACGCAATTGGTCTTGATCAGAAGCTTGACGAAATTCTCGTATTCGCCCCAGCTGGGGAAGTAATCCGGGATGTTGGTCCGGGGAAACTTGTCAAATACTTTGCAGCGATACGACTTTAGGCCGGTATTCATGCCAAGCCAGAAGGGAGAATTGGTGGAAAGCGCCAGAATGTGCGGCAGGAAGTAGCGGGCGTGATTCATCAACTGGATCGCGGTCTCGCGATCCTCGACCCCAATGTGCACGTGCAAGCCAAAAATCAGGTTGGCACGGGCTACGAGCTGCATATCTTCGACAATGTTCTTGTAGCGCTCGTCCGGGGTGATCTCCTGCACACGCCAGTCGGCAAAGGGGTGGGTGGCCGCCGAAGCCAGGCGCAGGCCATTTTCCTTGGCCAGGTTAATCATGTCGCG
>DATJVZ010000083.1:0-46571 GCA_035501575.1 Terriglobales bacterium | reverse complement strand
GTTCCGAACGCGCTAACACCTTGCGGAATGCATGCAGGATGTCGTCTTCATCCTGTGGAGTGAGACACGAGGGAATGGTCAGCAGAATGCTGCGCTCGAACAAACTGTCAGCGAACGGGCAGGTTCCCTTGGCGTATGACGCCTTCGATTCGCGGTTTTCCGCCAGACTCCAGGGGAATCCTTTGCGGTCGGTGCTGGTCTTGTTCACTAGGCTCACGATATTGAAGTAGATATGCAAGCCCCAATCGGTCATCACCACAGCGGTGATCCCCTGGGACGATGTGGCAATTCCTTCGGCGCGCAGCGCTTGCTGCACCCGCTGCGCCTCGCTGGCATTCTCCAGGGAGAGAATCAGAAAGCACCCGGTATCACCGTCGGGATCGACGATACGCCGCAGGTGGACTTGGGAGAAGCCTTCGAGGCCGCGGCGAATGCGGTATTTGCTCTCCCTCATGTGGCGGATGATCGTGGGCAACTTTTGCAGCTGAACGCGAAGAATGGCGCCCCGTATCTCGTCCAGGCGGCAGCCCCGGCCCCAAAGGCAGAGATCGAGATTGTCATAAATCGCGCGGCCATTGGCGTCGCGAGCGTACCCGTTGTCGTGTGCCGCCACCGTGCGTTGGTAAAGGCGCAAATCGTTGGTCACTACGCAGCCGCCTTCGCCGCTGCTCATATTCTTGTTCATTTGAAAACTGAAGACGCCCATGTCCCCGAAGCTACCCACATTCTTGCCCCCGATGCTGCCTCCGGCGCACTGCGCGCAATCCTCGAGCAGAAACAACCCTCGCTGGCGAGCGATCGAGAGCAGCCGAGGCGCGTCGGCGGGAGCTCCACTCATGTGCACCGCGATGATGCCGGCCGTGCGAGGTGTGATCCGACGTTCTACGTCGCGCGGATCCAAAGTGAAGGTGTCGTCGATGTCGGCCAACACGGGAATCGCCCCCAGGTTGACCACGGCCGCGACGACCGCGACCCACATATACGCCGGAACGATCACTTCCTGGCCGGGTCCGACGGCCAGCGCCGAAAGCGCCGTCTGCAGCGCCGCACTGCCGCTTGTGACCGCCAGCGCGTGTTCGACCCCGACAAACTTAGCAAAGTCCTTTTCGAACGCCGCCACCTCTGCCTGCAAATCAATCCCGTAGTAACGGAACAAGGACCGGCTCTTGAGCACGCGTACCACCGCCTCAATCTCGGCCTCATCGAGATAGTGCATGCCGGGAAACTCGAGCGGCAGCGGCGTGGTGCGAACCGGCGCGCCTCCTTCGAGTGCCAATCGCTCGAGTTCGATGGTGTCTTGCTTGGGGTGTGATGTCACGTCTGCTCCTCGTGGGCTTGACCTAAACCGTGCACTAAATTCCGCTTCCCTCGAACCGCGGTCCCCTGTCGCTTGCGCGGCGTGCCCGGAACTATAAAGCGGCCTCCCACCGAAAGCAACCTGGTGGACACTCCGCGAGGCCAACCGAAGGGCGCAGGGGCCTCAAATAAACGCGTTTACTAATCCGTTTAAATCTCCCCAGCGCGTTTGTCAAGGCTTTTTATCCCGGGCCACGCAGGCGCCAAATACGCTCACTAGGGATGGCAGCTCGGTTCGACAAGGGCCACGGAGCGCCCGAGGGACGCCGTTCCCGCTAACCTTCGTTTGCCCAAGTGACTACGGCCAAAGCGATTCTGCCGAATTCATGAATGGCGCGCCTTGGCGGCTCTCTCGGCGTGCAGGCTCTGCAAGGCCTGTACCCGGATCTCACCCCGCTGCAAGGCAGCAATGCCCTCGGCAGCGGCGCGCGCCGCCGACAAAGTGGTGATGGTGGGAATATGGAAGTTTACTGCGGCACGCCGAATCGCTTGCTCGTCAAACCAGGGCTCGAGGCCATGGGGCGTGTTGATGATGAGGTGAATGCGATCGCCTTTGATGAGATCGACTACGTTGGGCCGGCCCTCTTTTACTTTGTACACGCGTTCCACGGCCATACCGGCATTTTCCAGCACGTCGCCGGTGCCGGCCGTGGCCACCAAGTTGAAACCCATGTCCGCGAATTTGCGCGCCACCTGGGCGACTTGCGGCTTGTCCTGATCGGTGACGCTGATGAACACCGTGCCCCGGGTGGGCAGTTTTTGTCCCGCCGCGGTTTGCGCCTTGGCAAACGCCTCGCCGAAATTGTCGGCTACGCCCATCACCTCTCCCGTCGACTTCATTTCCGGCCCGAGCACGGTATCGACCCCGGGAAACTTGCTCCAGGGGAAAACCGGGGATTTGACAAAATAGCAGCTTCCGGTATCAAGATCGCGGCGCCGCTCGATGAACTCGGGCAAAAACTCCCGCAGCTTGCGTCCGGTCATGAGCCGGGCCGCAATCTTCGCCATGGGCACACCCGTGGCCTTCGAGACAAAGGGAACGGTGCGCGAGGCACGAGGATTCACTTCGAGCACGTACACCTTGCCACGATGGGTTCCATTGCCCGATTTTCCGTTGCCGCGAGGAATCGCGAACTGAATGTTCATCAACCCTACGACCTTCAGGGCGCGCGCCAGTTTGAAGGTGTACTCCCGCATCTGGTCGAGCAGAGGCTCCGGAATATCCACCGCGGGAAGCACGCAGGAGGAATCGCCGGAATGAATGCCGGCCTCTTCGATATGCTGCATGATTCCCCCGATGACTACGTCTTCCCCGTCGGAAAGCGCGTCCACGTCCACTTCGATGGCGTCTTCGAGGAAGTGATCGATCAGAATCGGTCGATCCTGGGAATACTCGACCGCCTCCTTCATATAGCGCACCACGCTTTCCTCGTCGTAGGCGATGACCATCGCCCGCCCGCCGAGTACGTACGACGGCCGCACCAGCACGGGATAGCCGACACGCGCCGTGCCTTCGAGGGCTTCCTCGATCGAGGCCGCCATGGCGCCGGGGGACTGCGGAATTTCGAGTTCCTCGAGAAGTCGGTTGAAACGTTTGCGGTCCTCTGCCAGATCGATCGATTCGGGCGAGGTCCCGATGATGTGTACCCCGGCGGCCTTAAGCGGCAGGGCCAGGTTCAGCGGGGTCTGGCCACCGAACTGGACGATCACTCCCACCTCGACGTTCGCCAACGCCTCGTGTTCGTACACGGCAAGCACATCCTCGAGGGTCAGGGGCTCGAAATACAGGCGGTCGCTGGTGTCGTAGTCGGTCGAGACGGTCTCAGGATTACAGTTGATCATGATCGTCTCATAGCCGTCGTCGCGCAGGGCGAACGCGGCATGGCAGCAGCAGTAATCGAATTCGATTCCCTGCCCGATGCGGTTGGGTCCGCTGCCCAGGATGATGACTTTCTTTTTCTCGCTCGGAGCGGCCTCGTCTTCTTCTTCGTAGGTAGAGTACAAATAGGGCGTGAAACTTTCGAATTCTGCCGCGCAGGTGTCCACCCGCTTATAGACCGGCTGGATGCCGTGCTTTTTGCGCAGGTGCCGGACCTTTTCCTGACCTCGCAACCGCCAGGCCCCGGCCAGTCGGCCGTCGGAGAAGCCGTGGCGTTTCACCTCCCGCAAGAGATCGAGGGGAATGGATTCCATGGGATGTTTCTCGAGCTCAAGCTGCAGGTCGTTGATCTCTTTGAGCTGGTAGAGGAACCAGGGGTCGATCGAGGTCATCTTGGCGAGCTGTTTGACGGTATGGCCCTGGCGCAAAGCATACTGCAAGTAGGCCAGACGTTCGGGATGAGGGGTGACCAGCCGCTGGGTAAGGATCTTGGGTTCGATTTTCTGCCCGCCCACACGTTTGCCGGTATCGAGAGCGCGAATACCTTTCATCAGCGCTTCCTTGAAGGTGCGGCCGATCGCCATGACCTCGCCCACCGATTTCATCTGCGGCCCAAGACTTTCATCGGCGCCGGGAAACTTTTCGAATTGCCACTTGGGAATCTTCACGACGACATAGTCGAGGGTCGGCTCAAAACAGGCCGGTGTCTTGCGGGTGATATCGTTCGGAACCTCATCGAGGGTATAGCCCACGGCCAGTTTGGCGGCGATTTTTGCGATGGGAAAGCCCGTGGCTTTCGAGGCCAGGGCGGAGGATCGTGAAACTCTGGGATTCATCTCGATCACGACCATGCGCCCGGTGGTCGGACTCACGGCAAACTGGATGTTCGAGCCCCCGGTCTCAACCCCGATCTCACGGATTACGGCGATGGCCGCGTCCCGCATGGCTTGATATTCCCGGTCCGTGAGGGTTTGCACGGGCGCGACCGTGATGGAATCGCCGGTATGCACCCCCATGGGATCGAAATTCTCAATCGAGCAGATGATGATGACGTTGTCTTTCAGATCGCGCATGACCTCGAGCTCGTATTCCTTCCAGCCGAGCACGGACTCTTCGATCAGGGCCTCATGCGAAGGAGAAAAATCCAGGCCGCGGGCCAGCACATCCATCAATTCTTCGCGGTTGTAGGCAATCCCTCCGCCGGAGCCGCCCAGGGTGAACGAGGGGCGCACGATGACCGGGAAACCAATCTTGCCGGCGAATTCAATGCCGTCTTTGAGATTGTTCACCAGCGCGGATTTGGGAACGTCGAGGCCGATTTTCTGCATCGAATCTTTAAAAAACAGCCGGTCCTCCGCCTTCTTGATGGCGGCTATATTGGCCCCGATGAGGTGAACGTCGTAGTTCTCAAGGATTCCGCCATCGGAAAGTTCGACCGCCAAATTCAGGGCGGTCTGGCCGCCCACGGTCGGCAACAGGGCGAAACCGGCGCTCGGCGCCAACTGGCGCTCGACGGCAATGATTTTTTCCAGGTATTCCCGGGAGAGCGGCTCAATATAGGTGCGATCGGCAGACTCCGGGTCGGTCATGATCGTAGCCGGGTTTGAGTTCGCCAGCACCACTTCAAAGCCTTCGGCTTTGAGCGCTTTGCAAGCCTGGGTGCCGGAATAATCGAATTCCGCCGACTGGCCGATGATGATCGGTCCTGAACCGATGATCAGGATCTTCGAAATGTCCGTACGTTTGGGCATGTCTCTCGCGTCTGGGTTCGGTCCTCCTCCCTGCTAGCGGGCTCCGCCGCGGGCGAGTCGGTTCACCGCTTCCATTCCTCCATCATCTTCGTGAAATCGCGGAACAGATAGTGCGAATCATGCGGGCCGGGAGAGGCCTCGGGGTGATATTGCACGCTGAAGAGCGGTAGATTGCGATGGCGCATGCCTTCAAGCGTCTGGTCGTTCAGATCGATATGGGTCAGCTCGACTTCGCTCTCGGGTAGCGAGTCCGGGTCGACCGCGAAGTTATGGTTGTGGGCCGTGATCTCGACTTTGCCGCTGGTCAGCTGCTTCACCGGATGGTTGCCGCCGTGATGGCCGAACTTCAGCTTGTAGGTCTTGCCGCCGAGCGCGATTCCCGTCAACTGGTGGCCGAGACATATTCCGAAGATGGGCTGGCGTCCCATCAAGCGCCGGATATTATCGACCGCGTAGCTGCACGGTTCAGGATCCCCCGGACCGTTGGACAAAAACACTCCGTCGGGCTTGAGCGCCAGCACCTCTTCGGCCGGCGTCTGGGCCGGCACGACGGTGACTTTGCAGCCTTCGCCGCGCAGCTTGCGCAGAATATTTTGTTTGATCCCGTAATCGTAGGCGACCACGTGGAAGCGCGGCGGCTGGTCTTTCACCCCCACGACGGCCACGGGTTCGTGCGATCGTTCCCCTACGTCCCAAACGTAGGGATGCTTGGTGGTCACAATTTTCGCCAAATCGGTTCCGTCCATTTTGGGAATGGAACGAGCTTTGGCCACCAGCTTGGGCGCATCCCTCTCCAAGGTCGAGATCACGCCACGCATTACACCGTGATCGCGCAGGTGACGCACCAGGGCACGCGTGTCGATGTCGGCCAGCACCGGAATCTTGAATTGCTCGAGGTATTCTTCGGCCACCTGCTGCGATCGCCAATTCGAACTCACGCGCGAGAACTCGCGCACAACCAGCCCTTCGATATAGGGACGGGTGGCTTCGCTATCTTCGGCATTGGTGCCGTAGTTCCCGATTTCGGGGTTGGTCAGAACGACAATTTGCCCGGCGTAGGAAGGATCGGTGAAAATCTCCTGGTAGCCGGTGAGGGAGGTGTTAAAAACTACTTCCCCGTAGCACTCGCCTTTTGCTCCGTAGGCTTTGCCTGGAAAGACCCGACCGTCTTCCAGGGCAAGGATTGCCTGCATTCTGTCTCCGGCTGAGAATTTTATAAATATTAGCAGGGGACCCACGAATCGAAAAAGAAATTCTTCAGGAATTCTAAGTTGGAGAAAACTTTGCCGTATGGTTGCCCTCGACCTTGAAGTGATCGCGCGCGAGCTGATGTCGGCTCATGAGACTGGCCAGATGGTTCCTCGACTTCCCTCGTCGATACCCGGCTTCGACTTGAACTCCGCCTACCAGGTCGAAGCCAGGCTCAAGGGCTTTCGGGAATCGGCCGGGCACCGGCCCGTCGGCTGCAAGGTCGGCTACGGGAACAAAGCCATGTGGCGCATCCTAAAACTGGAGACCTTAGTCTGGGCCCACATGTACGACGATACCGTGCATCAGAGCCGCGACAACTCGGCACGGCTTTCGCTCGCCCATCCCCGCTCCCTGAAGATCGAACCCGAGATCATTTTCGGGATGAAGCAACCGATCGATTCCGCCGACCCGGATGCGGTAGCCGCGCTCGAAGCGACCGAGTGGCTGGCCATGGGATTTGAAATTATCGATTGCCCTTTTCCCGAATGGCAGTTTCAACCCTCTGATTTCGTCGCTTCTTTCGGACTGCATGCCGCCCTGGTGATCGGCGAACGGGTAACGCTCGGCTTCGACAGGATCCCCCAGTTGGCCGATGAACTGGCCCGCTTCAAAGTACGCATGCGCAGAAACGGCGAGTTGGTGGAAGAAGGCGCGGGCAGAAACGCGTTGCGCAGCCCCGCCTTGTGCTTGGCCGAACTGGGGAGAGCGATCAAGAAACGTTCTCAGGAAGAACTGGGGAGCGGCCGGGAGATCGTGAGTACGGGAACCCTCACGGCTGGACACCTGACCAAGCCGGGCGATCACTGGACGGCGGAAGTCGAAGGCTTGGCAGTCCCGCCGCTGCGGTTAGAGTTAGCTTAGACAGGAAGGAATCGAGCAACCCAGGCGCTAGCGCAGGCGACCCAATTTATCCACCGGCCAGTAGCCGAATACGGCTTTTCCGTAGATATATCGCTCGTTAACCGGGCCGAAATCCCGGCTATCGTTTGAGAGTGTGCGATGATCTCCCAGCACAAAGTAACAGTCCGGCGGCACTACCATTTCCGGATAGGAACGCTGGTCCTCGTAAGCGCGCGGGACATAATCTTCGTCCAGCAGTTTGCCGTTTACATAAACTCGCCCGGCATCGATTTCGACATGGTCTCCGGCGAGTCCCACGACGCGCTTGATGAAACTCTTCGAGGGATCGCGCGGATAACGAAAGACTACGATGTCTCCTCGCTGAATCGGCTCCAAGCGGTACACAAACTTATTCACGAAGATACGTTCCTGATCTTCGAGCGAAGGCATCATGCTCGTGCCTTCGACCTTGACCGGCTGATAGAGGAAGATGATGATGAAGCAGGAAATGGCCAGCGAGATGACAAGATCTCGCAGCCACACGGAGAGCATCAATCCTCGCGGGCGACCGGCCGGAGTGGGCGCGTCTTCAGGCATTCGCCTGGACGACGATTCGGTGGTCGGCTCGAGCATGTTCTCAGCCATTATACGGATGAACCGTGGTCTTGGGATAGGTTGACTCCTTTGGTTTTGCTGGTTCCTCGATGCCTACGGAGCGGGGAGAATCAGGTAAAATAGCCGGATTGGGGTCTCATCTTATGCTGAAGCGTGGCTGCCTGCTAACCCTGCTCTTTTTGACGACACTTCTGCTGTCGACTCCTTGGGCGACCTCTCAGCCGGAGGGTAGCATTCCCGCGTACAACCCCGGCCCGCCCGCGAAGGGGACGAAACTTCCGCCCATTCTAAGCCAGGATCAGTTGTGGGGTGACAATGCCGAGAACCCCTATCAAACACATGCGTATGCGTTAGCCGCCAAGATCCCGGCGGTAATCTATCAACAGCCTTGCTACTGTTATTGCGACCGTATGGGGCACAAAAGCCTGCATAGCTGCTTCGAAAGTGCGCACGGGGCGCGATGTGACATCTGCTTGAAAGAACTGTACTATTCTTACGCGGAGCACCAGAAAGGCAAAACTGCAGCCCGGATTCGTAAGGCAATCATTGCCGGCGAGTGGAGGTCCGTGGACCTCTCGTCCGCGGCGACTGCGAATTAGGAAGAATTAAGAATTTGCTCACCGGAGTCGACCTGCTTCCCGTGTTTTCCACAGAGCTGATTCTGGCTCCCGGCATGGCGCGAACGAGTTTTCTCCCTTAAGGGGAAATACAACCATTGCTAGTCGCTTTAGTTGTATTTGTTTAACATATAGATAAATAAGACAGTTAATTGCGATAGGGGAAGAATCGAACAGATGGCTCAAAAGATCTCACCGAAAAAAGTACTGACGGAAGATCCACGTTTCACACAGGCTGTGCAAAACTACGAAGCTGGCTTGCGGGCCATGCAGGAACACAAATTCGACAAGGCGAAGGGGCACTTGCAGAAGGTGGCGGCGGGTCCGAGCAAGGAACTGGCGGATCGCGCCAATGTTCATCTCAAAGCTTGCAATCAGCAGATGGAAGGAGCTACCACCCAATTTAAGTCGCTCGAAGAACACTACGACTTCGCAGTGTCTCTTATTAACAGCGGGGATTACGTGAGCGCCCGCGAGCATTTGGAGAAGCTGGCCAAGCAGGCACCGAAGGCGGACTATGTCGCCTACGGCCTGGCAGCCTTAGACTGCCTTACGGGTCACGTCGAGGATTCCTTGCGGCATTTGAGCGAGGCGATCCAGCTCAATGCCACGCTACGCTTCCAGGCCCGTAACGACAGTGATTTTCAGAACTTGAGCGAGGACCCTCGCTTCACGGAACTGTTGTACCCTGATCCCTCTGCCGAATTACCCCCGTCGCCTGCGTTTAGTGAGGAACAATAAGGCGGCCTTATGGGCTCCGCGTCGCGCACTCCCCGCCGTCGCGCCAGCGATCGATCGAAGTCTCTTTTGCGGGTCGTGGCCATTGGTGGCGGTACGGGTCTGGCGACGTTGCTGAAAGGGCTCAAGGGCTACACCCCCGTCCCCGGCTACGAGTTCTCCAAGCGATCCTTCGAGGTCACCATCACCAACCTCTCGGCAGTGGTCACGGTGACCGACGACGGGGGCTCGAGTGGCCGGCTGCGCAAGGAGCTCAACATGCTTCCGCCGGGGGACATCCGCAATTGCATCGTTGCACTTTCCGAGGACGAAGCTCTGTTATCGAAGCTGTTCCGCCACCGCTTCGAGAAGGGATCCGGACTTGAGGGACATAGCTTCGGCAACCTTTTCCTCGCGGCCCTGACGTCGATGACCAAAGATTTTGGGGAAGCTGTCCGCTTGTCTTCGGAGGTGCTTGCCACGCGGGGGCACATCTATCCGGCAACCACCGCCAACGTCGAACTGGAGGCTCAACTCGAGGACGGCACTCGAGTTCGGGGAGAGACCAAAATCACCGCCACCAAGGAGCGTATCGGCGAGCTGTTTCTGGTGCCGCCCGATGCCGAGCCCCTGCCTCAAACCCTCGAGGCTCTGGCGCGCGCCGATGTCATTACCCTGGGCCCGGGCTCGTTATTCACCAGCCTGATTCCGAATTTGCTGGTGAAGGGTATCCCTCAGGCCATCGCCGCTTCTCCCGCCTTGAAGGTTTATGTCTGCAACCTTATGACCCAGGCGAACGAAAGCCTTGGGCGCACCGCCGCCGACCACATTCGTGCACTCGACGCGCATGCCGGCGGACGGATCTTTGACTACGCGCTCATCAACAGCGAGCCGGTTTCCGGCAAGTTACGGTCGAAGTACGAACTCGAAGGTGCGGCTCCCGTGGTGGCGGACTGTGAAGCGATTCAGGAACTGGGTGTGCTTCCGGTGCTAGGCAACTACTTGGAAGAGGGGGAGGTAGCCCGCCACGCCACTGACCGGATCGCTCGCGATCTATTGCAACTGGCAAAAGAGGCACGAACTCGTGGTGCGAAGTCCTCCTCCCGCCAGCCCAATCTAGTCCAATAGCGACGACCACGGGACGGAACGCCTGTGCCGGATGGCGCAACTCAGTAAATCGCCAACTGACCAGCCTCGCGGTATATTGGCTCAAGTGCCGAAATCAAAGAAGAGCTCGGGAACAAGCGCCGCGAGCGCACTGGATCGACGAAGCGGGAGAAGGTCAGGCCTGGCGGGCGACAGTGGGACCACGGGGCGGACCGCGATTGCCATTATGGCCGCCGGCAAGGGCACGCGGCTTAAATCGAAACTGCCAAAAGTGCTGCACGCGGCCGGGGGTCAACCGTTGTTGATGCACGTAGTCCGGGCCGCAACCCGAGTGGTGCCGGCCGAGGATGTTTACGCGATTATTGGCCATGAAGCCGACCGGGTGCGAGAAGCCGTGGCCGCCACGGGGATTCATTTCCTGCTGCAGACAGAACAACGTGGAACCGGCCACGCTTTGATGGTCGCTCGCGGCCCTTTGCAGGCTTACGATCAGGTGATTGTTCTCTCCGGCGACGCTCCGCTGATTACTCCCGAGACCATCACTCGCTTGGCGGAGTTTCACGGCTCGAACCAATCCGCGATGACCATTCTCACGGCAGTGGTCGAGGATCCGACCGGGTACGGAAGAGTGATCCGCAAAACCGCCAAAGGCGCCGAAGTGCAGGCTGTCGTCGAGGAAAAAACCGCCACCGCCAAGCAGAAGAAGATCACCGAGATCAACTCGGGGTTTTATGCCTTTTCCGTACCCGCGCTCTATCACCATATCGACCGGCTCGGCACCGACAATCCGCATGGCGAGTTCTACCTGACCGATATGGCCGCGATCTTGCGCCAGGCCAAACGGCGTGTGCTAGCCCTGACGACGAGTGACCCGGAGGAGATCCTAGGGGGCAATACCCGCGCCGAGCTGGCGGATATTGATCAGCGAATGCGTCTTGCGAAGTGTCAGGCACTGATGGCCGACGGGGTCACCATTTTCTATCCGCAGACCGCGATCATCGATCAGGATGTCGAAATCGGCCCGGACACGGTGATCGAACCATTCGTCCAACTCGTCGGCAACACGCGCATCGGGCGTGAGTGCCGCATCTCCTCGCATTGTGTTGTTCGCAATTCCGTCATCGGCGACGGAACCGTCCTACGCCCCGGCTGCATCCTCGACGATGCCCGGGTAAGTGCCCGCGCGACCTTGGGCCCTTATTCCCACCTTCGTCCCGGCAGCGAGATCGGCGAAGGCGCCCACCTGGGAAATTTTGTCGAGACCAAAAAAGTTCGCCTGGGGAAAGGATCCAAGGCAAACCACCTCACCTACCTGGGCGACGCGGAAATCGGCGAAGGGGTGAATATCGGAGCCGGAACCATTACCTGCAACTACGACGGTGTCCACAAGCACACCACGGTGATTGAGGACGGGGTATTCGTCGGCAGCGACGCGACCCTGGTGGCGCCCGTGCGCCTGGGCAAAGGCGCCTATGTGGGCGCGGCTTCCTGCATCACCGACGATGTGCCCGCCGACGCACTGGCCATTGGTCGCGGCCGGCAGTTTGTGAAAGAAGGCTGGGCCAAGCAGAAGCGCGAGAGTCGAGCCAATCGCGAGAAAGCGGGCAGCTGAAGTTACGCCTGGGCGGCGCGGCGCAGCGCCTCGAGCGCGTGATCGACCGTATCGAAGATCAAAAACAAGGAATCGGTGTGGGTGACCTCAAAGAGCCGGAACACGCGTTCATTCACCCCGGTGAGCGCCACCCGGCGCCCCATCTTGTGGCGGGAAATATAGGCACTTACCAGGGAACCCAGTCCCGAGGAGTCAATGTAGGGAACGCCGGTGAAATCGAGGATGACGGTGTCCGCCTTCTCTTCTCGGCGAATTGCGTTCTGAAACAGCAGGACATTTTCGATGGTCAACGGGCCGTGCAAACAGACCACCCCCTCGATGTCCTCAAGCCGTTCAATCGTCAGCGGATTGACAATCATCGGTGCATCTTACCAGCAGCCGGCCGACGGCAGGATGGTGATCACTGCAAAGCGGCGTAGCTTGAACAAGCTTCCTCGGTGGTTGCCGGCGGTCCGCTTAGTGCCGGAGTGCTGCGAATTACCGTATCCGCATTCGAGCAAAAGCCGCGCACCCCGGTTTGGTTGAAGGCCGCGGGCGCCCCGCCGACCGTATAGGATAGGTTCATTCCATTGGCGTTGATCACGCCCATGCCGAAATAATATCCGTTCTTGGCACTGCCCGGGCTCGTCGCCTGCGACAGGGACCAATCCATGAGGCATGCGTTGGTCGCAGACGGTACCGTGCAGTTCGGTCCGTTGGGACCGAGCGCGGCCAGGGTGGGAGCATATCCGGCGTTGGAATACGTGGACTGATAGGTGATTTGCGTAGTGTTGATGGTGCGAATCGACTGCACCGCCGACGACTCATTGGCGGCAATTCTGGCCCGCAGCAAATTGGGAATTGCAATGGCTGCGATGATGAGAATGATCGATACCACAATCAGCAGCTCAATAAGAGAAAAGCCCTTCGTTTTGCCCATGGTCTCCCCTAATTCGACCCGCTCTGGTTGTAGAACGCAGCCCGCGACCGAACTTGCGTCGCGCCACAGAGCAAGCGCCGCCTAGTTTACTCGAAGGAGAGCCGAAAAGCACCGTTTACCGTGAGTTTTGCCCAGTTTCTTGCACGGTTGGAGTCCGGTAGCGCGCAAACCGAGGCAAAGTCCTCCGGTACGGAAGTCTCTATCTCTTGCTCTGTCGCGCTCGCAACTCAAAGCTGACCACGCCGTTGTAGTCCCGAATTCCCACAACCGAAATATTGTGGGTGAAATTATATTCGGCCTGGATGATCTGTTGCGAGGTCTGGGCCACATTGGTGGTGTAGGTAAGAGTGAAATTGTTTTTCACCTGCTGTTCGATGGTGACTGCCGGCAGCGGCGAGGCCTGGGTGGGCGTGGTTTCCTCGTTGAGGCCCTGAGGGTCGATTTTGATGTGACTGATGCCAAACAGGTGCTGCGAGCGGTTGCTGAGGGCCGAATTTACGGCTTCCGACAGAACCCGGCTCGAGGCCTGCTCGGCGAATGGGGAGGATCCGGTCTGCTGTTGCACCTGTCCGAATTGCTGCTGGGTTGTGGCGACCGGCGCGAGCAGGCTAATGATGTCGGCGGTGGGCAATGGGGGCTCGGAATGGTAGCTTAAATTGAGCTTGTCGAACGGACCGTTCAGGTTGATCAGGATGTCGTATTCGCGAACCTGGGTAGAGGCCTGCAGGTCGAGAACCGGTGTGGTGGTCACCGGATTGGTGAAGGTAATATCGCCCCGCTCCATGCGGTAGCGGGTTCCGTTCAAGCTGACCTGGCCTTCCAGGATATCGGCCCGTCCCAACAGGACCGGCTTTGCCGCAGTGCCACGCAAATCGAGGTCCGCATTTCCGAACAGATTCAGAGCCGCCGTCCGCATCTCGAGATCGGGCGTGGTAACGATGTGTACATTCATCCGAATCCCGCTTAACAGCGGATTCGTCTGCGGCAATGCCGACGCCTGCGCGCTGTGCAGCAAGTAGGAGCCGAAATCAAAGCCCGGGATTACGGCCAGCTTGGTAATGGTGGCATCGCCGGACAGGGTGGAACCCGCCGGGGTTCCCGTCCATCGCAGGCTGGCGGTGGCCATCGAGCTCACCCCCTGGGGATAGCGCAGGCGCACGTCCTCGGCGTTCAAAGTTACATCGAAGTTGAGCTGCCGCTTGTACAAAGTGGCGTAACCCCCGAAACGTATGGACCCACCACCGGCTTGCCCGGTCAGGCTTTCAATCTGCAACCGGTCTTCATGAAGCACGAGCGTGCCGTTGAGCTCACTGAGCGCGCTGGGCAAATCGCCGTACTGGATCTGACCTTCACTGATGCCTGCCCTTCCCTCGATCAGGGGCCGCTCGAAGCTGCCCCGGGCATGGACATCGAAGGTGACCCCACCGGAGCTATGAAACGCTGAACTCACGGCGCTAAGCAGCGCCAGATCCGCGTGACCCTCGGCATGCAGGTCGAGCGGGGAGGGTTGGTCGAAGGTCACATTGCCCTCCAGGTTGACATCCGTGCCGTCGCCCGTAAGCCGGAAGCGCTGAACCTTCAGCACCTGCCCGGAAACCGCGAAGCGGATCGGCCCGTTGTTGCGCAGTGGAATGGGTCCAAGATTGGCCAGGGCATCACTAATATTGCCGGTCAGTTCGAGTTGGCTCCGCTTGCGAAGCGGCCCTCGCATTTCGAAATCTCCGCTGATGGCAACGTGTCGGGTTATGGCACTGGGGAGATAGGCGGCGAGCATCGGGTCTACGGACAAGTGGTTGAACTCGAAGTCGACCTTCGCAGGCCAATCCTCGCGCAACTGGATGTCACCGTTGACCTCAATTTGACCGACTTGAAAATCAGAGTGCCCGCGGAGGTGGAGATCGGCTCCTTGGCTTACCGCCTCGAGGGTGTAGTCCCCCAAGGCTTGCTTGTTTAAGGCAAGATCGCGGAGATGGATCTGGCTGTTTATACTCGGCTGTTCCAGGCTGCCGGAGGCTTGGGCTTCAAAATCGACTCGACCTTCGACTCCGCGCGGGCTCGTCTCCGGCCAAGGCAGATGAGCCAGATTAAAGTTGCTGCCGTTGAGATTCAATGCCAGAGCATGGCTGCGCAGATCGTAGGTGCCGTTCCCTTGAACCTGACCCGGTTGGCAGGCCAGGCGGATCTCTTCGAGCGAGAGCTGGCGTTCCCTGAAAGTAAAATTGGATTGAGCGCTTTCCACGGCGGCCCCGGCTAGGGTCGCAGCGCTGAGACGAAACCACCCTTGGCCGGCGGGCGACGCTCGGGTTCCGGTTATGCGCAGAGACATGTCCAGCCGTCCGGCGACCGCATAGGAATAGCCCGCCAAGGCCAGCATCTCCTCGGCCTCCGCATGCTCGATGTCGACACTGGCTGCGAAAGGGCTGTTATCGGTGAACATTCTCTGATCCAGTCCGAGGCTGAGATCGAAACGAAGGACGGTTGTCCCGCGGCGCAGCGTGCCATGGTGAGCGGAGAAGGCATAGGGGGAGAGCTCCAGGTTGGTCGACAGCAAATCCCAACGGCTCTTCCGCTGCGGGTTCGGCCGATTGGCTCGCTCCATCTGGAAATCCTGTGCCAACAGCCGGCCCCGGAAATCGATTTCGGAAACTCGTCCGGTCGCCGTGCCGGTGAAGGTGGCGCGGCCATGAAGGGCGAAAGGCAGTGGTTCCTGATATCCCAGCGCTGGCAAAGCTCGTTGCCATTCGCCGAGATTTGCAGTTGTGACCGAAACTTTGAGGGCGGCGCGAGTGGATAAGGTGCCGGCGGCGCTAGCTTGGCTGTCGAGAGTTTCGGCGTTGAACTCCGAGACTGCCAGTTCTCCGGCCGAAATCCGGTAAATGGCATGCGCATGGGCGCGCAGGGGTAGCCGGGAGGGGGGAACCTGGGCGGGGGGCACGACGTCCACCGCGATTTCGGCTTCCGCGTTGCGCGGAGTTCCCTTCCAGCGGGTGTCGACGCTACCGCTCGCATAGCCCACCAGTTGCATTCTCTCGAAGGGGCGCGCCGAGGAAGAGCAGGCAGCCGTGATCGCTTCCAGCGATAGATTCTTGAGGTGCAGACGTACACTCCCTCGCTCTGGATCGCTCTTACTGCGACTGGGGGGAGCGAAGGAATTTTGCCAATTGAAGACCGCGGCGTCGCCTGCAACCTCGCCACCGAGCAACCTTCCTGCGATGTCGCGCAACTCGAGCCGCTGGGGGTTCAGTTGAAACTGCCCATTCAAACTGGACGCGCGCAACCTTCGACAATTCTCACCACCCCCCTCGACATCGGTCAGGTTCCAGTTACCGTCGGCGGAAAAAGCCGTCCCCGACCACGAGCCACGCCCCCCGAGCGCGAGTCTGCC
Source organism: Terriglobales bacterium (assembly GCA_035501575.1). Classification (GTDB taxonomy): domain Bacteria; phylum Acidobacteriota; class Terriglobia; order Terriglobales; family Acidobacteriaceae; genus JAFAGX01. Next base: position 30,522 of record DATJVZ010000083.1, on the reverse strand, counting down.
ATGCCGGATTTGCGGGAGATGCGTAATGGCAGCCACCTCGGCCAGATCCAGCCTCAGGCTGTATTGGCCGGAGATTTGCGGCTGCCGAAAATTGACCAGGCGGCCGCCGACTTCGACCTGAGATTGGCTGGAGCTAGCCTTCAGAGAATCGATCTGCAGGTTGTTAGGGCCGAGCGCAAAATGTACCTCCGCCGTCCAGGCAGCCGAAGAGTAATCCCCGAACCGAGTTTCCATCTTCCCGATGGCGATCTGGCCATCGTACTTGCTGCGCAGCAGCGAGTAATCCATGCTTGCGGAAAGATCCTGGGTGAGGAAGTCCAGCGGAATCATTCGATCATTCCAGATAAGCTCTCCCTGGCGAACTTGCAAGCGGTTGACGGAAAACCGGAATAAGCGTTCCAGTTGGCTGCCGACGGAAAACGACGCGGGCCGGGGTGTTGGCTGATTCGTGTTGCCGTCGGCATCGACCATCAGATGGACGATCGGTCGTTCGAGGATAATGGAACGGAACTTCAGTTCTCCACTCAAGGCTGACCGGAGCTTAATTTGCGCCAGCAGGCGATCGACATGCGCATAAGGAACATCTCCCGGCCGCTCACGCCCGTGGATGGTCAGGTTGCGGACCTCCACCTTAAGGCGCAGGGGAACGCTGTGGATGCTACCCAACTCGACCCGCCCTCCGGTCAGGCGCTCGACTTCGGCCACGAAACGTCGGCGCACCAGAGCTTGGAAGGAATCGGTGGTCATGTACCAGGCGAGGCCGGCGAGCGAAACTAGACCGGCGGCAAAGACGAGGAGGAGAATTTTCCAGTGCGGTCGCCAACGCTTGGCGCCCAGAGGTTTCATGGCGCGCCATTCCGGGAATCGAGCGGGCTGGTCTGAATGTCACTGTCCGAGCGAAGATTTTCTAACCAGGCTACCAGCAGTTCATTGAGCTTTTGCTCGGTCAGGACCTTTTTGATGCCGGGACTAGCTTCGTCCAGGGGGACTTCCTTGGCCCCGGCATCCCGCAATCGGGGCAGGAGTTGCTGATTGTAATAGGTGGCTATGGCTTCGGAATCGATGTTGACATTGGGCCGCAGGCGGGCGTCGACCAAGCGAGCCAAATCGAGCTCGAGGCCCAGGCGCCGCCGCAGTTCCGCCTCGGTGATTCCATAGCGAGCGAGAAGCCGGCTCCAACCCTCCTCGGCTTGCGCCTCGGGATACTCTTGGCGAATCTCCGCGATTCGTTTGGTCACTTCTTCATCGCTCACCCGGCCGAAGTCGGCCGAACGCATTTGTTCCTCGAGCAGCTCCTGATCGACCAAGCGGTGGAGGACGGCATCCTGTTCGGCCGGGGAAAACGGCTCCAAGGGGCGCCCGTTCTCGAAGGCTTCGAAGCGTACTGCGTCCTCCCAGTCGCTTTGCAGAATAATGTGACCGTTTACCTTGGCTACAATCCGGTCAAGCACCTCGGCGAGTCCCCACATTGGCAGGAAGTAAACCAGGCTGAGGGTCGAAATGAGAACTGGCAACTTACGATGCATCAGAAGCTCTGTCCTACACTGAAAAAGACATTGAAGTGAGCCGCCTGCTGCGGCACGAAGTACGGAAGTGTGGATGTACCGTTAGTACTCTTACTGTTACTGAGACAGTAACCCGACTGCGCCTGGCCCGTGTAACTGGCTACTGCCTGACAACTGGGAAAAACCGGTGGATTGAGATTGTACCCGAAATCGAAGCGCACCGGACCGATGGGCGTCTTGTAGCGTACGCCGATGCCGACAGCGTGGGACACGTAGCTGAAATTGCACTGCGCCGCCGTACTATCTTGACGGCAGAGATCGGGATCCTTTTGCCGCCAGCGGAGCAGGTTATCCCACATGTTGCTTCCGCTGGTAAACACATTCCCCAGATCTTCAAACAGAGCAAAGCTCATGTTCTCCTGCGCATAGGGCAAGCGGACAGGGGGTAAGCGAAGCTCGAGGTTGTTGAGAAACAGGGCACTCCCTCCCAAGGGGAATCCGGTGACCGGATCGCGGGGACCTGCCTGATTTAACCCGAATCCGCGATGAGAGTTGCCGCCACCCGACAGGAAGCGTTCGGCCAGGGGAATCACGACCAGATTGGCGCAAGTGGTCTGTCCAACCGGACATGGCTGACCGGGCGGCAGGATCGAAGTATTGCCAAAAGCGCTTTCCACGCCCACCCTCGTCGATCGCGCAAAGATAAACTTTCTTTCTCGCGGACGATTCTTTCCGAAAACGTGATAGGTGGAATCCTGAATGAGAATCCGGCTGAAATCGACCGCCGAACCAAATGTCGTGGCGGCCACGCTGGCATTGCCGGCAATATACATGCCCTTAGTGGTCTCCAGATCATTGTCGCGCGTATTGCGAATATAACTCAGCCCTGGTCCGCCCACCCGAGTCGGCAACGAGAGCACGGGAATCTGGGAGGGGCTGATTTGAATATCGCTCGCCTGCACCCGCCGAAAGGTAAAGCTGTAGTCCAAGGTGCTCTTCTTGTTAATGGCCTGCTCGGCTTGCACCGACCCTTCCAGGCGCTGGGAGGTGAACGTGGTCACATCGAGGGTGTTGTCGTAGAAGGCGATGAAGGAGAGCTTCCAGTGCGGACTGCCGAACCAACGCGGAGCGCTATAACTCACCAGACCGCGCTGTTCGAGACTGCCAACGTCCGCCCGGAAGGTAATCGTGTGATCGCGTCCGCGGAAATTCAGCCGGGTAATGTTTAGCGAAACCCGCGGGCTGACTCCGGTTTGACCGAGGGCCTGGTTGGTACCGACGGCCGTGGGCAGGCCGGTCTGAAACTCGAACCCGAAACCGTAGGTAAACATGTAACGCCTGGCCTCTTGCACATCGAACAGCACGTTCTTTTGTGGTTCGTTTCCATCCGGATTCTCGACGGCGGTATCGACCTGGTTAAAGATACCCAGGTCGTAGAGCCGCTGCTGGGACTGGAGCATATCAATCTGGCTCAAAGGATCACCGCTTTTGGTTTGGAGCTCGCGCCCGACGACGTTCGGTCGGGTGTAACGCAGACCGGAAACGTGCACCTGATCGACAAACACTCTTTCGCCTTCCCGGATGGTGAAGGTGACGTCCATGCGATGGGCTTGGCCAGAAATCGGTTGGGCCGAGGCTTCGAAGGTCGCCCGGGGAAATCCGCGATTGTAGTAGTAGGTGAGGATATTGTCGCGGTCCTGGGCGATGTTGTATTCGGAAAAGGGTTGGCCTTTCGCGGTGTTGATGGTCCCCGCCAGCTCGGCGGCAGAGAAAGTCTTGTTGCCCACAAGATGGAAGGCCCCCACCAGGGTTTGCGGCCCTTCTTCGATCGGAACCTTGATGGCCACCTCATTTTCGCGACTCTGGTAGTCGTCGATCAGCTGGGGAGTGATGGCGATGCCTTGGAAGCCGTTGGCGCGATACATATTTTCCAAGTCGCTCACATCACTGGTAAGCAAGCCCTGGCTGAACCGGCCATAGTTGAACCAACGGCCCGCCGGCTGCACCTGCATTCGTTGCCGCAAATCCTCGCTTCGAAAGTAGTGGTTTCCGCTAATCTCGACTTTGACTAATTTGTGCCGAGCACCGGGGTCGATGTGATAGACGATGCGCAACTCTCCCCCGCTTGGACCGGATTCTCGCGGGGCCTCGACCCGGGCATCGAAATAGCCGCGGCTCTGGATGTAATTGAGCAGATTGCGGCGGCCCTGGTTCAGCAGATCCCGATCCGCCGCATTTTCCTCAAAGACGGGTACATTCTGCCGCAGCACGCCATTGCTGACCTTGAAGCCTTCGGTTTGGATGAACACCCTCGGTCCGGGCGTGACCTGAAGGGTATAGTCAACCGCGTTGGCTTCCTCCCGATACGATTTTTCCGTGATCCGCACCTGGGCCAGCAGCCGGTGTTGCTTTTGATAGTACTTGCGCAGCCGTTCGAGAGCGCTGCTGGCACGTTCGAGCGATACCGGTCGGCCCGACCGGAGCCGGGAGACCTTTTGGATCTCTTCCGGGGAGCACCCGGAATCGCAATGCACGGTCAGGACGCCGATTCGCGCCCGCACCCCTGGGTGAATGCGAAATGTGACTGCGACGAGCTGGGCTTCGGCGTCCTTCCTCTGCTCCTCGTCGACGGTTGCATGGTAGTAGCCGTTCTCTTGGAGAAGCTGCTTGATGTTGGTGAGCGCCCGCTCCAGCCGCTCGGAGGTGAACTCTTGGCCCAGGTCGAGCTTGGAGGCATTCACGATTTGGCCCGCGGTCGGCCGGCTGGGCGCGCCCTCGGCGCGGACTTCGCCGACAAAGAAATTCGGCGTGGTAAAGATGTTCAATCGGACCTGCCCGTCGGCGGTCGGCTCGGCCTCTACGCGAAGGTCGGCAAAGCGCCCGGTGGCGTAAAGCTCGTGCAGGGCTTGCCGGACGAGTTGACGATCCAGCGGGGCATTGGTTTTTTGCGCGATCAACGCCCGCAAATGCTGCGCCTCGTCGGCCACGGCCAGGTTGGGAAATCGAATCTCTTCCACCCGGCGGCCTTCGAACTTGCCGGTGACTTCGCCCGTTGGAGTCTGGTTCTGCCCGCCCTCTGCCGGCGGGGCGTTGGCACTGGTGGCGCCACCGACGGCAGCGAGCGCCAGCACAGTCAGGATCGCGACCAGACCTCCCCTGGTTTGCAAAATACGTTCCCCGGTTGGGTACAAAATCTTAGAAAATTCGATGAACTCGGATAGGCCGCTGTTCGACTGCTCCAGCTCGTCCCGTGACTCCGCCACGGCTCGACCGCCGCACCTTGGACCAACCTGCACCTATAATAAATCGGGCGGCGGCTCAAAACGGTGACCTCCTTGGAACTCGACGAAAGATATTCGCGCCAGATCTTGTTCGGCGGAATCGGCCCGGAGGGCCAGCGGAAGCTGAGGTCGGCGAGTGCCGTTCTGGTGGGCTGCGGAGCCACCGGCTCCGCCCTGGTTTCCTTGCTCGCCCGGGCCGGGGTGGGCCGAGTACGCATCATCGATCGCGATTATGTCGAGCCCAGCAACCTGCAGCGCCAGTCGTTATTCGATGAAGCCGATGCCGCCGAATCGCTGCCCAAGGCCGTGGCGGCCGCTCGTAAGATCTCGGCCTTCAATTCCGAGATCGTGATCGAACCGCAAGTTGCCGACCTTACCCCCAGCAACATCGATACCCTGCTCGACGCCGCGCCGCTCGTTCTCGATGGCACGGATAACTTCGAGACGCGATACCTGATCAACGACTTCGCAGTCAAGAATTCTCGAGCCTGGATTTATACGGCCGCGGTGGGCAGCTACGCTGTGACCATGAACATCGTGCCCGGCGAAACCTCGTGTTTGGCGTGTCTGTTCCCCGGTCCGCCGCAAGGCATGGTCGAAACTTGCGAAAACGCAGGAATTTTAAATTCCGCGGCTCAGCTGGCGGCCGCAATGGCCGCCACCGAAGCCATCAAGATTCTGGTGGGCGCATGGCAGCAGCTCCGCCGTTCCCTGCTCTCGTTCGATCTCTGGTCGAATCAGCGCGCCGAAGTCAGGGCGGACCAGCCGCGTTTAGGCTGCCGTGCCTGTGATCGACGTGAGTTCCCTCATTTGGCGGGCGAGGGACGCCCCCATATCACGCTTTGCGGTCGTAACTCAGTGCAAATCCATGAGCGGCATCGGCCGGTCGACCTGGCCAGGATGAGCCAGCTCTTAGAGCCGCACGGCAAGGTTCGTTACAACGACTTCGTGCTCAAATTCTGGCGCGAGCCCTATGAAATGACCTTGTTCCCCGATGGCCGAGCCATCATCAAGGGCACTACTGACACGGCTGTAGCCCGAAGTCTCTACGCCCGCTACATCGGCAATTAGCAAAAAACCTGCGCCGTTCCCGAACTTCGGGTGTATTATCCTTGGCTAATTGATTCCTAGTCCGCTCAATAGGAAAAGATTTGCACTTTAAAGTAAAAGTTTAAATCACAGAATGTTCCAGAGCGGCGGTTTGCGGAATCTGAGTACCTGAGGGACTGTGGAGGATCCTATGGGTTTTCGTTCGCTTTGCGCGATGCTTTTGTGTTTTTGTGGAGTGGCGGTGGGACAAGCAACCATGATTGGCGGCACGGCCAGCAACTGGGCGCCAGCTTACGGCGTGTACCTTGCGCCATTCGTGCCTCTGGTTACAACTCCCGAGGTCACCTTATCTACCGCATCACCGGCTCCAGTTGGCGCCAGCAACTCGACTTTCGGCCTGGTCGCCGGAGCCACCAATGCAACCCTGTCGAGTGAATTTATCGGGGAACCCCCAGTGGGAGTTTATACCCCGCTTAGCTGGTATGGCCCAAGTGCCGGGCAACCCGAAGTCGGGCCACGCGCCTATGAGCGCAAGCCGAAGGAGCAAGCCTTTGACTTCATTGCCGGGGCACGCGAGAGTCGGGAAAGCGTCGTGCGCCTGATGGGAGAAGCGGGACCGGCGAGAAAAGCGTCTCACAGTTACAGCAACCAGGATATTGACCGGATGAATGAGACGACGGGCACGGTCAAGTATCGCGGCAAAACCGAGCACATCTGATGTGAGCGGGTTTTTAGGGTGAACGGGTCTCCTTGGTTAAAAAGGAGACCCGCCTGGTCGCTGCCTGACTTTGCGCTTCACCGTTCTGCGATCTCCTCCAGGGTGGTGAAGAATTCCGGGTAGGAAATGATGGCCGCATCGGCACCGTGGATGGTGGTTTCTCCCCGCGCCCGCAAAGCGGCTACCGCGAACGCCATGGCGATCCTGTGATCGCCGAACGAGTCGAGCTCGGCGCCCACGAGCTGCTGGCCGCCGGGAATTCGTAACCCGTCCTCGCGTTCCTCGACTTTCGCTCCCATGCGACCGAGATTGACGGCAATGGATCGGATTCGGTCCGATTCCTTCACCCGCAGTTCTCGCGCATCACGGACTTCTATGCCGTTTTCCGTGTAGGGCGCAATGGCCGCCAGCACCGGAATCTCATCGATCAGCATCTCGGTATAGGGGCTGACCAGGGTCGCCCCACCCAGCTGCTTTCCCTTCTCCTCGATCGAGCCCAAAAGCTCTCCCTGCTTCTCCTCGAGGTCGGTCACTGTAATTCGAACTCCCAAGCGAACCAGAATATCGAGCAAATGGCTTCGGGTAGGATTCATTCCGATACCGCGGATCACGAGCTGCGACTCGGGAAACAGCGCCGCGGCACAAAGAAAAAAGGAGGCGCTCGACAGGTCGCCGGGAATGGTCGCGCGAATTGCCCGCAGACCCTGCCCCCCTTGGATCCGCACCTGGTTGGCTTCTTGCCTGACTTCGGCGCCGAATGCCCGCAATGCCAGCTCACCGTGATCGCGAACCCGCACCGGTTCGGATACCCGAGTTTCTCCCCGGGCCAACAACCCGGCGAATAAGACCGCCGACTTCACCTGGGCGCTCGCCGTCGGCATGATGTAGTCGATGGCCTTAAGCTTTGCTCCTGTGATGCGAAGGGGCGGGCGTTTGCCGTCGGTGGCTTGAATCCGGGCCCCCATCGATTCCAGAGGAGTGATGACCCTGGCCATGGGGCGGAGGGATAGCGATCGATCTCCTATGAGCTCGCTAGTGAATTCCTGTCCCGCAAGAATCCCGCTTAGCATGCGCATGGTGGAACCCGAGTTACCGCAATCCAACGGGGTGTCCGGAGTTTCGAGCCTCGGTCCCAGTCCTTGAATCTCGACTGCATCGGCTTGCCTCTGCCAGCGTACTCCGAGACTGGCCAGGCATCCCAAGGTACTGGCACAGTCCGCCCCGGTCGAGAAGTTCTCGAAGCGCGAGGTTCCTTGAGCGATGGCTGCCAGCATGGCATAGCGATGGGAAATCGATTTGTCTCCGGGCAGGCGGATGGTTCCGGAAACATTCCGCGCCGGGCGAATTACCACGCTAGGATCCTGGGGCATGATTGCGTTCGTAGGCGGCCGACATACGGTCGGTTAAACCAGTGCCTTCGCTTCCGCGGCCGCTTCCTTGAGGATCTCCGGGGGCACTTCCTTGATGCTAAGGCTGAATTCAAAGCTCGGCGTTGGATCGCCTCGACCCCAGCGATAGACCTCCCAGTGGGCGCGGACAAACGTTACCTCTTTACGATTCCCGAGGTCCAGGAGCAGAGGATGCTGCCCGCGATAGAACTTCTGCGGGAAACTGATGAGCGGCTTCGGGTTCCAGGTCGTTCCGTCGGAGGATCCTTGGATCAGGACATCGAGCGATTCCTGTTCGATGATGTTCACGATATCAAGAGTAAGCAGAAACACCCGATGGGTGGCCCCGCTTATGTCCGCGGCGGTGCCGTCCCCTTTTGCATTGACCACTGTTTTCTCAGGGACCAGAAAAGCGTTAACCATGGCGAGAGAATTGTAACTCAGGGCCGGCTGCGCCTGGATTGCTGCCCTGAGTCGTCAGCGGGTGCTGCTCACGGTGTCGACAAACTGCCGCAAAATCTTGCCCACTTCCTCGGGCCGTTCCCAAGCAGAATAGTGTCCCGCTTTGGCCACCACCTTCATCTGGCAGCCGGGAATATGGCGCTCGATCAACTGGGCGTCTCCGACACCCGTGAGCACGTCTTCGTCTCCTGTGAGCACCAGGGTCGACACCTTCATGGTGCCGAGAATCTCAACCGAGTCCCGCCGTTCCGCCATGCCGCGCTGCACCATAGCGACATCTTCGGGCGACATTTTCTGCATCATGCCCAAGGCGCCCTGAACCAGATCCGGGCGCGTCCTTCGCGTAGTCTCTCCCAGCAACTTGGGGAGCATGCTTTCCAAAAAAGGCTCCGTTCCCTGCTCCATTACCCTGGTGGCTGCCTCGAGGCGCATAGCCCTGCCCTCGGCTGTGTCGGCTTGCGCTTTCGTGTTCGACAACACCAGAGCGGCCACCCGATCCGCGCTTCTCCGCCAGAACTCGAACAGCACGTAACCACCGATCGAAACCCCCACCAATACCGCCCGCCGGATACGTTCCTGGTCCAGTACTGCGACCAAGTCCGCAGCGTGCTTGTCCATGGTGGCCGGACCCTCGCCCACCCCAGAGTCCCCGTGCCCGCGCAGATCCGGAAGCAGAACTTGGTAGCGTGACACCAGGGCTTGGGCCGCCGGCAGCCAAAATTCATGGTTCGCCGGAAAGGGATGAAGCAACACGACTGGTGGACCACTGCCAAGGACCTCGTAGAAGATCTCCGCGTCCCGGCTTTTTACTTGCTGCATGACTAACTCCCCTGCTTATCTACCTGCCGCCCCCGGGGTGGTCCAGCTCCCGGGCCGGGTTTGCTTTTCATTCACTTAGGAAGCGATCCGCCCTCTTGCCTTTTGCCCGGCTCGCGAGTCAAGAAATGCTGGCACGTTCTCGCTCAAGCGGCTTGGTCGAAGGCAGCGCGATCCAGCCCGAGTGGGCGAAGGCAAGGCTAGGATGGGTGGGTAACCCGCTCTGCCACCGGCACCGCAGCGGGCAAGGCCAAAGGTTCCTCAGGTATGACGATCCAGGCGACCAGATAGGCAACGAAGCTTAGCCCGACACCCAAGAATGCCGAAATCAGCCACACCACCCGCACCAGAGTGAGGTCCAAGTCGAAATATTCGGCAAATCCAGCGCAGACGCCGGCAATCTTCCGCCCGTTGCGGGGACGAATCAGCCGTTTTCGCGCCAGCACCCCCCCTACGCGGGTCCCACAATAGGCGCACACGTTGGCGTCGTCCTGAATCAGCTTGCCACAATAGTTGCAGTACATCGCCACCCTCCTGAATCTGGCTACCAGATCAGGATACGCTCGTTCCACTTTACTTTGCCGGAAGCAACAAAAGCCGCCTAACCCGCACAAGGCTCCCAGGGCATCGCGCGCTGGATCGCGTGGCCGACCCGAATCGCCTCCTGGCGTGTAGCCGAAGAAAAAGGTTGCGGACGGCGACCGTAGGCCTATGGCCAATCAACCATCGCCTAGGGGAGAACTGCCCTGGATGTCAAGATCGCCCGCCGCCGCGAAAGGTCAGTGAACCAAAAGAGTTACTTTAGGAAGAGCTCTTCCTGAGCATAATCAGCATAATCGAATTTGCGGGGCAAGGAAGTAAATCTTGCACGAAAGTCAAGGGCGTGGTCGGTATACGGGCTCGAACAGGTGCCAATTTCAATGAGTTACCGAGCCCGGGCTTTGGTCACTCGTTTGCGATAGATGAGACATCGGAGTATGTCTGAAGCAGTACAGAACGCATCGCAGGAGTTCTGGCGACCTCCGGCGCTCCGCCAGGAGACATCCGTTCAGACTTTGGCGGAAGCCTGTTATCGCTGTGAGACGGAGTTTATCGTCGGCGCACGTTTTTGCCACGTCTGCGGCGCCGCCCGACCATCCAAAGCTGACAAGCTGCCAGAGCACTCTTGGTGGCTTGAGTCCTTAGAGTTTTTGAAGACCCAGGAACTGCATCGACTGAAGGAATGGTTTGGGCTGTCCACCGCCTCGTTCATGGCCTTCTCGGCGGGTGCGGCCTGCGTTTTAGCGGCAATCGTGGTAGGGCTTGTCTATTCGGTTCAGAACCCCGCCGATTTTCAAGCCGTTCAGCTTTGGCGAATCGAGTGGCTCTTGGCCGCTCTGGTTGCATTCGCCGCCGGAATCTTGCTGAAGCAAGCCGGATCTTCGGAGAAGTAGTTCCCGCGAAATTACTTTCCCTTAGGAATTCCATCCCGCCCTGCTCGGCCCGCTCTCACCATCTGGTCGAAACATCTACCGAGAAACCGCTCCCCCGCCGGCGGTTGCCCGCTGCGAAAAACCTTCCCGACACCCCCGCGGAATGGTCCGAGATTGAGTCCAGAATGGGAAGCCCAAGCCCTTCGGCAACCATCAGTCGTGCCCCTAGGCCGTGCCAAAGGGAACGACTTAAGTGCCGTTGAGTCTCCGGCACAAATGTACCCCCAATCAGTGCTGATTTCTAATCCAAGTCGAAGACAACAGTCAAGGACGAAGAGTGAACCAGGAAAGTGAACGCCGTTTCGCCACCACGAAAACGCTGTGCCGACATTGTGCTTGTCGCTATCGAGGAAGTTGCGGTTAGACTTGTAGCCTTCCAGTGTGCACTATTATCTATACTTGCTGGGGAGGCAATTCGTCGCCAACTTCGTGCCTCCTCTCCGAGCCCGGAAGGGCGGGCTTAACGCGGCCGAGTGGATAAGAATTTCGCGACCTGTTCCCGGTTCGAACCGGGGCCAGTCCCTCGTGATTTCGGTGACTTTCTGATTCTTAAGATGCGCGTGTTTCACAAACTCGAGGATGTTCCTGCCGACTTCGGCCCGACCATAGTGAGTGTCGGGAACTTTGACGGAGTGCATTGCGCCCATGTCCAAGTGCTCAGTACCGTGGTCGCTCGGGCCCGAGCGTCCGGACGGAAGTCTTTGGCGGTCAGCTTTGAGCCTCACCCCATCCGCATACTTTCGCCGGACTCGGGTCTCAAGCTGCTGACTCCCACGCCGGAAAAGGTGCGGCTGCTCGCTCGAACCGGGCTCGACGCCGTGCTCCTGCTTCCCTTTACGCGTGATCTTTCCCTCGTGGCTCCCGAGCGCTTTGCGCAAGACATCCTGAGAAAAGCCTTGCGGGCCGAGGAGGTCCATGAAGGCTACAACTTTCACTTTGGACACAAGGCGGCGGGCGACGTAAACCTGCTCACCGAGTTCGGACGAAAGATGGGGTTTGAGGTTCATGTCTATTCCGAGATGCGCTTGCGAGGGGAGCCGGTTTCGAGCCGTCACATTCGCAAGTTGATCCAGGAAGGCCGCGTCAGCCGCGCGCGCCACTTGTTGGCCAGACCATTCAGCATTCTATCCACGGCAGGAAGAGGACGAGGATACGGCGCCAAATACACCGTGCCTACGATTAATTTGAGTCGCTACGAAGAGCTTGTTCCCGTCGACGGCGTCTATATTACCCAGACCCGAGTGGGAGAAGAGTGCTTTCAGTCCGTCACCAACCTCGGCAACCGGCCTACATTCGGAGCCGAGTCGTTCGCCATCGAGACCCATTTGCTGAACTTTCACCCCGTCCGGCTCGAACCCGAGACCGAAGTCGAGATCTATTTCTTCGAGAGACTGCGCGATGAAATCAAATTCGAGTCGGTCGAAGCCTTGCGTCAGCAAATTGCCAGGGACGTGAAGAAGGCGAGACGTTACTTCCATCTCGTCAGACTGAGGAGTCCGCTCGAGCCCTGAGGTTTGTGGTCGATAGGCGATGTTGCAGGAAAATAGCTGGGATGAGCGGCTTCAGCCCTCTAGGCGACGCCGTGGTCAGGGCAGAGCTGTGGAGTCGAGACTCAAGCCCCGATTCTTTGTCGCAGACGCGCCCTTTTTTTCGCGGCCACTTCCTCTCGGTTCTTCGGTGGTGCCGAAGTTTCCAGTAAATCGAGAAGACGACTCGCACAGGCGGTGATCTCATCCACCGCGGCTGCGAACACCGCCTCGTTTGCCCTCGAGGGTTTGGTGAAACCGCTGATCTTGCGAACGAACTGCAGCGAGGCGTCGCGAACTTCCTCGGAGGTTACAGGGGGTTCGAAATTAAACAGGGTCTTGATATTCCTGCACATGGTTCCAGTCCTCAATCCGAAACGGCCCTACAAGCCACTATTCTAACTGCTGGTTTCCTAAGCAAGGTATGGCAAGTCTCGACCTCTGTCTTATTCCATCGGTTCTAGCAAACCGACTACTTCCCTGGTTCTCTCATCCGGACGCTCGACGACGACAATCGCCAGCAGCACGAGCACGATGCCCACGGACTGAAGCGGCCGTATGATCTCCCCGAGCGCGAGGCGGGCGATCAAGATCGAAAAGGCTGGTTCCATGCAGCTCACCACCACCGCTTGCGTCGGCTCCAGATGCTGCAGTCCGGCAAAATAGCTGGCGAACGGCACCAGCACGGAAATGAGAGAAAAACCGAGCAGAAATAGCCATTGCGCGGGCGAGTAATGCGCCGCGGCAATCTTCCAGGGTGGATTGAGGCATAGCCAAAATAGGGATGCGCTCAGGATGGTGTAGAGCAGTACGGTCCAGCGATCGTAGCGGCAAAGAATGCTGTGCCCGCCCACGTTATAAAAGGCGAAGGAGAAGGCGGCCAGCATGGCCGCCGTCACGCCCATCGCGTCCAGCCGCAACCCTGTGCCTCCCCAGATGCCCACCACCAGGGCAATCCCCGCGAGCGCGAGGGTCACAGCCAGGACGCGTTGCAGAGTGAGTTTTTGCAACCCGCGAGCCAGGCCATAGAGCAACACCCAAGCCGGAGCGGTGTACTGCAGGATGATGGCTGTGGCCACATTGGTCCTCTGGATTGCCAAATAGTAAAAATAATTCGAGGCGGCCACTCCCAAAATACCCAACACGACCATGCGCCCCAGGTCGGGGAGGGGCACGCGCAACGGCTGCCAGCCACGCACTAGCGGAAGCACGGCGGCCAGCACCAGCAAGGAAAAGGTAGTCCGGCTCTGGGACAGAATCAGCGGATCGATGGGATGGAGGACTTGGGAGGGCGGCAACAGCCGGCCGGTGAATGCGGCGCGCCCCAAATTCGCCGCGGCTCCCCAAAGCAAGGTGGCGCCGCCGATGTAAAAATACCCGCGGATGGGATGGCGCTTGGCGATTGTCGAACTCCGGCAGCCGACCACGGTGCTCGGCCATGAACCCCAGGGGGAAGCAGAAAACGGTAGACCGTCTCGTCTCGCGCTCCCAGGGTGACGACGCGGAAGGCTAAGACGCCTCAGAATATTCGATGGCGTAGCTGAACTTCGCCGTCTTCTTCAGCATGGCGGCTACCGAGCAATATTTTTCCTCCGACAGCCGCACTGCATCTTCCACGGCTTTGGGAGCGACTTTTCCCCCAACTCGGTAGGTCAAATGAATCGCCGTAAAAACTGCCGGGGGATTCGGTGCCCGTTCCGCCTCCGCCCGAATTTCCAAACTGGTCAAGGGTTGGCGTTTCTTGCCTAAGATAGTCACGACATCGGAGGCGGTACAACCGCACAGGCCGACGAGCACCAATTCGATCGGGCTGGCGGCGGTCTTCTTGTCGGCATCGATGAGCACCCGATGTCCGCTGCCCGACTCGGCTTCAAGTTGCTGTTCTCGAATCCACCTGGTCTTCACTTCGATCATGGCCCGTCCTTGTCCCTGCCGGCATCACCGTCGATTATCCGTGCTCGGTTCGGGGTGAATCAGTACCCGAAAAAGACCCGGCGCTGCTTGTTTGAAGCGAATCTCGAGGTCCGTCTGGACGTCGTGCACCCGGGCCAGGGGAAGTTCGTCGGAAAAAGTGACGTGAAAGGAAACATAGGTGCGTCCCCTTACGCGCTTGACCTCGACGTCGTGCACGTCCAGAATCTCGGGAAACTCGGAAACGATGGCTTTTAATTTTACTTCCAGGTTGGCGTCCCGCACCATCCCATCGCCGCTCTCGATGGTGGCGGGTTCGCTTTCAATGTGGGTAAGGATCGAGGAGATTTCCGGAATGTCCTGCCGAATCTCTGCTTCGAGCACGGTGACACGGTCGTGGGCCTCTTTAAGGCTCAGATGCTCATCCAGTTCGAGGTGCTGTTCGACATGCAGGCGGCCGCCCAGATCCTGGATGCTGACATCGTGTACGTTCAGATTATTCCGGGTGGCGACGGCGCGAACCCGATCAAAGAAGTTTTCCCGCCCAGCCGGTCGCGGGATGGAATGCACCATCACATCGGCATCGGGCAAGATCGCGCGCACGGCGGCGGTGACGGCATCGGCGACTTGCTCGGAACGCTGGAAGGTGACATTGCGGTCCAACCCGATCGAGAGATCGGCAAAATAGCGGGCTCCCGAGCGGCGAATGCGTACCCGATCGACTTCGAGGAGACCATCGACCTCCCCCAGCGCGTCAACAATTTTCGCGCGCACACCGGAGGGTGCCGCATCCACCAGCGCATCAATCGTCTTGCGGGCCAGACGTGAGCTGACATACACCACCACTCCGGCGACGAAAAGCGCGGCAATAGGATCGGCGGCGCGCAGCCATTCGATCGACCTCATGCGCCCGATGAGCACCAGGATCAAGCCAACGGCGACCACGCCGCTCGACCAAATGTCCGTAGCAAAGTGCAGGGCGTCGGCTTCCAAGGCTTGACTGTGGTATTTGGCGGCAATTCTTCCCAGGGCGCGGGAGCGCCACCAATCCACTCCCATGGAGACGAACAGAACGAGGAATGCAATCCAGCTAGGCTCAATTTCGACGTGACGGTAAAACAGTCGTGCGATGGCCTCATAAATGATCCAGATAAAAGTGATGATCAGCAGGCTGGTTTCAATGAAGGCGGAAAAATTCTCGATCTTGTCGTGCCCATACTGGTGCTCGGCGTCGGCCGGTTTGTCCGACACGCGCACCGAGAAGAAGGTGACGAAAGCTGCCACCAGGTCAAGCACGGAATGGGCGGCTTCGGATAGAATTCCCAAACTGCCGGTGGTCATGCCTACGACAATCTTGAGCGTGGTCATCGCCATGGCCGCCAGGACAGAGTGGCCCGCCACCGCGCGTTTCTCCGCTCGCATCAACTTAAAACTGGAAGGCGTCTTCACCATAGCGGCAGTATCGCTGTAGGGTAGCATCCCCGCGGGCGCCGAAGGAAACCTCCAGTGGTTACGCCGCCAAAGCGCGAGGCCTTTGTGCTAGGATTTACCTTCGCTCGAATCTTCTCCGCTGGAGGAATCCCCGATATGACTCGCTATGGGCTCGTCTGCCTGCTGGCCACGTTGGCCTGGAGCCAAGCTGCCAGCCCAAGACCTGGAGGAACACAGGCCAACCCGAGTGCTAAGACCAGCGCGACGCAGGGCACTCCGGCCGCTCCTAACGAAGCGCCGGCGGCATCCAACCCGGCGGAGGTTCCTCCTGATGCCGTGGTGATCACCATCCAAGGATTATGCGCATCCCCGGCAGAGGAGAAAGCCCACGCCGCCGACTGCAAGACGGTGATTACGCGCAGCCAGTTTGAAGCCATTGTGGATGCCCTGCAACCCACAATGCCGCGGCAAGCGCGGAGACGATTCGCCGCGAGTTATGCCAATGCTTTGGTCATGTCGAACCGAGCGGAGGAGATGGGCTTGGACAAAGGCCCCGAGTTTGAGGAGCGCATGCGGGTGGCGCGCATCCAAGTGCTGTCCCAGGAACTGAACAAAGCCGTGCAGGAGAAGGCGTCGCAGGTCTCGGATCAACAAATCCAAGATTACTATCACGCCAATCCCGACAAGTTCGTGCAGGTTGACCTAGATCGAATCTACGTTCCCCTGATGAAGCGGTCTGCGAGTGAGGCGGCTGGCAAGGACGACGACGATAAGAAACCTGGTGCTGCCGGAGAACAAAAGTCCAGCCAAGAGTCCGGGCAGGCGATGAAGGATGAAGCCGACAAGCTCCGAGCGCGCGCCGTGGCGGGAGCCGACTTCGCCAAGTTGCAGGCAGAAGCCTTCGAGGCGGCGGGAATCAAGTCGAACGCTCCCAGTGTCAGCTTAGGAAAGATGCGTCAGGCGGCTCTTCCTGCCGCCCACGCCTCCATCATGCAATTGAAGGCCGGGCAAATCTCGCCTGTGATCGCTGACCAGAGCGGGTATTTCATCTACAAGGTGAAATCCGTAGAGACGCTGCCGCTCGAGCAGGTGAAGGAAGAGATCAGGGGGACCTTGCGCTCCCAGCACTTGCAGGAGGAGATGCACAGCCTGCAAGAGTCTGCGACTTCGACCTTGAATGAGGCGTACTTTGGACCCGAGCCGCCGCCGCGTGCGCTGTCGGGTGGGCCGGGAGCTTCCCTGCCCGCCGGCAAGTCGAGCCCGCCGCCTCCTGGGCCAAAATAAATGGGGAGTGCCACTCGAACCGTCCTGGTCACTGGAATTTCCGGTAACCTCGGAGCACGCCTGCTTCCGCTGCTGCGAGATCACGAGATTATCGGCGTCGATCTGCATCCTCCCGAGATTCACCACCCCGAGCGCTTCGTGCAGATGGACTTCGGCCGGGAGGAATCCTGTGCCCAGTTGTTGGTTCTGCTGAAAGAAACTCGCCCGGTGGCTTTCCTTCACTTGGCGTTCGTGATCGATCCGGTGCGCACCGGGATCCTCGATGTGGACCGCATGTGGCAGGTTAATGTCGCCGGAACCGCCCGGGTTATGGAAGCAATTTCCGAAGCCAACCGCGATCAGGTGATCGTCGAGAAGTTCCTCTTCCCCAGCAGCGTTTCCGTTTACGGTTCCGATTTCCCCGAGCCCGCCAGGGAGGACTTCCCTTTGCGCGCACACTCCCTGCCCTACGCCGTGCACAAGATGGAAGCCGAGCAAGTGGTGCAACAGCGGGCGCCGAGCCTGCGCGGTTGCAGCGTATACATGCTCCGGCCCCATATCTTTGCCGGCGCCACGGTGGAGAATTATCTGCTGGGAGCCTTTCGCGGCACACCGAACGGCCCAGGCAAGGGAGCCGCCCGAATGCGCGCCGCCGGCAAGCGTCTTCCCATGATGTTGCCCTACGGAGACCAATACCTCAGCAATAAGATTCAGTTTGTCCACGTGGATGACATGGCCCGTCTGCTCGCCTACATCGTTCGCAAAACCGAGCCAGAATTCCAACGCCTTACCGTGCTGAACGTGGCGGGAAAGGGCGAGGCTCTAACCTACGGACAATGCATTCAGATGGCTAATGGGCAATTGCGGCGCGTGCCCGGGACGCTGGCCTTTGGTCTGGTTCTGAGGCTGCTTTGGAAGTTTGGCATCTCGGCAATTCCGCCCACAGCTTTGCCTTATATGACTGGCCAGTACATCATGGATACCAGCGCCTTGCGTAACTTTCTGAACACCGACTACGAAAAGGTCATTCGTTACACGATTCGGGATGCGTTTGCCGACTCCGTCGCCGCCCCCTCGTCCCCGCAACATTCCGCCGCCAGTGGATAGCGCAGTCGGAAGTTAACCTGGAGGCCTCATTTTTTGCCCCGGTACAGGCCCGCAATCCCAAACGTGTAAGGCGTCCAGGAAGCCTCGCGAAAGCCCGACAGGCGCATACGCTCGACCATCTCTCGGGGCGGTGGAAACCGTTCCACGGAGGCGGGTAAGTAGGCGTACGGACCGCGCACTCCCGAGAGGATCGTGCCAATCACCGGCAAGACCCGGCGGAAATAGATGCCATAGACACTCCCAATCACACCCTGCGGCTCGCCAAAATCCAGAATGCCGCACGCACCGCCCGGCTTCAGCACCCGCACAATCTCCAACAGGCTGGCATCGTAGTCCGTTAAGTTGCGGAAGCCGAATGCCGCGGTGACCAGCGCAAACTGCGAGTCCGGAAATGGCAAATGCAGGGCGTCGGCTTCGATCCATGCGAGAGACGTGCCCGCCGACTTCTGTCGGGCGCGTTCGAGCATGGCGTGGGAAAAATCGGCGCCGACGATCTTCGCCCCCGATCCGCGAGCTTGGCCAAGAAGCGCCAACGTCATATCCCCCGTTCCGCAGCATAAATCGAGAGCATGACTTGCCGGCTGGGTGAGAATCGAGGCAAAACTTCCGGCGGCCCGTCGCCACCACAGCCCATCGATCCGGAACGATAGCAGGTGGTTCAGGAAGTCGTAGCGCGGAGCAATCGAAGTAAACATCTCCCGGATCGCTCGCGCCGCTGTCTCCGGATCGCTCGATCCGAGAGGAGCGGCGCCAAGCACCTTGGTTTTCTCGCGATCACTCCGGTTGATGGAACTCCAACCGTCGGGCTGGACCGACATGTAAAACGTCCCTCTTCTGCGATCAACGTCGAAGACTTGACCGTCGTCGACCGTCACTCCCGCTTACTCAGCCTTCGCAACTCGCCGACCGTTTCGAGGACCAGACTCTCGGGCACGTAATTGACGATTTCGACCTCTCCCAACGCGCGCGGCAGCACAAAATGCACTACGCTGTTGCGGGTTTTCTTGTCTGTCGCCAACCGCGCGAGAATGTCTCGGCTGCGAACCTCTACTTTGGGTAGAGAACCTGCCCTGAGGACGGCGTCTTCGATGCGCTGCCTGGTAGCCGGCGAACACACTCCCATCTGCCCTGCAATTTGCGCCGCCGCAATCATGCCCCAAGCAATGGCTTCTCCGTGCAAGAAACGCCGATAGCGAGTCTCGGCCTCGAGTGCGTGCCCGATGGTGTGTCCAAAGTTGAGCACCCGCCTGAGTCCGTTCTCCCGTTCATCCTTGGAGACCACGTCCGCTTTCAGCCGAATTGACTGGGCGATCACCCATTCGAGCGTCTCCGCATCGCGGCGCAGGGCTTTCCAGTCAGCCTTCTCCAGCCGATCGAACAACTCCGGCTTGCCAATGACTCCGCACTTCAAAGATTCATAAAGTCCGGCGCGGAACTGACGGTCGGACAAACTGGACAGCACCTCGGGATCAACCAACACGCCGAGCGGCTGATGAAACGTGCCGACCAGATTCTTCCCGGCTGACAGGTTGACTCCTGTCTTTCCCCCGATCGAGGCATCCACCTGTCCCAGCACGGTAGTGGGGACCTGAACCACCCTCACACCGCGCATATAAAGCGAGGCCACCAGACCGGCTACGTCGCCTACCACCCCGCCTCCGAAGGCGACGATCACGGCGTCACGATCTGCATCCAGCCGCGCCAGTTTCTCGGCGAGCTGCTCCACCGTGGTTAAGGTCTTATGCGGTTCGCCATCCGGCATCTCGAGCCACCGCGCTCTGAATCCCGCAGCGGACAGGGACTCGATCAACGGCTTGCCCCATCGGCGCCGGAGGACGGGAACGGTTATCACAAACAAGGCTGGCGTTCCGCCTGACCATTCGCGCAACTGCTCGCCGGCCTGAGCGAGCAGTCCGCTTCGAATCAGGACTTGATAAGGGCGCGGCGCTACCTCAACTCTCACCCGGATCATGGAAAACCCATCATAGCTTAAACTCCACCCGCTAACCGGCCGCCGAGCGCGGGTGGAATGCCTGCCTTGTCTATCTCATTTCCTGGACTTCCCGAAGGTCTGAGCGGTACGAGACAGGTGGTTGAAGGCGCCTTTTGCCTAGGTTTATGGCGGGGTCTTTAAATCTCATGTCCGGGATGGATTATGGATGCCACCACGGAGAGCAACAACACTGCGGCCACGATCGCGAGCGTTAGGCCGGTTGGAATTGGGTAGTAATCGGCGGCTACCATCTTGGCTCCGATAAAAATCAGCACGAAGGCGAGGCCGAAATGCAGGTATTCAAAAATTTCCATCATCCCCGCCAGCACAAAGAAGAGCGAACGCAACCCGAGGACGGCAAACGCATTGGAGGCATAAACGATGAAGGGGTTGCGGGTGATCGCCAAGGCGGCGGGGATGGAGTCGGTGGCCAGCAGCAGATCCGTGGTTTCCACGACGAACAGCACCAGCGCCAAGGGTGTGGCATAGAGGCCCTGGCGCCGAACAAAGAACTTCTCACCTTCATAGTCCTCGGTTACCGGGATCCAGCGTCGAAACCAGCGCAGCAGAAGATTCTTCTCCACATCCTCCACGCCCAGCTGGTGATGGCGGAATAGCCGGAGTCCGCTGACGATAAGAAAAGCTCCGAATAGGTAGAGGATCCAGTGAAACATCCGCATCAACTCAATCCCCACCAGTATGAAGGTGGCGCGCATCACCAGCGCCCCGAGAATGCCCCAGGACAACACCTTGGGTTGAAGCTCCGGGGGAACACGAAACGATCGGAAGAGGAGCAGAAAAATGAACAAATTGTCCACGCTGAGAGAGAACTCGACGAGATAAGCTGCCGTGAACTCGATCGAGATCTCGCGGCCTTGCCGAAAATAAAGCAGAGCCGCGAACCCGGCCGCCAACAGGATCCAGGTGAGACTCCAAGCCAGCGCCCGGCGGAAGGTGAGGCGGTGCGCCGGCCGGTTCAGAATCCAGAGATCAAGCGCCAGCATAAGGAGTACGAAAAGGTTGAACAGAATCCAGAACAGTGGCTGGTTCAAGGACGCCTCAAGCAAGTTAGCCGACTAATTTGATCTTACTCGGTTCCCAGACCGACGACTCGCCATTCCGCTGGAAAAACCTGGCGTAATTTTCTGTGCGCTTGTAGTCTTGTGTGTTCCCACGCTGGAACGCGATGGACGCTGTAATCGTTATCGTCGGGATCGTGCTTCTGGTGCTGTTTGGTCCCTGGATACTGATTTGGCGGGCGAACGTTAGCCGCAGGCTCGAGCGAGAGCAAGATCAACAGAGATGGCACGATTTAGTTTCCCGCATTTCCGCCTTGGAACAGGCGGTCGAGAAATTCCAAACCAGACCGGCTAGCCGCGAAGCCCCCGAACCGCCACCGAGAATTCCCCAGCCTCGAGTCACCTCTGTCGTCTCCCCGCCTCCGCCTCCACCTCCGATTTACGCCCCTTCACCTCCTATCTCCGCTCCCGCAACTCCCATTTCCGGTCCGGTATCTCTAATCGAGGAGTTACTCGAGCCGGCCGAGCCTGGCACGGCGAAGCCTCTTTCCCAAGGCGAGTGTGTCGTCCCGCCACCGCCGCATTCCTACTCCCCGCCCGCGCCGACACTGTTTTCTCAAGGCGATCGTCTGATGTCCTCGCTCGATGTCGAAGAGATGCTGGGCACAAACTGGCTCAACAAGTTGGGGATCGTCATCTTAGTGCTCGGCGTCTCCTTCTTTCTCGCCTATCAACTTAAGACACTCGGTCCTGCCGGCAAAGTTCTAGTGGGAATGGTAACGAGCGGCGCTATGCTGGGAGCTGGGATTTGCTTCGACCGCAAGGAGCGCTACCGAATCCTGGCGCGCGCAGGCATCGGTGGCGGATGGGCACTGTTGTTCTTCACCACGTACGCCATGTACCACGTGGCGGCCGCGCAGGTGCTTCAGTCGCAAGCCGAGGACCTGGTACTGATGTTCATCGTGGCGGCAGCCATGGTCGCCCACACTTTGCGCTATCGCTCGCAGGTAGTGACCGGTTTGGCATTCCTGCTCGCATTTTTAACCGTCACCATCAGCCACTCCAACGTGTACAGCCTCTCAGCAGGTGCCCTGCTGGCAGCCGGCTTGGTGGTAATCGTCGGACGCATGCAGTGGTTCCAACTCGAAATATTCGGGATTCTGGCCAGCTATCTGAACCACTATCTGTGGCTGCGCCCCATTATCGAGCCGATGCATGGGAAACGACATCCCTTTCCGGAATTTACAGCCAGTGCCGGACTTCTGCTGCTGTACTGGCTGATCTTCCGTGCCTCCTACGTATTCCGCCGGCCGAGCGACGAAGGCCAGGAGCGCATCTCGACGGCGGCGGCCTTGCTCAATACAGCTTTGCTGCTGGCCTTGTTCAAGTACCAGTCGCTCCATCCGGAGTGGGCGTTTTGGGCTCTGCTTGCGATTGGGGCGCTCGAAACGCTGCTCGGACAGCTCCCGATCACCCGGCGGCGACGCACTGCCGTCATCGTACTGTCGACGCTGGGAGTTGTTCTTCTCCTTGCCGCCTTCCCGTTCCGTTATTCCGGCGCTCGTTTGTCGGTGCTGTGGCTGCTCGAAGCGGAGGCGTTGCTGCTGATCGGGGTTTGGACAAAGGAAGTCGTCTTTCGCCGGCTGGGAATGTTGGCCTCGGCACTTGTGGCCGGCCAGATGATCGGCGTGGACGCAGCCCGCATCTACGGCAGGCGCATGGACGGTGCAGACATGCGCGCCGACTTCGCTCTGGCCACGGTGTTCGTTGTGGCGGCTGCGGTTTTCTACGCCAATGCTCATTGGGTGGTTCGACGATGGGCCGAATTCTTCACCCGGGAGTTCGACCGCCGCATGATGAAAAAGCTGTCGTACGCAGGGGCGGCGATGCTGCTGATGGCGGCCTGGATGGCGTTTCCCGAATCCTGGACGGCGGTCGCATGGTGCGCACTCGGACTGGGACTGATGGTGGCTGGACGCCGCTTTAGCTTGCCGGAGCTCAGATATCAAGCGAACATCCTCGGTCTCGTCTCGGTCATTCGGGCTCTGGCGATCAATCTAGAGGCTACCAACACCTATCATGGATTGACCCTACGGCTGCTAACCGTCTCGTTGGTTTCGCTCTTGCTCTACCTTACGTCGGGTTGGACGGGTGATGGCAGCTCCAGCCCGAAGGTTGGCCAACCTCGCTTATCGTCTGGAGGATTGACGGCCGCCTATACCTGGGCGGCATCTTTCCTGCTCGCTTTGCTTGCCTGGTACGAACTGCGGCCGGTCAGCGTGGCCGATGCCTGGATGGTCGGCGGCTTGATTCTCTTGGAGCTGGGCTTGACAAGGCGAAACCTGGACCTGCGACTGCAGGGATATGCCTTGCTTGCCGCCAGCTTCCTAAGAATGTTCTTCGTCAATCTGAACGCCTCCGGTGGTCCCGGCGAGATCAGCCCGCGGTTTTATAGCGTGCTTCCTCTTGGCTTGGCCTTCTTCTACGCCTATTGGAGGCTCGACGAGAGCCGGCATGATCTATCGGATAAGGAGCACAAGGTCCCGGAGGTCAGTTGTTGGTTGGGCACGATTACATTCGCTTCGCTGATGCGCTTTGAACTGCCAGCCGATTGGGTAGCGGGTGCGTGGGCTGCTCTGGTGTTTGCCCTGCTGCTGGTTGCCGTACGCAGCGGAAAGAGGATCTTCCTCCATCAGGGACTGCTGGTTGCCGTGGGCGTGTTATTTCGCTCTGTGCTGCACAATTTCTACGAGCGTAGCTATTTCCCTGGGACAGGTTGGGAAAACCGCTGGATCACGGCAGGGACGGCGATTGCGCTCCTGTTCGCGTCGTTGCCGTTAGCTTTCCACCTTCGCAAGCGGGGCGAAATAAGTTCCGAGCAAGGACTCATTCGTCGGTTGCAGTGGGTGGTCTGGCGTCCCGAGCAACTCCTGTTTTTCATCGCCGTCGGGCTGTTGACGGCGCTGCTGGCGATTGAAATGCGACACGGCATGGTCACGCTTTCCTGGGGTGTAGAAGGTGTCGCGGTCTTCCTGCTGGCCTTATGGCTGGGCGAGCGCAGCTTCCGGCTGACGGGATTGGGGCTGTTACTGCTTTGCGCAGCGAAGATTTTGCTGGTGGATGTGTGGAGGTTGGACCCGCGAGACCGTTATCTGACCTTGATGGTGCTGGGCGCGGCCCTGCTGCTCGTATCGTTCCTTTACACCCGAAATCGCGAGCTCTTACGGCAATACTTATGAAGCGTTGGATGGCATTGGCCGGCATCATCTTGTTAGGCATCACGTCCGTGGTGGTCAGCGAGCGCCGCAAGGTTGACGTACCTGCCAGCCCGGCTGCGTTGCTGTACCTGGTGGCCGATAGCGAGCAAGAACTAATGCGGATGCCCGTCACCTTTACTCGGATGAGCGATCAAGAAGAGATCCGCATCGGAGACGAACTGGCACGCAAGTATCGCGTGAGCAACCATCAAGCGCCTGAAGTGACCACCATCGAACGTTATCTAACCCAGGTAGGATCACAATTGGCCAGCCATGCTCACCGCAAACTTCCCTACCGCTTTCATTACATTCCGAACCCGTACTCGATCAACGCGTTTGCTCTGCCGGGCGGGCACGTTTACGTCGCTCAGGGACTGCTGGCGCTGATGGACAGCGAAGACGAACTGGCGGCAGTTGTCGGTCATGAAATCGAGCACATCGACCACTACCACTGCGCCGAGCGAGCGCAGCAGGAGGAGGCGCTGCGCAAGATTCCCCTGGGAGGGCTCGTAGCCTTGCCGGTCGAGATATTTGTGGCCGGATATAGCAAGGACCAGGAGCTCGAGGCAGACCGGGAAGGCACGCGTTTAGCAGTGGAAACGGGATATTCGGCCAATGGTGTCATTCGTATGTTCGAATCCTTGGCGCGGTTGTACCGAGAATATCAAGTAAAGGCGAAAACGCCACAAGGGGAACTCTCCGAGGTCGCTCTCGAGACCTTGGGAGGATACTTTCGATCGCACCCGCTGCCTGCGGAGCGAATTGCCCAAGTGCAGCAGCTGATGGCACGTGAGGGCTGGGCCGTGCGCCCGGAGCGCGATCTGGCGGTTGCCTACATCTTCTTATCGGCGAAAGCGCAGATCGCGTTCGAGACGCACCGTTATCCCGAAGCCGAGCAATTGGCGAACCGATCGTTGCGGGTTCAGCCGGAACAGCCAAAAGTGTTGGAATTGCTGGCGCGCGCGCAGTTCGCCCAGGCCATCTTCTCCGCGGCAGCCGCGACCTACCGAAAGCTCCTCGAGCAAGATTCCTCGAACCCGGAAATGATCGTCGCGTACGCTCAGGCCCTGGCGGCATCGGACCGGCGCAACGCGGTGGTGGAATTTCGGCGCTGGGCAGAAAGCAGCAACGGCCACCTGCCAAAGGATGCCGAAGTGGCCGAGGCTGGCCTGGCCCTCTTGTCCGGTAATCCGGAAGCGGCTCGCAGGCTGGAGGCCGAGTTCACGCAAGGCGATGCCGATCAGACCCCTAAACTCGCGGGCGAGTTGGGCTGGTGGCACTATCTGAACGGAGACTACCCAAAAGCAATTGATCTACTCTCCGAGGAGGTCCAGCAACGTCCACGGACGGTGACGCCTTCCCTTCGATTAGCTTGGGCAAAGATAGAGGTTCGCGAGTATCGCGATGCGCTCGAAGTGCTGACCGCGATTCGAACCAACCGACAGATTCCGCCGGAGGGGACGATGGCGCGGGCCGTGGCGAGCTGGCAGTCGCAGGAACACGAGGAGGCGCTGCGCTATTTCGGGTCGGCAGTGCGTGCTCAACCGGAGTGGGAGAACTCGAACTGGGTCAGAGCACTGTATTCGCCCCGGGTCGCCGAAAGTGTCGTCGAGATCGAGACCAAGCTCGAGCACGAAAGAGCTCGAGTTGCCGTCAATCGTTGAAGGGACCAGAACGGCTTTCAGAACCGGAATAGGGGTCCGGCCACGATCTCGCCCTGTGAAACAACCGTGCCACTCAAGAGCACCGCACACCCGCCTCCACAGACGAACGTCACCTGGGGATTGATCACCAGCGGCAGCCATTCCCCTTGTAGCCTGAAGCCGAAGTGGCGAGAGACGTAGAGTTTGATGCCCCCTCCCAAACCGAAGGAAAAGCGAGTGAAGCCGTTCGTTCCGTCGCCAATGTGGGTGGCGCCGACGCTGCCCATCACGAAGGGTCGCGCCCAAATAGGCAAGTTGTCCAGAATGTATTCGTGTGTGAAATCGCCCTGGAACTGATCGAGAGTCACTTTCTCACTGGACGACGGAACACTACCTTGCACATGGACACGACTATCCTGTCTCGCCCAGCGGAATTCGATCAAGTCGAATTCGTTGAGGCGCCCTCCGACGGCTATTCCGTAGCTCGGTTTGGCATCGAAGATGAGATTGGGGGTTGTTGTGTGCTGATCCTGCCCGGTCGGAAAGCTCATGCTGGTTCGATAACCGATAAGCGGAGTGATGTCTAGGCGAAGGGGCTTAAACGGCGTCTGCTCGCCACCAGTCTGGGAGGCTAGTTCGCCAGAGGGGAGCAGGATCAGTAAAATCAGGAAGAGCCAGTGCCGGCACCGGCGATGGCCTAAGAGCAAGGAAAAAGGAGCTTTCCGGCGGTCTACGGTGTTGGTCACTCTGCTGGCCCCGATCTCAAGTGGGAGCGTCTCCGTACAGAAGCCTCATGCAATTGCCGCTCCTAAACCGCCGCGTAGCCATAGCGCCGATTGGTGCGATGCGGAACCCGACCGCAGATGCTCCTCTCGTACCTCGGCAAATCGATCCATTTTCAGTCACTTTGCCAGTGTCTAGTAGTCGTACAGGCAGGCGGAATTCTCCTGAATATGGCTGTCTTGACCGGGCCATCGGCAGCGCCTAGAGGTTTGAATCCGAACCTCTTCTGCATATCTTCTGGAATTTTCAGCCGCCTCTAGCCCTCGATTTGCGACTGGGTCCTCGATCCCCGAGGCGGGCCAGCTAGTCCTTCTGGTCCAGCATCTGAACCGTCTCCAGAGTCACGGTTCCTACGATCTCCAGGCTCTTCGGATTGAGCTTGTCGACCGTATCCTGGGGCGTGTGCCAGAAGACGTTGTTGTAGCCATACTCGAAGTCAATCAAATCGGCGGAGGGCACGCCGTGCTCAAGAAATGGCATGTGATCATCTTCAATCTGGGAGGTGCGTGCAAAAAAGTGGGACTGATAACCCAGTCGAGTGGCCGCCTGATAGATCATGTCTTCCAGCCACGGGGTGGAGTTTGCCTCGCGCTCAATATGAAGGTCGGCATCGCCGATCATGTCTTCCAAAAGCAAGGCTTTGATCTGCTTGATCGTGCCGTCGGCCTGCCACTTCTGGACTAAGTGACGCACTCCGTACAAGCTCTCGGGATCGTACCAGGGTAGCCGCATGGATTCCTCGGCGTCGTCCCAGAGCAGCCATACGCTGTACCCCTCGCGCTTCTTGCCGCGCAATTGGTTGGCCAATTCGAGCAACAGAGCGCTCGAGGAGCCTCCATCGTTCGCCCCCACATAGGGCGTATCCCGCAGGGGATAATTGGTGTCGTAATGGCTGGCGATCACGATGATTCCGTCGCGGGAACCGGGAAATTTGGCGATGAGGTTGTGCACCGGAAACTTCCCTTCCGTGGTTTCGATGGTGAAGGCATCCTCTTCCACCGAATCGCCCTTCAGATGGGAAAGAATGTACTCCTCGACTTTCTTGTGATTTTGGCTCCCGATCGGACGCGGGCCGAAGGCCACGATCTCCTTTATATACTGGAAGGCACGGCTGGATTCGAATTTAGGGGGAGAGTTTGGAGCCGCCGACCGATCCGGGACGCTGGGGGCAAGCGAAGCCGATTCTGCCACGCCCGGGTTCGGCCCTCGGGCGGTCTCTCTCGCCTGGGTACAGGAAAATGGGAGTAAGCACAGAGTCAGGCAGGCGATGGCGAAGCGCTGGATCTTCACGGCATCTTCGCAAAAGGTTGGGGCTGGCAGCCGGAAGTTCCCATCAGAGTCGTCCTGCAGCCCGTGCCTTCCTCTGCTTCGGGTGGACCAGGTAGGCAATCCCGATGCTCAGCAGGTAAAGACCAACCATGGGAGCGGCAAAGATGCACATGTTGAGTATGTCGCTGGTCGGGGTCAGCACGGCGGCAATGATGAATATGACGAGGATCGAGTAGCGGATATTGCGCCACATCCAGCCCGCGCTGACGACGCCCATCAAGGCGAGAAAGAAGACTAAGATAGGCAGCTCAAAAACCACTCCCAGGCCAAGAATCACGGTCAAGAACAGATCCGTATACTCGTGGATCGTGATCATGGGCTGAAATTGCTTGCCATACCCGATCAGGAAATCGAGCGCGGCAGGATAGACAAGTTTGTAGCCGAAGTACCCTCCCGACAGGAACAGCGCGATGGTCGAGATCATGAATGGCACCACATAGCGCTTCTCGTTCCGGTAAAGACCGGGAGAAATAAACATCCACACCTGATAGAGCACAAATGGACAAGCCACAAACAATCCCGCCAACAAGCCCACCTTGAGGTAAAGATTGAAGGGATCGGTGGGATTCAGGTAGACGAGCGTCTGGGGCATGTTGTTGCGCTTGAGCGCTTCCATGATGGGCTTCTGCATCCAGCCGACGATATTTTCGGCGACGCCCCAGCAGAGAAAAAAGCCTACGGCCACCGAGATCAGCGAATAGAAGATCCTCCTTCGTAGTTCCTCGAGGTGTTCGAGGAAACTCATGGCTGGCATGGTTTCCGGCTCGGCTCCGTCGGAAGGCAGTTCGGCTGCGATCTCAGGCATCGGGACCCGCTTTCGTCGCCGCGTTTGGCTCCGTCGCAAGCTCCGGAACCAGGGCGGGATCATGGTTCACCTCGGGCGACGCCGGGGGTAGCGTGGCCATTGTGCCCTCCGGCTGCTTGGCCGGGGGAAGAGCCTGCCGCTGGTTCTCGACCTCGAGTTGGGCGATCTCGGAGGCAATCTGCGCCTTGAACTCATTCGAAGCGCGCTTGAACTCATTGAGCGCTTTGCCAACCTGACGCGCGATCTCCGGCAATTTCTTGGGGCCGAAGATGAGCAGGGCCAAGAAGAATAGGAAGATGGTTTCGGAAAATCCCATCGAACTCATCATACTGCCGAGGTGCATCGGCAGCAATCGGGCCCGATTATGATCTCTAGGCGGGCTGCCTTGGCAATCCTTCGGCGCTGTTGCGCATGAGATGGTGGAGCCATCAGCCTTTTGGGTCGCTCGTTGCATCACTTTCCTGGCTTCCCGCATCTATCTGGATAGGCGTAGCTTGTTGAGTTACTCTTGGTCGGGAAAATCGATCGGGGGGAGTTTTCCACGTGCTATACTGGCCTTCTAAATGCGGTGACGGGGTCTTTCCAAGCCCGAACCCAAGGATTCCACGATGGTTGGCAGTTCGCGTCGCGCCCTCTTCCTAGTCCTTTTTGTACTTGCTAGTTGTGGCTTTTTAGGGATGGTCTTCGGACAGAAGATCACTCCCGCAGCAGCCAGCGGAAGCGATAACGAGGCTCGGGACAGCTTGCGCGAGTTTACTCAGGTATACAACCTCGTGGAGCAGAACTACGCCGAACCGGTGAATGCCGACAAAGCCATTTACGACGGCGCTATTCCTGGAATGTTGCATGTGCTCGATCCCCACTCCAACTTTTTTGATCCCAAGGCCTATGCCCTGTTGCGCGAAGACCAGCAGGGAAAGTATTACGGCGTGGGCATGACCGTCGGTCCGCGAAACAATAAGGTGATTGTGATTGCGCCGTTCGTGGGCACCCCCGCCTACCGCGCCGGAATTCGCCCGGGCGACATCATCGTGGCGGTGGACGGAAAGTCCACGGACAACATGAGCACGAGCGACGTGGCCGATTTGCTGAAAGGGCCCAAAGGCACCACGGTCCATATCACTATTCTGCGTGAGGGCTCGGATAAACCACTGGAGTTTGCCGTGGTGCGCGCCGAGATTCCCCGCTACAGCGTGGATTTGCATTTTCTGCTGCGACCGGGCATCGGCTACATGCACATCACCGGCTTCAACGATAAGACCGAGCAGGAAGTACAGAAGGCCCTCGATGAAATGGGTGACCTGAAGGGCTTGGTGCTCGATCTGCGCTCGAATCCTGGCGGCCTGCTCAGCGAGGGGGTCGATGTCGCTGACAAGTTCCTGCATAAAGGCCAAGTCATTGTGTCCCATCACGGCCGGAGCTCACCCGAGAAGCGCTATGTGGCCAGAAATGGCAACGGGGGCAAGGATTATCCCCTCGTGGTGTTGGTGAATCGCGGCACGGCGTCGGCGGCGGAGATTGTCGCCGGGGCCATTCAAGATCATGACCGCGGTCTGATCGTGGGCGAAACCACTTTCGGTAAGGGCCTGGTGCAAACCGTCTATCCCTTGTCGGAAAATACCGGACTCGCCCTTACTACCGCCAAGTACTACACTCCGAGCGGGCGGTTGATTCAGCGGGACTATTCGAACATCTCACTGTACGACTATTACTTCGAGCGGGATACCGACAGTAGCACCGCCAACCACGAAGTGAAGCTGACC
>DATJVZ010000082.1:0-6523 GCA_035501575.1 Terriglobales bacterium | reverse complement strand
GGCAAGCGTCGGAACAAGCCGATCTCGAACCGACCTGCCTTGCTCTAGTGGCCCTACGACGGGATTCAAGCCCCGCCCGCGCCCGCGGCCTTCAGTTTCTCCTCGGCGCACAGAATCCGGATGGAAGCTGGCCGGCCTTCCTAGGTGACGATTGGGGGGGATCGGGCCTCACGGCTTTGGCGGCGACGGCGCTCATTAATGGCGGCATCATGACCCCTGCCATCGAGCGCGCCCTGGAATGGTTGTTGGACGTGAAGGGGAAAGAATCGCATTGGTTGTGGAAATGGAAGTTTCGCATTTCCGACACCCGCGTGCGCTTCGATCCTGATAAATACGGATGGCCCTGGATGCCGGACACTTGCAGTTGGGTCATCCCTACGGCTTTTTCGTTGATTGCTCTGAAGCAGGCGTTCGTTTGCTGCAAGCCGCGAAGGGTGGCCCTCCGCATCCGGCGGGGGACCGAAATGCTGCTTGATCGAGCATGTCCCGAGGGCGGGTGGAACGCCGGAAATAGTGTCGTTTACGGCGTTCCTATGGCCGCCCACCTCGATACCACGGCGGTGGCGTTGCTCGCCCTGCACGGGGAAGACTCCCCCATCATACGCGCGAGCCTTGATTGGCTGGAGCACTCGGTCGCAACCTGTTCTGCACCTTGGAGCCTGGCGTGGTCCCTTCTCGCTCTCGATGCCTACGACCGGCCCATGGAGTGTCTGGCGAATCGCCTGTCGGATTTAGACCCCGATCTGATCGTGGATACTGCGACGCTTGCGGTAGTAATCGTTGCCCTGGATTGCCTGGTGCAAGGAAACGCTTTCAAGGGGGTGGGATGACCCGAAGAAACCTGATTGCGGGCTCAATGGGCCTCGCCGCCGGAGCGGCCACCGGCCTTCCGTTTCTGGTGCCCAAGTATGATCGGGATCGGCGCCCGCCTCGTTCCCGCGTGGCCATACTGCATGCCGACACGTATTCCGAGCGCCTGGAGGGGGATTTGATGAACGGGCTGCGATTGTTTAACCTCGATGTACGCGGCAAAACCGTGCTGCTCAAGCCAAATCTGGTGGACTTCTCACCCGGCGCCGCGATCAACACCCATCCCCTCCTGGTGGTCGCCGCCGCGCAATGCTTCCGCCAGCTTGGGGCTGCTTCCGTCACCATCGCCGAGGGTCCCGGGCACCGGCGCGACACAGAGTGGGTGCTTCGCGAGACTGGGTTCCGGGCTTTGCTGGACGAGCAAAGGATTCCTTTTGTCGATTTGAACCGTGACGAACTCGCGAAGATCAAGCTTCGCGCAAACTACACCGGCTTGGGATACCTTTGGCTTCCCCGCACGGTTTTCCAATCGGACTTCGTGGTCTCCATGCCCAAAGTGAAAACCCATCACTGGTCGGGCATCACGCTCAGCATGAAGAACATGTTTGGAGTGGTTCCCGGCGCCAAATATGGCTGGCCTAAGAACGTTTTGCACTGGCGCGACATTGAGTCCAGCATCGTGGATATTTGTGCAACGGTGCCAGTGCACTTCGTCATTGCCGATGCAATTGTAGCGATGGAGGGTAACGGCCCACTCGCCGGGACTTCTCGCGCTCATGGCAAGGTTG
Organism: Terriglobales bacterium; assembly: GCA_035501575.1. GTDB lineage: Bacteria > Acidobacteriota > Terriglobia > Terriglobales > Acidobacteriaceae > JAFAGX01. The sequence goes on along the minus strand of DATJVZ010000082.1, from coordinate 4,925 downwards.
TACTCTCGGATGATCCGATCGCCGCCGACGCCACTTGCGCGCGCCTCATGGGATTCGAGCCGGAGAGGATCGCCCATGTCCGCGAAACCGCAAAATTCCTGGGGAACGCAGCGCCGGAATTGATCGATCTACTCGCTCACCCGATCACATCGCCGGAGACTCCCTTCCGAACGGCACCGGAGTTTGAATACTTGCGGGTCAGGTGAGAAATCGTTTGCAAAGTGATAATGCCTGCCAGCGTGGTGGTTCCCCAAGACACCAGATATTCACGAAATTGCGAATTTCAGATCCCGGCTCCAATTGTCTTTGGGACTACACGGACATCTGCGTGTTTCTGATCTGTGTCGTCGCATTGGGGGCTTTCTTTCAGCTTGCCATCCCCCTTCATATCCTGCGCCCCGGTGCGCTCCGTCAACCACCTGCGACGCTCCAAGCGCTTGTCCTGGTGTGGGTGATCCTGGCACTTTATGTTTCGCTCAGGATCCGCCGCGGGGGCGCTATCTGGCGGGCTTTGGGCTGGACGCTGCCATCCTGCCGTCATTTACTTGGCGCGCTTCTCGGCGGAACACTCTGGGGTGGTGTGGTGGGTCTTGTCGTGGGGCCCAAAATCTACATCTCGTCTCCTCACATCCCTTTGAACCTTTTGGCTTTGGCGGTAACTCTTGGTCCTGTTGCGGAAGAATCGTTCTTCCGCGGGTGCCTGCTTCCGCTCGTCGCGCGGACTTGCGGGATCCCGGCCGCTGTCATTCTTACCGCGCTCGTGTTCGCCGCCTTTCACCAGCCTCTTACCTTGCTTCAATGCGCCTGCTTCGCCGTGAGTGGTATTCTCTATGGCGGGGTCCGCGTCGTGTCGGGTTCCACCACGGCGGCCGCGCTGATGCATTGCGCTTATAATCTGTCCCTCTTCGCGTGCCAAAGGATGTGACGCACGATCGACCCGGCGAGACGACGAACTCGATATGACGAACACCGTTAGAAAGCGTCCGTGGCGGCCGAGCAAGATGGAAATTCACGCCTCCGAGATGGCGCGCAGGGAGGCCGACCGCCAGGCGAGACGAATACATTGGAAATTACTCCTCCACGCACGACATCAATATGTCGAGTGGAATGCGTTCAGCCTATGGGTGCACACGATCGCGGAAGTCGAGCGAAAAGTTCCTGACTGGCTTTCCCGAATTATCGTGGAACGCTGTCCGGGGCTGGTTGGGTCGGATCGCCTGAACTTGGAAGCGGGGCCGGGTGTGGGGGTGCGCGTTGATCGACGTATACGGGAATGGATCGCGGAAAGTGTCCTTGCGGAATCGAAGCAGGGGGGTTGGTTACGAGCCGTCACCTTCTATGCAGTTCGTGATCTCGCTTACGCACGCGACTGGGCCTATGCGCAGTGGTGCGCGAAACAATGGAAGCATCAGCCTCCGGCCTCGTACCCGTCATTTGAGGAGTGGCGGAGCGCGTCCGAGAGCTGTGGCGATGAGGTCCTCGATGCCTGCGAACTGCGGGAAGAAAAACGCCGCATGATCAAGGTTTCCAGGTCGGTTGGCACCGAGCGCCTGGAAACGGCAGTGGCCGAATACATGGAATGGGAGGCATTCACTTACTGGTTGCGCTCACTCTTAGAAGCAGATACCCGATTCCCTGAAACTGTGACGCGAGAGATTGAGCGCCGCTGCCCGGGTTTTCTCGAAGCGGATACAGAACTGCGCGGCACGCTCGCCCCAGAGAGCTACACGCAACGGTGGAAAGCCCTTCTGAAGTGGGGCGAGGAACGCTTCTTCGCTGAGCCCCGAAAGGACGGTTGGTTCAACGCCGTTGTGTACCGCGCTCGTGCGCACCCGCGAAGTGCCCGAACCGTCGATTATTGGGTATTCTACTGGGATGAACATTGGTCGTCATACCCGCTGGACGGTTACCCCTCATTCGAGTCATGGCGCCGCGAGGCGGATAATTACATTGTGCGGACCACGAACGAGTGAGTACCCTACCGCTGCACCATTTCGCTGCCGGCTTTCGCATGCTTCACCTTATCTGTGCACGATTTGACATGGCGCCAATGCGCATTGCCCCGAGTTTTGCGGCCACACCGCGGGCAAACTCTGACCTTGTCAAGATGCTTTAGGACCCGACCGTTCCCGATACGTTGTTCTCTCGGTGGAATGTAACCCGCAGATTCTCTGAGCCACTCCTGTATCTCCGCATCCAGCGCGTCGTAGTTTATTTCTGAGCCGCACTTCCGGAGGAATAGCTCAAGTGATTCATGGGTGATTCGCCCGGCCCGGCGCTTCAGCACACCTGCCGCTTCCCACTGGCGAACTGTCTTAGGGCTCACCCGTAAATCCCGGGCCAATTCCAATTGGGTGTAGTTATCCATGACCCTGGCACTTTCACGCAGTTTCGAAAACCTCTTGCGGACCGCCATTGCCGGCCGATGCAGCCAACCTGCGATGGTTTCTATCGACTGCTCTTGAGCGAAATCCATCAACGCGGCATCGTCCGCAGCCGACCACGGTGGACGCTTAATAACGTAGTCCTGTTGGAAACCAAGCTGCTCGGCGCGGCTCCAAATGATGTAGCTGCGCCATTTAGGGCGCAACGCCTGAATCTTATTGACCGCTTCGCGGGCGCCGGCCCAGCCTCGTGTATATCCATCGAGGAGTATGGCGTCCAGTTCGGAAGTCCAGATGACGGATGCCCGCACGGCATCCGTGCCAACGGCGCCCCCACTCCGGCCGTTCCCTTCAGCTGTATTTCCTTGGCCCTTCATACAACCTGCCCTGGCGCAATCGCACCGACATGGTTCGTCGACCGCCAACTGCCTCCTGATGAACGAGTTAGCTCAGGCCGCAAATCGGACGGGCCTAGTTGACACGACTGCCCTCGACGCGACGGGTTTGCGAATAGACAGACTCCCCCATTGCCTCCGGCGGATTGGGTGCCTGGTCGTCTTTACGCGTATTGCCCCATATTGAGAGAGCCGGAAATTACCAACACGCTTAGCGGAAGTAGGTCAACTTGTCCTGGTGCTGCAACCAACTGAGAATCCAGACGGAGGACAAAATCGTATGGGACTTTAAGTTTTTGATCTCTTGTGGGCTCCTCCATATTAGGGGGGAAAGATCGCTTCGGGACCTTGGGCGGATGTTAGAATTCTGGACCACTGGGAGTGGAGAGGCTGGCGGCGACCATGCGTGGGGAATTCGAAATTGATCCACCGGTCTGGATTTGGGAAGCGAAAGGCTCTGGGAGTGTGGTCGAGACAGACCTCCTTGATGCCGCACGGCGAAACTGGGCCCGCATGCTTTCGTACTCCCAGCGATTCGACCAGGACTCAGCCGTGGCCGCTAACATACTTGAAATAGTACTCCTGGCGACATCGCGAGCGCGAAAAGGCCAACGGCAGAGCGGGAAACCAATCCGAAATCTCGACAGTTACCTCTATGTTGCCTTTATTCGCAGGTTCCACCGATATCTGGCAAAACAGCCTAGGCTTGTATATGTCGGCACGGATCAGGACCTTGATGCCCACATCGGTTCTCGAACACCCAGCACCCAGCCAACAATTGAGGATCAACTGCTTGCAGGGGAGCTGATTCAGTTCATGAACCAGCGCGCACGGAACACGTTTTACTTCAGGGAGATCGCCGGCTACAACTGGAAAGATACCGCACGTTTCCTGAAGACCACGGTCAACAGTGCACAGGTTCTTTACAATAAGGCATATGGAGGGGTCCGCGATCGCATTATGAGGCGGAAGGGCTCAGGCAGGCCTGGCAAAGGGGGCGAAGCTCATGCGTAATCAAGCGCCCGCAAAGCGAGAGGAGATGCGATTGATTAAGGCCTACCAGCGCGTTGCACTTGGAGGAGGTTTTCCCAATCCGGAGCGAGCCGGATGCCCCGGCAATGAGATTTTGAGGGCCATGGCGTTCCGTAAACTCGGGCTTGACCAGGTCAACGACTGGATCGAACACCTCGGGACGTGCAGTCCCTGCTTCCGTGAGTACACCGAGCTTCGCAAACAGGTGGTGTGGCGAAGGCGTGCGGCATATCTAAGTATCGCAGCCGCCGTCATCCTCAGTCTATCGCTCGGCTGGTGGATGTGGCGATCACGTCCGCCGGCTGTAATTACCGCGCATAATCATATCGTCGCCGACATAAGAAGCCCGTTAGTCCTTCGCGGTGATCAAGGACCCGGCAAAGGACCGCTGGTATTCCCAAGGGGCTTTGACGACGTGACCTTCTACTTCCCGGAGGGGAGCCGTGCCGGTACATATGAGGTTGCTATCCTTAGGCAGGAATTCGGTGAGCCCCTCACCAGGACCTCCGGAACCGCAACAATCGAGAATGAGATGACCAAGATGGACGTAGTGCTTGATCTTTCCCGAATCGCGCCCGGGTACTACTCGGTTGGCATCCGTCCACTCGGAACCGACTGGAGCTACTATCCAGTAATCGTCAAATGATCGTCGGCAGTACGGCGGCCTTACGCGAGACAGGGCTTCTTCAATTTACCAAACTTGCATTTCAGCTATATAGAGACGGAGAGGGCTGGAATTGGGCGAAAAATCGATCCAGGTGCTTGTCCAGTGACTGTTCATTTCTTGCGGCACGGCACTTGGCAAGGGAGGCCACGAAAATGCGTCGTGTCGTTCAAGGAGGTTTATGCGCCATCCTGGCGCTGTCAGTCGGTCAAAATGTTGACTTACGAGCGCAGCAAGTCCAAGGCAGCTTCACTGGAACAGTTCGGGACCAGTCGGGTGCGCTCATTCCCGGCGTTACGGTAACGGCGGTGGACTCTGATACGGGGATGACCCGCAGCAGCCTCACACAGGGGGATGGCTCCTACACGATCCCTCTTTTGCCGCCCGGCCAATACCGGCTGGCGGCAGAGAAGGCAGGCTTCGAGAAGACCATTAAAGGCCCCCTCAACC
>DATJVZ010000081.1:0-35460 GCA_035501575.1 Terriglobales bacterium | reverse complement strand
TTCTGCAACTGTGTTTGGGACAGGTAGGGTTTGATCTTGTCGTCGGAGGACTGCACAATTTTCTCCCAGCGGTTGAGCTTGTCCTTGCGGGAAAGGGCCGGATTCTCGAAAATCTGTCCCACCTCGCCGGTCTCCTGTTCCAAGATCGGCTTGATCCTGGCCTGCTGGTCATCACTCAGGTTGAGGGTTTGGGAAAGACGCTGCTGCTTCATCGAGAAGTACTGACCGGGCACCTTGGACAAATCGGGGCCGCTCGGAGCCTGGAGCGTCTGCCGGCTCAAAATCGGCACTACCGTCATGCCGGAGAGCTGGCTGTTAAAAGTTAGCGTGTCGCTTCCGACCAAAACCAATAGTTCAACTCCGGCGGAATACTTGACCATGCTAGCGCCATTCGGCGGGGTGTACAGCACTTTGTAGATGGTGTTGCCGACCTTCACCGAAACGTCGTAGCGGGCAACGTCGCTCGATTCTCCCGGCGCATTTTGATGAGTGGCGACCTCGGTGATCGTTCCGGGCTGAAACTTGGATGACGCCGTTTGCCCTTCAGAGGAAACCATAGCCGCACAGAGCAGAATCGCTCCCAACCACCTGGACATGGATGCCTCCCTTTTGCGGCCTATATGAAAAACGCGGTGTCGCTTGCAACCAAGCTCGCAGTCTCCGCCTCATCGATCAGGGTATGAGGAAAATGCGCTCGAGAACACTGTCAAGACTTACAGACGCAATTTTGGTGCACCACTGGTTCCAGCTCAATGAAATCCGCTCCTCGGCGTTAAAGAGTCCAAAAGGGCCTGCAACGAGAGGCGCCTGAAGTGCGCAGCTCAACCGCTTGCTGGCGAGGGACTTACCTAGGCAGAGCCTAGAACGATCGTAGAGGGGGAAAATGCGGGATCGAACGGGCTAGGCAGCGGTCATGTGGTTCTTCACCGCATATTTGACAAGATCAGCACTGCTTTTGGCACCCAGCACCTCCATGATGCGGTACTTGTGAAAGGCGACCGTGCGGGTGGTCATGTTCAGGATGGCGCCGACCTCTTTCATCGCCTTTCCTTCCGCCAGCAGCTGCAGGACTTCACGCTGCCTGCCGGTGAGTTTTTCTTGCTCTTCCACCAGCTTTTTGTCGTGCCTTCGCAAAAAATCCACCGTGTCCCTGGGGATGCGCGATGACATGTAGGTCTTGCCCCGCAATACCTCGCGAACACAGGAGACCATCTCCGCAGCGGCGCAGGTTTTTAGCAGATAACCGGCAGCCCCGCGCCGGAACGCCTCGGCGGTAATTTGGGCGTCGGGATTCATGGTCAAATAAACCAGCTTGATTGCCGGGAACATCTGTTTGATTTGCTGGCCGGCATCGAGCCCATTCAGGATGGGCATCGCCACATCGATCACAATCACGTCCGGCCTCAGTTCGGCGGCGGCTCGAACCAGAGCTCGACCGTCGCTTACCGTGCCCACCACATCAAACTCCGCTTCGAGCAACTTCTTACACAGTTCAGCCACCAGATTGTGGTCATCGGCAATCAGAACGCGTGGGCGGGTCATGGCACTCACCTCTTCGATAATTGTTGGCGCGGATATCTGTCGGTGACGCTCGTCACACGGGTCGATGCGACTTGGATCTCTTTCTATGTATCAGGGTCGTTTTGCTTACCAGCCCGGCCCTCGTGACCTGATGTTGGAGCCCGAATGCAAGGTGTCCATAATCATACCCGCCCAAACGCCCGTTGACAATGGCTTACAATCCCTTGCGATCTTTACAAGGCCTGCGTTCTGAACACCTTCCGCAGTGTGTCTCAGGCTGCGGGAATCACCTCGTAAGGACGCATCATTTCATTATCCTCATGCTCGAGGATGTGGCAGTGCCACACATACCGTCCGGTAAAACCCTCGAAAGGCACAATGATCCGCGTCACCATTCGAGGATGCGCGCGCACGGTATCCTTCCAGCCTGCCTCACTCGGGTCGGGAGGTTTTGGCGGTCCTAAGAAGTGTAATTGACGCTTGCTCTGGAACAGCCATGGCTCGTAGGGTTGCCGGTCGAGGATTTGGAAGCGAACCAGGTGCAGATGAATGGGATGCGAGTCTTTCGTGGGGTTGATGAAGGTCCAGATTTCCGTCGATCCGAGCACGGGCTTTTCCGTAACCGGATATTTCCAATGGGAAGCATTCAACAGCAGCATGACCGGATTGCCTGCCCGGTTGACAAACTCGTCGAGGGTCAATAACCGCGTCGCCACGGCTTCGGACTCCGGAATCTTGGAAATGGGCCTCAGGGCGGAAGGCAAGGAACTGGTCTCGACCGTTTTCCCCGACGAGACCCGGAATTGCATGACCACGAAAGCCTGGTTCATAAGCACCAATTGCGCGCCCCGATGCTCGCTAAAGTCGACGACGAGATCGGCGCGTTCAGCGGGTGCGATATCGAATTCCGTGAGAGGAACCGGCGCAGGCAGTAATCCCTGGTCGGTTCCGATCTGGTGAAAGGGCATATCGTTGGCAAACGACAAGTGGTAGAAGCGGGCATTCGAGGCATTCAGCACCCGAAATCGATATCTTCGGGGTTCGACCTCGAGATAGGGAAAGAGCTTGCCGTTGACCAGAATGGCGTTGCCAAAGATCTCGGGAACCCAGGGGGATTTGGGATCCGGCGAAACCAGGTACAGAAGCTGGCCCTCGCGTGTCAGAAAGCGGTCACAAAGAATGAGCGGCACCTCATATTTGCCCTTGGGCAAAGAGAGCGCCTCCTCGCCCCCGTCCCGAATCAAGAAGACTCCAAACAATCCCGCATACACATTGAGACGATTGATCCCCAGAGCGTGATCGTGATACCAGAGCATGGCCGCTTCTTGCTGGTTCGGATAGTAATAGAGTGACGACTTTCCGGGTACAATCCAATCCTCCGGATATCCGTCGCTTTCCGGTCCGGTTTTCGCCCCATGCAGGTGCACCACGGTGCGAACCGCCGGTTTGTCCTGCTCGGCGCCATGGATCGTGTGGTCGATGGGCAGAAAATGATCGTTGGGCAGGCCATTCACCCACTCCACCAGCAGCGGTTCTCCCGAACGAGCCTCGAACGTCGGACCAGGCGTAGATGTCCCGAAGCTCCAGAACCTGGTCGGTGGCAGATCGCGGTGAACTTTCGTGGCGATGGCCTGCGCTTGGATGCGGTAGAACGGAACATTCCTTTTGGGATCGGCGGGGCTGGGCCTCTGTCCCTCGGATTGCGCAATTTCTGGGATGGGAAGCGGATCCACAAATTGCGCGAGAGTCGTGACATCGAGCGCCACGGGCATGGTAGGCACAGCGTGCGCCATCGCCTTGAGCCATCTTTCCTTGCCGCTGGCCAGCGTGGCAGCCAGCAGGCTCGATCGACCGAGAAACGTTCGACGTGTAATCACCACCGGCCTTTCCGAAGGACCCTAAGAATATAACAACGGCACGGCAGGGCGGCTAGAATGCGCCGCATGAGCCTTGCCGTTATGATCGTAATTCCGCCACAAGACCCCGAGGGGGATGCAGCTTAGTCAATAACAACGTCGAGTTCAGCTGCGATAGATTCTGCCAGTATGGCGTATCGCTCAGGTACAGCTTTGCCTGGCGGTAAGACCATTTCATAAAACTAAAAGGCTGCTCTGGTTGGCGCAACCTAAGTTTGCTGGGAAAGTTGGCAAGCACTCGCCCTGGTGGCTCGAGTCGGAGCGCGGCAGGCTTGTTGGCCCCGGAACGACTCACCTCGACCGATATTCTCGGCCCAGGCGAGTCGTTGGGTTTTGTCGGGAACTAAAATACCGGTTGGCCAGTGGCTGAATCCAATTTCAGCTTGCGATCAAGGCTGGCTGCGTTGCGGGTGAAGTTGAACATCTGGGTAATGGGACTGGCGATAGAGTCAAACGAGCCGAGTATGCGCTCTCCGCTCAGCCAGTTGTCTTCAATGAAGCGAAGTACGGAACTCTGGTCGGCGACGGTGTGATCAACAAAGTTCTCCTTGGCCCAAGGTGAGATCACGAGAAAGGGTTCGCGTGGCCCATAGCCGCAGCGACCCAGAGCATGAGGGTTCTTCTTGGGTTGCGGACCGGATAAGGAATTGGTGGCCGAACCGCAAGTGCCCGGACCTGTGAGAGCGTCGGCCGGCCCGCTCGACCCATTCACAATCGGTCCCAATTGATGGTCATACCAGCCGTCGGAGTCATCGTACATGATAACCACGGCCGTAGTTCCCCATTCATCCTGCTCCTGGAGGGTATTTATGAGCTTGACTAGAAATTTTTGTTCATCCAGCGGATCAGAGTAGCCGGCATGTCCGTCTTGGATGGCTAGGGCTTTGATGATGCTAACCGCTGGGAAATTGCCGGCACTCAAGGCGGTAAAGAAATCGTCCAGATCATACTCATGATTGGCGGGACCATTGTGTCCGATTTCAGCAATTGAAGCCGGACGCGTATGCATGGGGTTTGCCGTAGAGGCATAATACTGGAACCAGGCGTGGTGCGGGATGTAGTCGTTGGTCGTGCCAGCAAGGTTGCTCGAGCTACGGTTGCAGCCGGTGGTGCCGTTGGAATTGGTGATCTTCAGATTGAAGCCGCCCATAAACGATCCCCAAGTAATACCGGCAGCGTTCAACAGATCGCCGATATTTTTTCCGCCCATCTGAACCTGGTTCCGAGTGGGATCGGAACAGACATCGCCGAGCGGATCGGGATCGCCAATGACACTGAGTGTTCCATTGCCACCATCCACCTCATCGCTTGTTCCGTTTATCGTCTTGCTTACGCCATTGGTTTGTCCCGAGACTAAGTTGAGAGCCCCGGGTGTTGACGGACCAAAGGTCGTGCCAAAGAAATTGTCATTCATCGCGTACTGCTGCGCATAGTGCCAAAGAGCGGTAACCGTGTTGCCATCGTAATAGCCCATGTTCAGCCCAGTCGTGTCCACAATTGTATGTCCGCTCGGTGGTGGACCGGCCGTGCCCACAAACTCGGGGAACAAGTCCATGGCGCCCATATCAAAGGCCTGTTGTTCCGGCATGTAGTCGTGGTCTTGATCTTGGGTGACCGCCTGGCTGCGGTCAAGACGGAAGGGATTGGTTGCGCCTGACCCATTTGCGGGATTCAGATTCGGGTTGTGCGTCAGTAAGGCGGGCGTGTAACCGTTGACGGTCGGCGTCCCGGGGCGGGCATGAAAGGCAGGTTCGCCAGATGGATTTAAGGCATTGGGATAGGTTCCGAAATAGTGATCAAAGGAGACATTTTCCTGGAAAACAACTACCAAGTGCTGAATGGGCGTGGCGGTCGGGCGCGGAGCGGCGTACGTCGGCGTAACACACGGCCCCAGGACGGTGGTCAAGGCAGTGACCAGTGCCAACATTTTCCTTGGGACAAGCGATGCTTTGGTCATCTTCAACATGCGTTCCTCCCTCCTTGGAGGTGGGTTGTCAAATCGAGGGGAATGGTACGCAAGAAAAGTTACAGCACCATTACAGGAAGGTTAAAAAGGACTGACAAACTCGCGGGTACCTACCTCGATATGCCACGCCGGAAGCCGTATCGCGCGGCTATGAGTTCACAAAACTAAGCGGGCCGCCCGATCAGCGGACGGCCCGTTTTTACTTGAGGCACCCCTCGCGGCGGTTAGCGGCGTCCGCTGCCGCGGAAACCGCCGGCACCGCCCCGGAATCCATTGCCAAGCTGGGCGTGGGCGACGGGACCGCGATAGACGGGAACGGCTCGGCTATTGTAGCCATAGCCGGCATGAGGGAGAGCGTGTGGACCATACCATCCGCGGCCATACCATCCACCGTAATAAGGGCCTCGATAGAAACTATGCCCATAGTAGCCGCGATACCAGGGGCCGGCTCCAATAAACACACCACCGACGAACCACTGTGGACCGTAGTAGCCAAGTGGTGCGCAGGCGTAAGGATAATAGGGGTAGTAGCCGTAGGCACACACAGGCGCAGGACCGATGTATCCGGGAGCGACGCCGACCCCAACTCCAACGGCAACCCCGGCGTGAGCGGAAACCGCAGGTAAAATCAGGAGACTCAGCAAAACGAGATGTCGTAAATGTCGCATTCTAGACCCCCTTCAGACACCCAATTCCACAGGACCCTGAGGGCCTTGGGGCAACTCATGTCGCCCGCAGGCTTACTGTCATGAACCCCGAAACGGGACAAAAGTCGCGGCCTCGGAACCCTTAGCCGGGGCCGTGTCCGGGAGGTTTCTGGCTCAACCATCGAGGTGTCGTCACCGTAGAAAGGCGACGTCCTGGCGAGTGCGCGTGGCGACCTTAACGGCTTTCCCCTCCATGACCGTGGACCAATCACGTCCTTCCGGGGAGGTCTCGAACTTGAGGTTATACGATGTGGGAGAAATTTCCTGGACAATGAGTCGGGATTGCGGCGCCTGCTTACCCGCTACCGGGGAGCTCGTCCACGTCCACGTGTCACCGGCGAAGCTTCCCTTGAGATCCTCTGCTTCTCCCGTGTCCTTGACAACATGATAGGTGTAGGACTTTTCTTGGGTGTTATATGCCATGACCGCGAGTCCAGCCGAGGCGGCCGCGGTCTCTCCATCCTGGCGGGACACCAGCAGGAAACCACCGGGCATCCACTCGTTGTGCTCCATACCAAAGAAGGCTCTTGACCCGAACGGGCTGATTTTCATGTGCACTTCGAGTGTCCAGGTCCCGACGAAGTAATTGAGCTTCTCGAGCGCAGCACTGGAGGTCTCGGTGGTTTGCGCTGCCGCGAAGCTGGAAACGACCATCGCTGCCAGCATAATTCGAGAAACCCTTGTCAGGCGCGCCATTTGCCCCTCCACGAACCCCTGATACGTGCTCGAGAAAAGATAGAACACAAATGGCTCAAATGGGCATTCAAAGTTCGAATGCGTACCATAAGTCCGGTTAATGGCGATAATCGGCCTTGTTGTCCAAAGCACGATGGGAAATACTCGGCCTTGAACCTTAACTTTCCGATTGTCAGGGACTTACAGTCAGGTCGGCGCAGCGCCTTTGCCCCAGGGCGCGAGGGCGTGCCACGCGCCTCTCGCCAATCCGCCCGTGCGTCATGGAAAAGCTGACCGAACTCGAAGCCGAAAGGGCGTCTCGCCCCTAGTTGGTGCTGGCCTGCTTCGTGAGTGGAAACTGCTGATCAAGGTCAAGGTTCAATTCGAGGACATTGATCCGCGGCTCTCCCAGGAACCCCCACTGACGATCTTGGGTATGTTTGGCTACCAGCAGACGCAGTTGCTCTTCACTGATTCCTCGTGCGTTGGCCACGCGTTTCGTCTGGAAAGCTGCCGCTGCCGGCGTGATGTCGGGATCAAGACCGGAGGCAGAGGCCGTGACCAAGTCAATAGGGACCGCGGCCCCCGGGTTTTCGGCCTGGGCTTGGGCGGTGTCGCTCTTCACGCGGTCGACGAGTTTTTGATTGGTGGGTCCCCACTGCGAGCCGTTCGAATTCGTGGCATCGTACCCGTTTCCTGCATATGACGGGCGAGAGTGAAAATAACCGGGCGAGAGGAAAGCTTGTCCGATAAGGCGAGAGCCGACGATTTTTCCCTTGGCCTCGATGAGTTGGCCGTTAGCTTTCTTGGGAAACAGCACCTGCGCGATACCGGTTATGGCCAGCGGATAAAGGATCCCGAGCAGGATGGTGGTCGCGATCGTCATCCGGATTGCGGTAATAAGATTCTGCTTCATGAGAGCTTCCCTTTCAGGCAAGACCAACTCCGGTGATTACCACGTCGATCAATTTGATACCCAGGAACGGAATGACGATGCCGCCCGCACCGTAGATCCACAGATTGCTGCGCAATAGCGCGGCTGCACCCATGGGACGGTATTTGACGCCGCGCAGGGCGAGCGGGATCAGGGCGATGATAATCACCGCGTTAAAGATCACCGCGGAAAGAATCGCCGATTCCGGGGTTTTGAGGCGCATGATATTGAGCGCATTCAATACGGGAAAGGTTCCGGCAAACATGGCCGGGATAATGGCGAAATACTTCGCCACATCGTTCGCGATGGAAAAGGTGGTCAACGATCCGCGCGTCATCAGCAATTGCTTGCCGATCCTGACGACTTCAATCAGCTTCGTGGGATTCGAGTCGAGGTCCACCATGTTGCCGGCCTCCTTGGCGGCCTGGGTGCCCGTGTTCATGGCCACGCCTACGTCGGCCTGAGCGAGCGCCGGCGCATCGTTGGTACCGTCGCCGGTCATCGCCACCAGCTTGCCTTCGGCCTGCTCTCTCTTAATAAGGTCCATCTTGTCTTTGGGAGTGGCCTGCGCCAGGAAGTCATCGACTCCGGCTTCGCGCGCGATCGCAGCCGCCGTAAGCGGGTTATCGCCGGTGATCATCACCGTCTTGATACCCATGGCTCGCAATTGCTCGAAGCGTTCGCTGATTCCACCTTTGACCACATCCTTCAGCTCGATGACGCCCAGGGCGCCGCGGCGTTTTTCCGCCACCACCAAGGGCGTGCCTCCCGAACGTGCAATCTGTTCTACCGTGGCCTTGACCTCGGCCGGGACTTCGCGACCATGTTGGAAGAGGTAGGTTTGCACGGCGTCGGCCGCACCCTTTCGGATTTCGAATCCGTTAAGATCCAGACCCGACATGCGCGTCTGCGCCGTAAAAGGCACAAAGTGCGCCTCGTGGGAAGAGAGTTCACGCCCGCGCAAGCCGTATTTCTCCTTGGCCAAAACAACGATCGAGCGACCCTCGGGAGTCTCATCGGCCAGGGAGGACAGCTGGGCGGCGTCGGCAAGCTCCTGCTCGCTTACACCGGGCGCAGGCACAAACCGCGAGGCTTGACGATTGCCCAGTGTGATCGTACCGGTCTTATCGAGCAAGAGCGTGTTGACATCTCCGGCGGCTTCGACGGCACGACCCGACATGGCAAGCACGTTGTGCTGCACCAGGCGGTCCATTCCGGCAATACCGATGGCTGAGAGCAAGGCTCCGATGGTCGTGGGAATGAGGCAAACCAACAGGGAGACGAGAACGAACACGGTTTGTGGCGAACCCGAATAAATGGCAAAGGGCTGCAAGGTCACCACGGCGAGCAGGAAGATGATGGTCAAACCGGCGAGAAGAATGTTCAGGGCAATCTCATTGGGAGTCTTCTGCCGCTCCGCGCCTTCGACCAGGGCGATCATGCGGTCGAGAAAGGTCTCTCCCGGGTTCGAGGTAATTTTCACCTTGATACGGTCGGATAAGACGCGCGTACCTCCGGTCACCGCCGAACGGTCTCCTCCGGCCTCGCGAATCACGGGCGCGGATTCGCCCGTAATGGCGGATTCATCGACCGAGGCGACACCTTCGAGGATCTCGCCGTCGGAAGGAATGAACTCGCTCGCGGATACCAGAACCACGTCGCCCGCCCGCAACTTCGAGCTCGCCACTTTCTCCACCTCACCATCGCAGCCTAATCGGTTGGCGATGGTTTCCGACCGGGCCTTGCGCAAGGTGTCCGCCTGGGCCTTGCCGCGACCTTCGGCCATGGCCTCGGCAAAGTTCGCGAACAGCACGGTGAACCACAGCCACAGCGTGATCTGCAGGTTGAAGGAGAACGACGATCCCCCTCGCAAAAGCAACACCGTGGTGATCACGCTGCCGATCTCCACCACGAACATGACCGGGTTGCCCATCATGGTGCGCGGGTTCAGCTTGAGAATTGCATCCGCGATTGCCCGCCGAACAATCTTCCATTCCCAAATCGCTCGTTTCTTTTTGGCCATAACAGGATCCTCAGAAGGTCTTGCCCGCCCCGAGCAGCAGGTGCTCCAAGATCGGGCCGAGACTCAGTGCCGGGAAAAATGTCAGCGCTCCCACGATCAGGATCACGCTGATCAGCAGCACGGTAAACAGCGGCGTAGTCACGGGGAACGTGCCGAGAGAAGGCGGCACGTACTTCTTTCCCGCCAGATTTCCGGCGATCGCCAGCATCGGAATGATCATCCAGAAGCGTCCGATCAACATGGTCACCGCGCCCGCGACGTTGTACCAAAGCGTGTTGCCATTCAGGCCTGCGAAGGCGGAGCCGTTGTTGCCGGCTTGTGAGGTGAAGGCGTAGATAATCTCGGTCAAGCCATGCGGCCCGGGATTCGAGATGCTCGAGATGCCGAATGGCCGGACCGCGGACAGCCCGGCCAACGTCAGAATCACCAGCGGAAAGACCAAAGCGACCAGCATGGCCATTTTGACGTCATAAGCTTCGATCTTCTTTCCCAGGTACTCGGGCGTACGACCGACCATGAGGCCGGCGATGAAAACCGCCAAAACCACGTAAATCAACATTCCGTACATGCCGGCACCCACGCCCCCAAAAATCACCTCACTGAGCATGATGTTGACCAGCGGGATCATGCCACCGAGCGGCGTGAACGAATCGTGCCAGCTGTTGACAGCCCCGCAACTCGCGTCCGTCGTGACCGTGGCAAACAGGGCGCTGTCGGCAATTCCGAAACGAACCTCTTTGCCCTCCATGTTGCCCCCGGCTTGGGCAGCACTGGCCCGCTGGTCGGTGCCGGAGAGAAGCGGGTTTCCGCGAGTTTCCGCCCAGTAAGTGACCGTAACACCGGCCAGAAACAAAATAGCCATGGCCGCCCAGACGGCCCAGCCGTGCGCCGGGGAGCCGGTCATGCGGCCCAGCGTGTAGGTCAGACCCGCCGATACGGCGAAGATGGAAAATAGCTCGATGAGGTTGGTGAGCGGGGTGGGGTTCTCGAAGGGATGGGCGCTATTGGCGTTGAAAAAACCGCCGCCATTGGTTCCCCATTCTTTGATGATTTCCTGCGATGCCACGGGTCCTTGCGCGATGGTCTGCTCGGTCACGGTATCCATGACTGGTTTGCCGTCGGGACCGAGTAGGGGCTTGCCGTCCGCACCTAACTTCGGCGTCTCGATCGGTTCGACCAGGGAAGCCCGGTCATAGGGACGAAGATTCTGGACCGCGCCCTGCGACACTAGGAGCAATGAACCCACCACGCAGAAAGGCAACAGCACCCACAGGCAGCTGCGGACCAGGTCAACCCAAAAGTTGCCGATGGTTGGCATCTGACGGCGGGCGATCCCGCGAATGAAGGCGATCGCGAGCGTAATTCCGACCCCGGCGGAAACGAAATTGTGATAAGCGAGACCGGCCATCTGCGTGAAATAACTCATGGTGGTTTCGCCTGCATAGTTCTGCCAGTTGGTATTGGTGGTAAACGAGGCGGCTGTATTGAAGGCCAGAGAGGCCGGGCTGACTGCCCCTAATTTCTGCGGATTCCACGGCAAGAAGCCTTGGAGGCGTTCGAGCAAGTACAGGAGCAACATGGAAACCACGCTGAACAAGAGCATCGAAATGGCATACTCGGTCCAGCGCATCTCATGTGTTTCCTCCACGCCGGTCAAGCGATAGAGCAGTTTCTCGATCGGCCGCAAGACCGGGTGGAGGAAGGTCCGCTCACCCGCGAACAACCGCGCCATGTAGACGCCCAATGGCTTGGTCACGAGGAAGACCAGGGCGAGAAAAAATAGTATTTGCAACCATCCGTTGGCTGTCATCTCAGAACTTCTCCGGACGCAACAGTGCGTAAAACAGATAGACCGCCGTTAAGGCACTCACCACCAGCATGATGATGGATTCCGCGCTCATAGGATCCTCCTCACTTCACTCGCTCGCAGAAATGCACGTAGGCGATCGACGCTAGAAAAAAAGCGATCGTAATCAGTACATAAACCAAATCCTGCATGATCCATCTCCTCAATCCACCGTGGCGTCCGCCAGAACGGTCACGACGATCAGAACTTGACCAGTATCGCCAGGTCCAGGCGGTTCTCATCCCGCACCAGATTGGGAAACCAGCCCGGCACCACCGATCCTGGCGCTCCGGTATTGCCGCCGGGAGGAGTTATACCGCCTCGTCCCGTGAAATACGGCACATTCGCTGCCCGGTGGTCATATTCCCAGCGAAAGGTGATGTACTGGCTGGGCATGTAATCGAAGGTTGCCGAAGCATCCCACGCCTTGTACGGATTTCCCGGATTTTCCGAGAAGTACGGCGTCCCGGAAATCGCCGTTGCACCGTTGATCGGCGGTAGCAGTACCAAGTAGCGTCCCGGGTTATTGATCTTTCCGCCCCCGAGGGTAAAACCAAACAAATCTCGGTGGAACCACAACCGGTTGTACAGCATGAACCCCAAGAAGCTCTGTTTGGGTGCAACCACCCTCTGACCATTGACGATTTGCGTGGAATCGCCGGCACAGCTCACACCACCGCCGTGTTCGCATCCCATATCTCCCGTCAGCGAGAAGGCCGCCTTGTCCAAGAGCCTCTCGGGCTGGTCGTAGTATTTGACCTGCAGACTATCGTCGGTGTGATAGCGGATTCGCCCGGGAATACCCAGGGCATCGGCACCCAAGAAGTACTGGTTCCCCAGCAGGGAAATGGACCCGTTCGGCCGCCAAAGGAATTGGGCACCAAAGCCCGGCCGGTGGTTGAAGCGTCCGTAGGATTGCCACCCATTGATAAGCCAGGGTTCAATCTTGAGATGCTCGTTAGGAAAGATTTGTACCCGCATGCCGTTGAAGAACCAGGGCGTGTTCGAAGAAACGTAGGACGGCTGGTACGCCCAGTTGTCAAAGTTGTAGTAGCTGAACAGGCCGATGTACGACATGAAGATTCCGGCTTCCACGTTGATTCCGTTCAGCGCGTTGATGTGATACCCGCCGTAGGCCTCGGAAACGTAACGGTAGGCGGTATCGAGATCCCACTGGCCGCGGGCCGGGCTCGCATCGTTGCGCGGCGTGGTAAAGGAATACATGCCAAACTGCGTCATCAACCGGGCGAGCACGTGGTCATAGTGGAAGTCGCCGCCAACGCCGAATTGCGTCACCTGGAACTCATTGGCGCGAAAGACTTCGCTCGAGCCGCCGATGGTGTCGTCGGCGGGATGATTGAAATCTACGATGTAATCCACATCGGACCGGATTTCGGGAGTAAAGAACTTGCTGTCAAATGCCGGGGTCTTGGTCCGTGCGTTGCCGTTCAGCCAGGTAAAGTCGGCGAAGGAAAACGGCTCCGCTTTGGGCGGTTTCCCCGGCTGGCTGGAAGGAGTCGACAGGTTCTCCTGGGCGGGTGGCGTCGCCGTCGCTGAAGCACGCAGGGGAATGGCTGCCGATGGGCTTCGCTCGGCGGTCGCGACCGCCGCACTGGGCGGATCTGCGGCATCACGCCGCTTCAGTTCTGTTTCCAATTGCTCGATGCGGGCGCGCATTCTCTCGAGCTCTTGAAGAATTTGGGTGTTCGCATCCCCGGTAGCAGTGTCGGCTCCCTGGGTGGCTCCCTGGGTGTCCGGTCCGCCAGTGCTTTCAGACCCCGAGGCGAGCATGCTCTTCCCGCCTTCGATTGTCTGCCCCCAAGAGCTCGTTGCGTTCCCAACAAGAACCGTGATCAGTATCGATAACCCCAAGCATGGTATCACTCGAGCTTCCCTCGAACCCCTCCGTCGCCTTCTCAAGCCATCCTCCCCTTCCGGCCGGAATCGATTGTCGCCGGCCATTGCCACACGAGCTCACAAGAAATGGTCTTACGACCATGCAGATCGCAACACGACTCGTGGCACACTGAGCAACGAGTTAATTCGCTAGGATGTGGACAGCCGTAGACGATCCATGGCTGGTGTGGAGAGAGCATTTGGCCAGGGCGTCGACGACTGCCCATCGTACGGACTTAACAGCCCCATTCGGCTTCACCCGGCTTGGCGAAATAACGCTTGGAATCTTCTTGTCCGCCGTCTCTGGCTAACTCCCATACGGCCAGGCGGGCGGCAGCAATCAGACGATTTTTTTCCTGCTGCGGCATCGTCTCCCATGCCTCGGCGCTCGATGTGCCCGGGCCGCCACCGTCCGGCGCCAGCGCCTGGTGATAGTGAAGAAAAAGCTCAGCCAATTGTTCTGGGGATACTCCATGGATTGACATCAAATACAGTCCTTTCTCGATCGCCCAATGCTGGGTAGGATTTGCGCGCGCAAAATGCGACTGCTGGCGCGCTCAACAGAGACACTGATCGATCTAGAACATTGGATAGCAGGCGGCGTAAGTTTCGAATAAAAGGTTCATAAAAAATTCGTAAACGTTCTCGGTTAGTTACGAACTCTTTATGCCCATTTTTTAGCGAGATTCGGCAACGCCGATGCCCCAGGTGGGGAGACAAGCGGCGTGATCGAAGGCGGCACCTTCATTCCGTCGAACCTTCACTTTACTTCTTGAGTGACAATGTGAACGTCGACCGGAGGAGCATCGCGCAAGAATCTGTGAATGGCAGAAAGGTAGAGGTACCGGCGCCATCCGCTTTGCGACGAGCGTCCGAAAACTACTTGGGTGATGTGCTTCTCGCGCACAATCTTGGCGACCTCCTCGGCGACGCTCTTGCCCTGGGCCCGGATGATCTCGGCCCCCAGATTCTGCGCAAACTTCAGGTTCTGCCCCAAGGACCGTTGATCCTCCGGCCCCTCGTCCACCCCGATGTCTATGTAGACTACGTAAAGCTCGGCATCGATGCGTTGCGCCATCCGTGCTGCCCGCGCAATCAAGTACTGGGCCGAGGGACTGGAACTGACGCAAACCGCAATTCGCTCCCGAACCCCGAGGCTCTTCCCGCCCTCTTCCTTTTCCAAGTACTGCTCGAGGCTTCGGTCGACCGCGCGGGCCACCTGTTGCAGCGCCAGTTCGCGAAGGGCCAGCAAGTTTCCCGGCCGAAAGAAATGTCCCAGCGCTCGTTCCGCCCGTTCGAGCGGATAGATATCACCCCGGCGCATTCGCGTCTGTAACGCCTCGGGCGTCAAATCCGTGAGGACGATCTCGGTTACTTTCTGCAGGACCCAATCCGGCACGGTCTCGCGGACCTGGACGCCGGTGATGCTACGGATGATGGGCACCAGGCTTTCAATGTGCTGCACGTTCATGGTGGAGAGGACGTCGATTTGCGCGGTCAACAGTTCCAAGACATCTTCATACCGTTTGGTGTGTTTGCTGCCTTCCACATTGGTGTGAGCCAGCTCGTCGACCAGTACCACGTGGGGTTTGCGTGCGAGGATTCGATCAACGTCCATTTCGTCGAAGCAGGTGCCCTTGTACTCCACCTTGCGCCGCGGGACCGGCTCCAGCTTGGAAACCAGTTCGGCGACCCCCTTACGTCCATGAGTCTCAACTACACCAATAACCACGTCTTCGCCGCGGCTCTGGCGGCGGATTCCTTCCGCCAGCATGTTGTAGGTCTTACCGACACCGGGGGCATAGCCCAAGAAAAGCTTGAAAATTCCTTCCTTCTTCTGGGGACTGGCTTCTTCCAGCCACTGTTCGGGCGTCTTTGCCATTTCGACCCACTCCTCCGGCAATCTCGAATCAGTAGAATCTGCCACGTGACAGGAGCTGCTGACAACCGGATATTTCGCTTCCGTCCTTGAGCACCTCGGCGGCGGCGGCCGCGACCGGCCGCGACGGCGAACCCTTCGGATCGTTGATTGACCCGGTTCGGGACACGCAAAGACTCATCGTACTTCCCCGAGGACAAGCACTCCAAGGAAACCGAAGCCGTCGAGGTTCTTCGGCATTCGGCGGAGAGTCGGGAAAGACTACCAGAGTTTGCTAGGCGGCAGTTGAGAAATCAGTTTAAATCGGCGAGAACGGTCGCAGTGTAGCCGCTGACTGCGCCGTTGAGTCCAACCACGGTTCGAACCTGACCGACGCCAAAGCTCAGCTTTCCGCTGTCGATGAGCACGACCGTTTGCCCGGTCCGCGTAAAGTAGATCTGGTAGTTGCCGGCGGCCAGCGGAATATAGCTGGACGCCGATTCGAAATTGATCGCGCTGACGGTGGGGCTCACGGTCTTCAGATTCGTGCCGGGCGCAACCACATACACATCGGCGGTTCCGAGAGAAGGTGCGGCATTGATTATGCGCAGATTCATGTTATCCGCAGAAGGAGGGGAGTTGTTGTCCGTCAGAAGGATGGCAGCGATGCTCGCAGGATAACCCGACACCAGGACCGTATAGGAGGTTGCCGATTGGAGGCTGAGGGTTTGAGAAAGCAGCGCCGTACTCGCGCCCTGGGCGGCGACCGTCAGTATTGGCGAACCCGGTATTATTTGCTCATAGCCCGACGCCGTCCCATAGGAAACATTGCTGGCAAAGAGGTCGTTATTCATGAAGGCCTCGAGGCTTGCTTCTCCCGGGGAAGCATTCAGTAAGCGTGTGGGCGCGACGCTGCCACTGCTACCGCATCCCCAAACCGGCAAGACGGTTGCGATGATCAAGGCAAGCAGGGATCTCGACACCCGATTCCTTCCTGAGAATCGAGATTCGCCCGATTTCCGGGCCGTCGGTTTCATCAACTGAGATGCTCGCGGCGAGTGAAGAAACGGAAGCCTTCTGACATTCTTTCGAAAATCCTGTCCCCGAAATTCCACCGGCTGTTTCCGTGGATGAGTATATGGCTAACGGTCGCCGGTTGAAAAGTACCGGCCGGCTGGTCGGGGAAGGGTAAGTTCATCGGGCGTCTTGTCGTTCCTGTCGGCGCATCAAGTCCGAGAGCGTGCATCCGGCCATGCTCCGAGCAGCAAGAACATGCCGCGAGCCAAGCGGTTGTCTCGAAAAAAAAAGCCCAAAGTGTAAATATTTCTGTCGGATTGTCAACAAACGCAAAGATCCAACCATTCGCCGGCGGATTGGTTGACTAACCGGGAACCTGCGCCCACATCGACCGCATCAAACCCGTTGTCCGCCGGGGACATCAATGTAACTATTTTCCTTCGTCAGGAGCTAGCCAAGACCACATCCCCATGGATCACAAGCCGACTGCCCACATCTCGATCGACCGCGAAGCTCCTCCACCGGCGGCGGCTCCGACTCCTCGAGGAAAAAAATATTGGATGTGGGTTGTCGGCTTGCTTTTGGTTGGCGCGATTTCCTATTGGGGCTTTCACCGTCCGGCCCAGCAACAAGGTCAGTCGGCAGCCGCAGGCGGGGGACGGCGGGCTGTCAGCGGACCGGTGACCATAACTGCGGCAACCGCCACCCAGGGAGACATCGGTGTTTATCTCGATGCCATCGGTACGGTAACGGCGCTCTATACCGATTCCATCACCGCCCAAGTCACCGGCGTGATTACCGCCGTGCACTACAAAGAAGGCCAACTCGTCCACAAAGGCGATCCTCTGATCGATATCGACCCGCGGCAGTACCAGGCCCTGGTGACCCAAGCCGAAGGAGTTTTGGAGCGGGATCAGAACCTGCTGGCCCAGGCGGAAATGGATCTCGAGCGCTACCGGGAAGCTTGGAGCAGAAACGCCATCTCGCGGCAGACCCTGGAAGACCAGGAAAAGATCGTCCTGCAGGATCGCGGCACGGTGAAAAATGATGAGGGCAACCTGCGCTACAACCAGGTCCAGCTGCGCTACTGTCATATCACGGCGCCGATCAATGGACGCGTTGGTCTTCGCTTGGTCGACCCGGGCAACCTCGTCACCGCCAATGCCACCACGTCGTTGGTGGTGCTGGCCGAAACCCAGCCCATTACGGTGGTCGCGACCATCTCCGAGGACTACTTGACACAGGTGATGGCGCAGCCCCAGCACGGCCTGAATCTCCCTCTCGAGGCTTGGGATCGCACCAACCAGCACAAGATTGCTATGGGCAAGGTCATTTCCTACGACAACCAGATTGACACGACGACCGGAACGGTGAAAGTGCGCGCGCTGTTCGACAACGCAAAAGGTACGCTTTATCCCAACGAGTTCGTGAATACCCGGCTGCTGGTCACCACTCTTCATAATCAAACCTTGCTGCCGAGCTCTGCCATCCAACACAACGGTGCCGCCGCCTTTGTCTATGTCATTGAGAATTCCCAGGCGAATCTGCGCAACGTCAAGACCGGCGTCTCCGACGCTGGAAAGACTGCGGTGCAAGGCTTGAAGCCGGGCGAAGTGGTGGCCGACAGCAGCTTCGAGAAGTTGCAGAACGGGTCGAAGGTGACCATTTCCGAGACCCCGCTGCCGAATTCGTCGAGCGAGGACAATTCCCCGTGAGCTTGTCCCGCCCGTTTATTTTGCGGCCCGTAGCTACGATTCTGCTGATGACGGCGATTCTGCTGGTTGGCTTGGTGGCCTACACTCAATTGCCCGTCTCGGCGCTACCCCAGGTCGATTACCCAACCATCCAGGTGCTGACCTTTTACCCCGGAGCAAGTCCGGACGTCATGGCGACGACCGTAACCGCCCCCCTGGAACGGCAGTTTGGCCAAATGCAGGGCCTCAGCCAGATGACCTCCACCAGCGCGGGCAACGTCTCGGTCATCGTGCTGCAATTCAACCTTTCGCTGAATATCGACGTCGCGGAGGAAGAGGTTCAGGCGGCGATCAACGCGGCGCAGAGCTATCTCCCGGCCAACCTGCCGACTCCGCCGGTGTACAGCAAGACCAATCCCGCAGATGCGCCGATTCTGACCTTGGGAATTACCTCCGCCAGCATGCCTTTGTCCCAGGTCGAAGATCTGATTGACACCCGGTTGGCGCCGAAGCTGTCGCAACTCAACGGGGTTGGACTGGTCAGCATCGGCGGCGGACAGAAACCGGCAGTTCGTATTCAGGTGAACCCCACCAAGCTTTCTTCTTACGGCATCAACCTGGAGGACGTGCGCACGGCGCTCATCGAGACCAGTGTGAACGCGGCCAAGGGTAACTTCGACGGGCCCCGGCAGAATTATCAGATCGACGCCAACGATCAGATCACCGATGCCGGCGACTATCGCAACGTCCTGGTGGCTTACCGCAACGGGGCTCCCGTTTTGATTAAAGATGTCGCCAGCGTGGTGAACGGCGTAGAAAACGTGGAGCTCGCCGCCTGGATGAACACCACCCCGGCCGTGGTCCTGAACATCCAGCGCCAGCCGGGCGCGAACACCATCAGCGTCGTCAAGAGCATCAAAACCATCCTCCCCCAGCTGGTGGCCAATCTGCCCGCCGCCATCAAGATTACCCAGCTGACCGACCTCACCACCAGCATCCAAGCCTCCGTCGACGATGTCGAGTTCGAGATGATGCTGACCATCGCGCTGGTGGTCATGGTCATCTTTCTTTTTCTCCGCAGTGTGCGCGCGACCATCATTCCGAGCGTGGCGGTGCCGCTCTCGCTCGTGGGCACATTCGGCGCGATGTATGTTCTCGGCTACAGTCTGGATAACCTTTCACTGATGGCATTGACGATTTCGACCGGCTTTGTGGTCGACGACGCCATCGTCATGATCGAAAACATCTCGCGGTTTATAGAAGAGGGCGAGTCGCCCTTAGAGGCGGCGCTCAAGGGCGCCGGACAGATCGGCTTCACCATTCTCTCCTTGACCGTTTCTCTGATCGCGGTGCTGATTCCCCTGCTCTTCATGAGCGACGTCGTCGGGCGCCTGTTTCGCGAATTTGCCGTAACCCTGGCAGTTACGATCATCATCTCGGCCGTGGTTTCACTCACCTTGACGCCGATGATGTGTTCGCGCATCTTGCGGCACAATCCAAAATCCGAGCAGAGCCGCTGGTATCAGGCATCGGAGCGCGCCTTTAATGGCATGATCGCCTTCTATGGCCGCACCCTTGCGGTGGTTCTGCGCCACCAAACCGGGACACTTCTGGTGGCCGCGGCCACGCTGGTGCTGACCGTTATCCTCTACATCGTCATCCCAAAAGGCTTCTTTCCGGTGCAGGACACCGGCGTCATCCAGGGCATCTCGCAGGCTCCGCAATCCATCTCGTTTGCCGCCATGGCGCAGAAACAGCAGGAACTGGCGGCGGTCATTCTGAAGGACCCCGCCGTCGCCAGCCTATCCTCTTTCATTGGCGCGGACGGGACCAACACCACGCTCAACAGCGGGCGCTTGGCCATCAATCTGAGGCCCATCGATCAGCGCGACTTGAGTGCCGCCGATGTGATTCGGCGGCTGAACGAACATCTGGGCGGCGTCCAAGGGATTCGCCTGTACATGCAGCCGGTGCAGGACATCACGGTGGATGACCGAGTGAGCCGCACCCAATATCAGTACACGCTCGAAGATCCGGACATCAACGAACTCAACACCTGGACCGCCAAGTTCCTCGATGAGCTCAAGAAGGCGCCCAGCTTGGAAGACGTGGCCACCGATCAGCAGACCGGAGCGCAAGCGGTTTCACTGAACATCGACCGCGTCACCGCTTCGCGGCTGGGAATTGCTCCGGCTACCCTCGACAACACGCTGTATGACGCCTACGGACAACGGCAAATCAATACCCTGTACACGCAATTGAATCAGTATCACGTCATCCTGGAGACGCAGCCCCGATGGCAGCAAGATCCGGGCCAGCTGAGCGCCTTGTACCTGCAGGCCAGCGCCTCTAGCGGCGCCACCGGCGCGGCCGCTTCCACCTCGTTCTCCGCCTCAGGATCGGAGTCGGCCGGTTCCAATGCGACCACGACTTCGGTGCTCTACACACCATCCGCTCAGACCCTCCAGCCTTCGGGAACGGTGATTACCTCGGCGAACAACCCGACGGCGGGCAGCTCACTCAATCAGGGCACTTTTGCGGGAACCACCCCCAACACGACCGTGTCCGCCACCGCCGCTAACGCCGTCCCTCTCGGCACCTTCGTCGGCGTTTCGCACACGACGCAGGCTTTGTCCATCAATCACCAGGGACAGTTCCCTTCCGTCACCGTCTCCTTCAATCTTGCTCCCAATGCCGCCCTCGGTACGGCCATCAGCGACATCAACAAAATCGCCGGGAACATTGGCTTCCCGCCCACCTTGCAGGCTGAGTTTCAAGGCACCGCAGCCGCGTTTGAGAATTCGCTCTCGAACGAAGCTTTGTTGATCCTGGCAGCGCTGGTCACGGTCTATATCGTCCTGGGCGTGCTCTATGAGAGTTTTGTCCACCCGATCACGATTCTTTCCACCCTGCCTTCGGCTGGCGTGGGCGCGCTGCTGGCACTCATGGTGTTCCACCAGGACCTCAGCGTGGTCGCGATCATCGGCATCATCCTGCTGATTGGGATCGTGAAAAAGAACGGCATCATGATCGTCGATTTCGCGCTCGAAGCTCAGCGCGACCACGGAAAAAGCTCGACCGATGCCATCTACGAAGCCAGTCTGCTGCGCTTCCGCCCCATCATGATGACCACCATGGCGGCGCTGCTCGGCGGCCTTCCGCTCGCTCTCGGGCGGGGATACGGCTCGGAGTTGCGCCGCCAGCTGGGCATCGCCATGATCGGGGGTCTGCTCGTGAGTCAGGTACTCACGCTCTACACCACCCCGGTCATCTACATCTTCTTTGACCGTTTGGGCCAGCGCTTCCGCCCTGAGCACAGCGAGGGAGGCAACGGAGCGCGACCGGAGATTCGATGAGCCTGTCGGAAACCTTCATCCGCCGGCCGGTCGCAACCACGCTGCTTACCCTAGCCGTGGCGCTGGCGGGCGCGCTCGGCTTTACCGTGCTGCCGGTATCGCCGCTGCCTCAGGTCGACTTCCCGACCATATCGGTGTCCGCCAGCCTTCCCGGAGCCAGCGCGGAGATCATGGCGTCCTCGGTGGCAACACCACTCGAACGGCAATTCGGGCACATTGCCGGGGTGACGGAGATGACGTCTTCGAGCTCGCTGGGCAGTACCTCGGTTACCCTGCAGTTTGATCTGTCGCGGGACATCGACGGTGCCGCCCGGGACGTGCAGGCCGCGATCAATGCGGCGCGCACCTATCTGCCGGCGAACCTGCCGGCCAACCCGACTTACCGCAAAGTGAACCCGGCCGATGCACCCATCATGATTCTGGGGCTCACTTCCAACAAGTATCCCGTTCCCAAGCTCTATGACGAAGCTTCCACGGTCATCGAGCAAAAGCTCTCCCAAATTCAAGGGGTGGGCCAGGTCGTGGTAGGCGGCGGCGCGTTGCCATCGGTGCGCGTCGAGGTGAATCCGACACGGCTTCAAAGCCTGGGTTTGACGCTGGCCAATGTCAAATCCGTGCTGAGCCTGGAAAACTCGGATATGCCCCGCGGGCGCTTGTCGAACGGCGCGGTTACCGCCGACATCCTGGCCAACGGTCAGATTTCTGAGGCCGACCAATACAAGCCCATTATCGTTGGCTACAACCACGGGCAGGCGGTGCACCTCTCCGACGTGGCCGAGGTCACGAATGCCACGCAGAATCTGCGCACCGCCGGATACCTTAACGGTATTCCGTCGATCACGGTCATCATCTTTCGCCAGCCCGGCGCCAATATTATCCAGACCGTCGAGCGGGTGCGGTCCCAGCTGCCATTTCTCGAAGCGATCCTGCCGCAGGGCATCAAGGCAACCATCGTGCTAGATCGCACCACCACCATTCGCGCTTCGGTCGATGACGTGGAACGCACGCTCGTCCTTTCCGTTGTCCTGGTGGTTCTGGTGGTCTTTGTATTTCTACGCAACCCGCGTGCCACCATCATCCCCAGCGTCGCGGTTCCGGTATCCCTGATCGGCACGTTCGCCGTGATGTACCTGGCGGGTTTTAGCCTGGACAATCTGTCGCTCATGGCCCTCACCATATCGACGGGTTTCGTCATCGACGATGCCATCGTAGTCATGGAAAACATCTCCCGCTACCTGGAGCAGGGGTTGGCGCCCCTCGAGGCGGCTCTCAAGGGAGCCCGCGAGATTGGCTTCACGGTTTTTTCCATCAGTATCTCGCTGGTCGCCGTGTTCATCCCCATTCTGCTGATGGGAGGCATTGTCGGACGGCTCTTCCGCGAATTCGCAGTGACCCTGGCCACGGCGATCCTGGTCTCGATGGTGATCTCGCTTACCACGACTCCCGCCATGTGTGCGCATCTGCTGAGAGCGGAGACGCCCGAAGAACACGGCCGTTTCTATGGCTGGAGTGAGAATTTTTTTTCCGGCATGCTGTGGGTCTATCGCAAGTCGCTCGAGTGGGTGCTCAGGAATTCGGGATTCACCCTGGCAG
This sequence comes from Terriglobales bacterium, assembly GCA_035501575.1. Taxonomy (GTDB): domain Bacteria; phylum Acidobacteriota; class Terriglobia; order Terriglobales; family Acidobacteriaceae; genus JAFAGX01. The sequence goes on along the minus strand of DATJVZ010000081.1, from coordinate 12,458 downwards.
TCTTGGCGCTGACGATTGCCCTGAACTTTGTTCTGATCGTGCGCATTCCCAAAGGATTTTTCCCGCAACAGGATACCGGGGCAGTGGTCGGCGGTGTGCAAGGACCGCAGGATGCCTCGTTCACCTTCATGAACTATTCCCTCTTGCAGTTGGTAAACATCATCAAGGCGGATCCTGCGGTTGCCAATGTAAACGCCTATACCGGGGGAAATGGCGCGAGCAATGGAGGCTTTATCTATGTCGCGCTCAAGCCGCTCAATGAGCGTAAGGTGACCGCCGACCAAATCATCAATCGTTTGCGTCCGAAACTCAATCGCCTTCCGGTGGCTTCGGCCTTTCTGCAAGCCGTGCAGGACCTTCGCATCGGCGGCCGATCGAGCAATGCCCTGTATCAGTTCACGATTCAGTCCGACAATATCTCGGACTTGGTGCACTGGGGGCCGTTGCTGCTTACCTATATGAAGAAGCTCCCCGGCCTGCAGGACGTCAACAGTGATCAGCAAAACGCCGGGCTGCAGCAATTGCTGACCTATGATCGACTCACGGCGGCGCGACTGGGAGAAACGGCGAGTTCGCTCGACAGCGCGATTTATTCCGCTTTCGGGCAGTCCGAAGTTTCCGTCATCTACTCGCCCATGAACCAGTACTACGTCGTGCTCGAAGTAGCCCCGGCCTATTGGCAGTCTCCCCAGGGCCTCAGCTACATCTACATCAAGAGCAACAGCGGCAGGCAGGATGCCACCGCCATGTCGCCGCTCGCGAACTTCGCTCAGGCGCAAACGAAAACCACGGCGCTGCAGGTAAACCATACGGGAATGTTTCCCTCGGTAACGGTCTCGTTCAATCTCGCCCCCAACGTCTCTTTGAGTCAGGCCACCCAGGAGATTCAAAAGCTGGAACAGCGGCTAGGCACACCCTCGAGCATCCAAGGCTTCTTCGCCGGAACCCTTCAGGCTTACCAAAAGTCGCTTTCGACCGAGCCGATCCTGGTTACGACCGCCTTGCTGGCGGTGTACATCGTCCTTGGCATTCTGTACGAAAGCTTCGTACATCCCTTGACCATTATTTCTACCCTGCCTTCGGCCAGTGTCGGCGCCATGCTGGCCCTCATGCTTTTCCATATGGATCTCAACGTGATTTCGATCATCGGAATCGTGCTGCTCATCGGGATTGTCAAGAAGAACGCCATCATGATGATCGATTTCGCTCTCGTGGCGGAGCGCGAGGAAGGCAAGAACACCCGGGATTCCATCTTTGAGGCTTGCATGCTGCGTTTCCGCCCCATTCTGATGACAACCATGGCTGCGCTATTCGGGGCGCTTCCTCTGGCCTTCGGGACGGGAACCGGTTCTGAACTCCGCCGACCGCTAGGCATCACGATCGTGGGCGGTTTGCTGTTGAGCCAATTGATCACGCTCTATACCACCCCGGTGGTGTACCTTACGCTCGACCGACTGCGTCTGCGCGCCATCGACAAACGGCGGCACTCGCCCCCCGGAGCCGGCCTGGAGGTGCCGGACCAGGTATGAGGACGAACCTCAATCTCCCGACGCGGGTGCTCTGCCTCACCGCGGTGATGGCGGGCCTGGCGGGGTGTGTAGTCGGGCCCAAATATCATCCCCCGGCGCCGCCCACGCCGGCGGCGCCCAACTACAAGGAATCGACGGTCAACTTTCAAGCCGCCGAGGGGTGGAAAGTGGCCAGCCCGCAAGAAGCCATGCTGCGCGGCAAATGGTGGGAACTCTTCAAGGACCCGGAATTGAATGCGCTCGAAGAACAAGTCAACATCAATAATCAAAATATCAAACAGTCGTTTGAGAATCTGATGGCGGCGCGGGCCGTGATCGGCGAGGAACGGGCGCAATATTGGCCCACGGTGACCGCCAGTCCCTCCTGGCAACGAACGCGATCCTCCGCCACCCTGGCCAACACCTACAATACCAACGCCCCCTCGAGCAAAACCACCAGCCCATCCGGCCAAGCCGCCAGCTCCGGACAGCAGACCACCATCTGGTCCTTCCCGGTTGATGTTTCCTGGGTCCCCGATTTTTGGGGCAAGATCCGCAATGAAGTGCGGGAAGCGCAATCCAGCGCGCAGGTGAGCGCCGCCGACCTGGAGAATGAGCAACTCACGGAACAGGCAAGCCTGGCGGCTTTTTACTTTCAGATCCGGGGACAGGACGCATTGCAGCAGGTTCTCGACGAAACGGTTGCGGCCGATCAAAAAGCTTTGGAGGTCACACGGGCGGCTTATGATTCCGGCGTGTCCGACTACATTTCGGTGGTGGAAGCCCAGACCACGCTCGAAGGCGCGCAGTCCCAAGCCATCAACCTCAAGATCGCGCGCGCACAATACGAGCACGCCATCGCCGTGTTGGTAGGCAGGATGGCAACGGATTTTTCGATGCCCGTGCGGGCGGAGGTAACGGCACCGCCTTCGATTCCCGTGGGTTTGCCTTCGGAGCTGCTCGAGCGGCGTCCTGACGTTGCGGCCGCAGAGCGTACCCTCGCTGAAGCGAATGCCGTGATCGGCATCGGCTACGGAGCATTTTTCCCCAATATCATCCTTTCGGCCGCGGGCGGCTTCGAAAGCTCTACGTTTACGAATTGGTTCACCTGGCCCAGTCGGTTCTGGTCCATCGGTCCCACTATCTCAGAGACCATATTCAACGCCGGTTTATATCGGGCCGAGCTGCGACAATACACGGCCGTTTACAACGCCGATCTGGCGGCATACCGTCAGACCGTGCTGGTGGCCTTCGAGCAGGTCGAGGATTATCTGGCAGCCGTGCGCCTTTATTCCCAGCAAATCGAAAAGCAAAAGGCCGCCGTAGACCACGCCCAGCAATTCCTCAGCTTGGAGATGAACCGTTATCAGACCGGTCTCGACCCATACATCGACGTGGTGACGGCACAAACCACGCTGCTCGCGGACCAGCAAACGTTAGTCAGCATCCAGGTTAGCCAAATGACCTCGTCGGTTTCCCTGATCGAAGCTCTCGGCGGCGGATGGGATCGATCGCAGTTACCCACATCCCGACAATTGACCGAGAAGCCGCCGGCGGCGGACACGGCCAAGCACAACTGAAGTCAGAACCGTTCGGAGAGCAGCTTCGAGAAACCGTCCGCTACTGTCCTGCGCCCAGCGCCCAATAGCTGTCTCTCGCCAGCACCTTGCCGGTTCCCGGTGTTTTCAAGGTGACACGGATCGAATGCAGGCCGGGATGGGGATCCTTGGGCACGAAGCTCAGGAGGTAACGGCCGTGCAGGTGATTGGTAAAATCCAGCATGTGGTTTTCAAAGCCATCGAGTGTCGAAAAAGTTTCGTATTCCCCGCCGGTCATCGCCGCGATTGCTTTGGGGGAATTTTTCCGCAGCGCCTGCACTCCCATAAAGACCGGAGCCAACAGGTCTGGCCCTGCGTTCATCTCCTCGGTGTTATGGCCGCGCATGGTATCGAGCACGTTCGACCGCGAAGGCGAGAAGCTCAGAGCATACATGCTGGTATTGCTTGTCCCCACCAGATTCACCACCTGGTCGAGCTTCCTCGCCCAAACGCTGCCGTGATCGCGCGTCTCACTGACCAGCAGCAGTACCCGCTGGTGGTGGGAGGAAACTTGATCCAACAATTTCTCCGAAAAATACACGGCGTCGAGGATGGCGGCACCCCCATCTCCGGCTGCGAGCTTCTTCAACTCCTGCCTAATCAAACTGGCATTGGTCGTGAAGTCCTGCTTGAGTTCCACCTGACTGTCGAACTCGACGATCGCGACCTGGGTTAGGCCCTCGGTCATTAAAGGGTCGAGCATCGAGCCGAGTCCTTGGATCCTGGGGAACTCGTAAGCGGCCCTGCGTCCGCGCTGGATGGCGACCACGAGCGACACCGGCTCTCGTTCCGCTTCCTCATCCAAGTGCACGACCTGCGCAAGGCCGTCGTCCTCGATTACAAAATCTTCAGCTTGCAGTCCATAAACCAGCCGGCCCTCACGGCCTTTCACCAGCGTGGGCACCAGAACCAAGTTGGTTTGACTGCGGAAGGTCGGCTCCTGCGCAGCCACACCGGCCACGAGGACGAGCAGAAGAAAAAGCGCATGTGCCATCCGGGAGCATAGCAGCGCCGCGGGGTCGAGCATCATGGTTCGGACCCAGTCGGTCATGGCCGTGCGGTACCCAGTTTTCGGAGCGAATCCTATGCCGTTACACAACTTTACGCTGCTACCGAACTTTACGCTCTACAATAATTCTCTATACAGCACGCATGGCAAATCGTCATCCAATAGTGAAGCTACCCTGATCGCAGTGGGAGCGTCTGTTCCAAAAAGTGCCACCTCTTACTGTTGTTGCCGAACCAGCGGGCCCTGGCAAGTACAAACCAAGCTCCCGACCAAGTTACGAGCGAGCGGCATGAAAAGCTTTGGCTTCTTGATAGTTCTGATTCTTCTTTGCGCGGCTGGCGTTGCCCAAACTGCACCCGGCACGGTGCGCGGGCAAGTCACCGACCCGACAGGAGCGGTGATTCCCGGAGCTACGGTTACCGTCAAGGCCGCCGGCGGAAACGTTCAGAACGCGCAAACGACCGACCAAGGCTCGTATGAACTGAAGGGACTTACTCCAGGAACCTACAGCGTCAGCGCGGGGGCGCCCGGATTTGCGTCTTCCCAACCGCAGGACATCTCGGTGACCGCCGGGCAGACTCAGCAATTCAATATCAAGCTGGAAATCCAAGTGGAACAGGAGAAGGTGGAAGTCCAGGAGCAGGGCACAACCGTCGACGTAGCTCCGGAAAACAACGCCGCCGCGATTGTTTTAAAGGGCGAGGACCTTCAGGCGCTCTCCGACGACCCCGACGAACTGCAGTCCGAGCTCGAGGCCTTGGCCGGACCCTCGGCTGGGCCGAACGGCGGCCAGATTTACATTGACGGCTTTACCGGCGGGCAGATTCCCCCCAAGTCCTCGATTCGTGAAATCCGCATCAATCAGAACCCGTTTTCTGCCGAATACGACAAACTCGGTTACGGACGTATCGAGATTTTCACCAAGCCGGGAACCAACCAGTTCCACGGTCAAGGCTTCGTGAATGGCAACGCTTCCGCTTTCAACGCGTTATGGAGCCCGGTCGAAGTTGAACAGCCCCCGTACCATTCCGAACTCTTTAGCGGAAATATCAGCGGCCCGATCAATAAGAACGCCTCCTTTTTCTTCAATGCCGAGGTTCGCGATATCAACAGCATCAGTATCGTCGATGCGACCGTGCTCGATCCCGCTTTGAATCCAACTTCTTTCAGCCAAGCGATTCCGAACCCCTCCACGCGAATCAATATCACCCCCCGGGTTGACTTTCAGTTGACCCCGAACAATACGCTGATGGTTCGCTATCAATTCACTCGCCACAGCGAGAGCAACGAGGGGATCGGGGAGTTCTCACTCTACCCTTCGCAGGCCTATAACCTCCACGATACGGAGCAGACCGTACAGATCAGCGACACGCAGATCATTAACGCCAACATCATTAATGAGACGCGGTTCCAGTACATTCGCGATAACAACAATCAGTCGCCGCTGCTCGCGCCCGCGACAACGCTCGGTGTGTCAGGAGCTTTTACCACCGGAGGGAATTCGACTGGAACTGTCCTTGATTACGAAAATCATTACGAGTTACAGAACTACACCTCGATTGTCCACGGCCGGCACTTTGTCAAATTTGGAGGGAGGTTGCGCGCCACCACCGATTCGAACGACTCCCGCATCCTGTTCAACGGCCTGTATGCGTTTCCCTCGATCATTGCCTATCGCAATACGTTGCTGGCGGGTGGTGTCTGTCCAACCGCATCTGTTCCCTGCGGCCCGAGTCAATTCTCGATCTCGAACGGCCCGGCTGTATTTCATACCACTTTGGTCGATGCCGGTTTGTATGCCGAGGATGATTGGCGAATCCGCAACAACATGGATCTAAGCTATGGCCTGCGCTTTGAAACCCAGGACGGCATTTCGAATCATGCCAACTGGGCTCCGCGTATTTCCTATTCCTGGGGCTTCGGCAAGGGAAGAACTCCCAAGACGGTGTTGCGTGCCGGCTACGGGATTTTCTACGACCGCTTTACCTTTGATCTTCTGTTGCAAACCGAGCGGCTCAATGCGAACGGTACGGGGCAAAACCAGTACGTGGTGCGTAACCCCGTCTACTATCCCACGCTCACGGCCGCCGAAATCGAGGGCCTGATTTCCTCCTCCATCGTTTCCCCTACGCACTACCAAGTGGCCCCCAATTTCCAAGCGCCTTCGACCATGCAGACGGCGGTCGGTATCGAACGCCAGCTCACCAAGAATGCCACGCTTGCGCTCACCTACCTCAACTCGCGAGGCGAACATCAGATGTTCATCAAAAACATCAATGCGCCTCTACCCGGAACCTTCAATCCCGCCAACCCCACAAGCGGAGTGCGCCCGAACACCGCTCTCTACGGCAATGCAAGTGTTTTTCAATACGATCCGGAAGGCATTTTTCGGCAAAACCAATTGATCGCAAACTTCCGCGCCAGTCTGGGATCGAAACTCTCGCTCTTTGGCTATTATGTGCTGAATGATGCGCACGGTGATCTCGGAACCTCCAGTCCGGTCAACAGCGAGACCAGCGTCACCGGCGGGTTCACCTCAGGTGCTTCCACCAGCACTCCGAATTTCCTGTCGGATCCCTACAATCCCATGGTCGACTACGGGCGAACGGCGTTCGACACCCAGGACCGCGGCTTGGTGGGCGGGACCATATCCATGCCGCACGGAGTTCGCCTCAACCCCTTTATCGTGGTAAATTCCGGGTCGCCCTACAACCTCACGGTCGGGCAGGACCTGTACGGCGCTAATACCTACAATTCCAGGCCGGCCCTGGTATCGCCCAGCACTTGTTCCGCCCCGACTCCCCGAAGCACCAATGTGGTTTGCACTCCTCTCGGTACGTATAACGTCTCCCCCACGGTCGAACAGCAACTCCCCGCCAACTACGGCACGGCTCCCACCCTATTTACCGCGAACATCCGCGTAAGCAAGACCTTTGGCTTTGGACGAGAGTCTGCCGGAGCGACGGCTGCGACTCCCGGCGGCGGAGGAGGTGGAGGCGGACGGGGTGGCCCCGGCCTCGGGGGCCGGGGGCTCGGCGGCGGCGGCGGCCGGGGAGGAATGATGAGTAATCCAACCACCAACCGTCGTTATAATCTCACGCTCAGCGTGTTCGCGCGCAACGCCATCAATCGCCTAAACCTTGCGCCGCCGGTTGCCAACGTTGTCTCTCCCCAGGTGGGCCAGTATCAGAGTCTGGCCAGCGGCCTCTTTGCCTCCGGTACTGCCAGCCGCCGCATCGACCTGCAGGCGAGCTTTTCATTTTAATGCGCTAGACCGGTGCCGCTTTCGCGGTCATTCTGGTCACGCCGCTCGTTCCTCGGAAGCCGAGGGCGTGGTTTGGCGCCGAAGGAGAGAACGCGCGGCCTCGACGGAGCCGGGATTCGACTCGTGCGACTGATAGGCTATATAACCGTCAGGGCGGACAAGGGCTATTCCCCTGTGCGGCGAGAATCTGAGTTCAGCGACCGCCGAAAATGATCGAGCCAGTTCGTTGGCCGCCGCTCTCGTGGAGGGCTCGGCTTGGTTATCCAGAAAGAGAAGGAATCGGTTCCTGATACCCTGGCCGCCTCGCATTGAATCATCGAAATACCTCTTCCCGGGACCCTCAACGATCGGACTCCCCTGATAGGCAACGCCAAGTTCCGACAGCCGTTCAACGAAGGCCTGCTGGAAAGGAGCCAAACGCGACACCATCGGTATTAGCGTGTCGCGCAGAGCCTGAGCAAATTTGTTGGGAGTTCCCATGACCTTGCTTAGCTGATCTGTAGTTTCGATGACATTCTTGATCACGGGAAGGCGTTCGGCGCTGTAGCTATCGAGCAACTGCTGATTACCGTATCCGTCGCGGAAAAGTTTGAGTTTCCAAGCCAGATTCCAAATGTCGTGAAGCCCCGTATTCATCCCCTGTCCGCCGAATGGGCTGTGAATGTGGGCGGCATCACCGGCGATGAAAATGCGGCCTTCCCGCATCCGCGCCACCTGGCGATGGTGAACGCGAAAGTAGCTGCTCCAGTGTAGGGCTCGCACTTCGATTCCACGGGGCGCACGCTGCGCTAATATCTTTCCGACCAGAGCAAGCGACGGAACGTCGTCCTCAATATCTTCGATGACCGCCACGATCCGGCGGCGCGTGGTGCTCATGGGGAAGATGGCTACCGGTCCAAACTCACTCGGGCACAGCTGCATTTCGTCCGCAGGGAAGGTGCCGTTGGTCTCGACATCAGCCAGCATGAACGAGCCTTTGTATTGCGCACCTTCGAAGGGCAAATTGAGCTGATGGCGAACGGCACTGTGTGCGCCGTCCGAACCAATCACGAATAAAGCTCGCAGCTTGGTGGATTCGCCTTTGTGTGCAATCGTGACATCGACACCGTCATCACGGCGATCCGCCGCGATGAACTTGGTTTCGTACTCAACATTCCCGCCTTTACGTCGCAACTCTTCGACTAGCAGCCGCTCGGTCACGTCTTGCGGCACCATGGCAATGAACGAATAGGGACTCTCCTCGGGTTCGAACTTCATGTGGGCGAGGGTGCGGTCCTGAGTCATTACCGCCACCTTCGTGACCCGGTTCGCCTTTTCGAGGAAAGGAGGGACGACGCCTGCCATGTCAAAGATCTCAAGCGTTCTGGGAAAGATCGCGAGCGCTTTGGAATGCTCCGACTGGGAAGAGCGCTCCTCGATGAGCCGCCATCCGAGATCGCGGCGAGCGCACTCATTCGCCATGAAGAGACCGACGGGTCCTGCGCCCACGATTAAGACGTCAGTAGTAACCTCAGCAGTAGTCATGATTTCATCTCCTAATTAGAGGTTAGAGCAAAGAACTAAGTCGAATGCGCCTAATGATTCGACCTCCTCCTTATTACGATCGAATTGCTCGCCTAGCGATTCACAAACACACGCCGATTGCTTGAGCTTTTTCACCCTAAGCTGTGCCTAAGGTGATCAATGTATGGGCGAGTGTGAAAATTAACTGTGATCCCGTGCGTCGCGCGTTCGTAGGCAAACATCGAAAAGGTAGGTCGACTGCGATGGCGCTAACCTGGATCATGAATCGGATGAGGAGACGGAGGAGTAAGTGACCGCAATATGGACTCATATCGCTCTCCACGTACGCAGCCTGGACGCAAGCATTGCTTTTTATACCCGCTATGCCAATCTACGAGTGGTTGACCGGCACGCGGATCGATCGTCGACCGGCATGGAGGTTGCGTGGTTGAGCGACCGGTCTCCGCCGGAGGAACTGAGTTTCGTAATGGTGTTCGAGGAAGGCACGCCGAACCCCAACGCCAGGCCACAGCTGCCTCTCGGTCCCGCTAGCCATCTGGGTTTCGCGGTCGCTTCGCGCCACGAAGTGGATGACCTGGCCGCGAAAGCCAAGAAGGATCGCCGCCTGAAATTCGGCCCCACTTTCTTGAATCCTTATGCCGGTTATTTGTGCATCGTGAGCCATCCCGACGGCCACCTGGTCGAATTCTCTTACGGCCAGGCTCTGGGAGAGTCGGATACGCACTCCGAGGCGCAGCATGCAAGACGAGAACAGTTGGAAGACAAACCTCAGCTTGCCGGTTTTGACCGGCGCACGGAGGATATATGGAAGCACGTTTCAACTATGTCAAGGTGGCTCCGGGAGCATTTCGAGCAATGCTCGGTTTGGGACAGTATCTTCACGAATGCGGTCTGGAAGAATGCTTGATCAATCTGATATATCTGCGTGCGTCCGAGATCAACGGCTGCGCGTACTGTCTAGACATGCACTGGAAGGATCTGCGGGCGAGCGGAGAAAGCGAGCAACGCCTGTACGGCTTGAATGCCTGGCGCGAATCTCCGTTTTATACCAACCGGGAGCGTGCTGCGCTCGAGTGGACCGAAGCGGTAACGCTGATCACTCATGGCCGCGTGCCTGATGAAGTCTATGAGGAGGTACATCGACACTTCAACGATAAGGAGCTATCGGATCTCACGCTGGCGGTCGCAGCCATCAACGCCTGGAACCGCCTAAACATCGCAGCCAGGATAGTCCCCGGATCCTATCAGCCGGGCAAGCCGCATTCGGCAGAAAAGACCGCGTAGATGTCGCACCTAAGCCTTCCTGGCATTCCCCCATTCGCAAGCGACCTAAGCGACAAGACACATATTTCTTTTCTTTTCGATGCTGATTATGGGCAGCGCTTCGAGTCGAGCAGGCTGGCCGCCTACCGGGCGAGATTTCTTACTTGGCACCCGGTGCCGGTAAGAACGAAACGGTCGAGAGTGCCCCCGGGCCTTACACCTCCGGCGTTTACGGGAATTCGTTAAAACGATTCAAATTTTCTCCGAAACGGTGTATGCTCTCAGGGTCTTAAGCCTTATGGCCGTTGCAGCGTCCCCAACCCTGAGGAAAGTTATTCCCGCATTTCATGGTGCAGGAATGCCGGGAGCGTACTCATCGACTCCGACTGGATCCTTCTCCAAACTGACCGGCGAAGTTCGGCATGATCCAAACTTCATGACCTCGTTGGCTCGCGGGTTGGCGGTGATTCAGGCATTTTCCGACCGCAAGCATCACGCCACCATCTCTCAACTCAGCAGCCGGACGGGCCTCTCGCGGGCCGCCGTGCGCCGCTGTCTTTACACCCTGCGCCAATTGGGTTTTGCGGGTTCGGATGCCCGTGGCCGATTTTTTCTACGGCCAAGAATTCTGGTGCTAGGTCACTCTTACCTTTCCACCATGCCGCTGAGCACAGCGGCCCAGCCGGTTCTCGATCATCTTGGCCAGTTGCTGCATGAGTCGACGTCGGTGGCAACCCTCGATGATCTGGATATTATTTATGTCGCTCGCGCGCATGTGACGCGCGTCATGCCAATCGAGCTTAGCGTCGGCAGCCGCCTGCCCTGTTTCTGCACCTCCACGGGTCGGGTCCTGCTCGCGCACATGGAGCCCGACGAGATGGAAGCATATCTCCGCCGGATTGCGTTCATCCGCTACACCGAGCACACCGTCAACTCCATCGAAGAGCTGCGCCAGGCGCTGCGACGCGTGCGCGAGAACGGATACTCGATCGTAGATCAGGAACTGGAAATCGGCGTGCGCTCCATGGCGGTTCCGATCACAACGGCCAACCATAATGTAGTGGCGGCCCTCAACGTCGGGGCCCACGCGCAACGAGTTTCGATTCAGCTGCTGCGGACCCGGTTTCTTCCTCATTTGCGGGCAGCTGCGCTGGAACTGGGCACGCTGTTGCGCTAAGCCCTCCCCCACCATGCGATGATAGGACTTTCTCAGTTCTACTGTGTTTCTTAAGAATCTCATGGCGAGATGAGCACGACTGACTCCAGCTTTCGACCGTTCTCCGACACCTCGGTAGATCCGCCGGTGCGCGGTTTTCTGACTCATCCCGAAGGACCGGCTCAAAATGGCCTGGTTCTGACGCACGGCGCGGGGGGCAACAGTCGCGGTCGACTTCTGGCTGCCCTCGGAACGGCGTTTGCCGCCGATGGCTTTGCCGTCTTGCGATGCGATTTGCCGTTTCGCCAAAACCGCCCTTACGGCCCGCCGCGACCCGGGGATGCGGCTCGCGATCGCGAAGGCTTGAAGAACGCGCTGCGGGCCCTACGCCAACTGGGGACGGCGCGCATTTTTCTTGGTGGCCAGTCTTACGGTGGGCGGCAGGCTACGATGCTCGGTGCCGATGAACCCGGCGTGACCGAGGGACTGCTGCTGCTTTCCTATCCGCTGCATCCGCCAGGCAGATCGGAACGGCCTCGGACCGAGCACTTGCCCAGGCTGACCATCCCGGCTCTGTTCGTCCAGGGCACGCGCGACCCGTTCGCATCGATCGAGGAGATGGAAGCGGCGCTGAAGCTGATCCCTGGAAAAACATTCTTGTTAACGGTCGAAGGGGTGGGTCACGACCTGGGCTTCAAGGGCAAGCAGAGGGTCAACGAATTGCCCGCTGCGATACGGCAAAACCTTCTAAAGTTCTTCGGCCTCCTGCCCGTCGCAGCCTAGGCAGATTCCAATCGTCAGAAGCTACGCCTGTTTCTTTTTCCCCAGTTTTGCTGCCAGGGCGTGGAGGGTTTTCTGAGCCTCGGGAGTCCACCAGCGGGCGACTACCTCGTCAATCTCGAGATCCAGGTTATTGCCGAAGTAGGCGGTCAAATCGGCCCGGGCGGCACGGCGAGTGAGGGTCATGGCCTCAGTCGGGAGAGCCAGCAAGCCCTGGCACCAGCCGAGCGCACGCTCAATTACTTGATCGAGCGCGGTCACCTCATCGATTAAGCCCACCGCAAGTGCCTTTTGGGGGGAGAACAGTTCTCCACTCACCGAAAGCCGCTCCGCCTGACGGGCGCCGACCAAACGG
>DATJVZ010000080.1:0-43241 GCA_035501575.1 Terriglobales bacterium | reverse complement strand
GCCGCAATGGCAAAGGCGGCGATGACCGCCGTGTTGAAGCGGCGTGGCGCTTCGCTATCGGACACCGAGCGTTCCATGCTTTGAACCTGCGTAAGCGGCAGTTGAGGGTCGATTGAGCGGACAGTCGCTCTGAGGACGTTGGCCATCTGCTCAGGCTCCATCGCCGTGCGCACGACGATGTATCCTCCAAGGCCATTTACGTCCGTGGGAGAAGCCAAGGATCCTACCGATTTTTCCACCTGTTTAAGCGGCTGATAGAACTGCTCCTTGTCGGGCGAATCGGGCGAGTTTTCCTTTACGTCCGCAACCTCCCCCACGATCGTTACCCACGGTGTCTCGGTTTCCTGTGTCCCTATGCGCAGGCGCTTGCCGATGGGATCCACCCCGGGCCAGTAGTGCCCGGCGAGTTTGCGGTTCACGATCGCTACCAGTTGGGTTTCTGCCGTGTCGCCTGGGGTGAAGAGACGACCGGCAAGCAGTGGAACTCCCATCGTCTGCAGATAGTCCCCCTCCACGGCAATCGGGGTGGCAAGGTTCATGTTTGCGCCCTTGGGCGGGACATAACCATCGACGACGAACGTGGAATTGCTGTTGTTGCCAGAAGCCGGCAGAAACGAGGTAAGCCCGACGGACTTTACGCTGGGGAGCTGCTCGAGGCGGCGAAGCAGTTCATGATTGAATTCATCAACCGCCGCCTGGGTTGCATATTGTTTCTGCGGCAACGAGTAGGACGCCCCAAGAACATGGTCCGGGCGAAAGCCGAGATCGACGGCACGCATCTTCTCAAAACTCCGGAGCAACAATCCACAGGCCGCCAGCAGCACCAGGGCGATGGCGATTTCGCCAATCACCAAGGCAGAGCGCAGCCACGCATGCCCCTCACCGGCCGTGCCCGTGCGCCCTCCTTCTTTGAGGGTATCGTTGACGTTCGTACGCAAGGCAGCAAAAGCCGGAGCCAATCCGCAAACGATGCCGGTCACGACCGACAGCAGGATGGCGAACACTGCCACCTGCCAGTCGAGGCCAATTTCGTGGATACGAGGCAGTGTTTCGGGCAGTTGGCTCACACCCAGGCGCAAACCGATTGCCGCCAGACCCAGACCCAGCACCCCTCCGGTCACACCCAGCATCAGGCCTTCGAGCTCCACCTGGCGCAATATGGTACCTGTGCTTGCTCCCAGCGCCAGGCGTACCGCGATCTCGCGGCGGCGCCGGATGGCGCGCACTAGCAGTAATCCGGCAAGATTGGCGCAGGCGATCAGCAGCACCACTAGGATGGCCAGAAACAGCGTGCGTATCAGCTGGCGAGCCTGCTCAACGGTCTCTTCGTGGAGCGAGCGCACCACGGCGCTAATGTGCAGGCTCGACATGAACGGTGGATAACCGTGCATGATATCTTGGGCCACACGCTCGGCATCGGTCTGTGCTTGCCCTGCCGTGATTCCCTGCTTGAGCCGTCCCACCATAGCGAAGTTCCACCCGGCTGCTCCTTGGACGCCCATTTCCTGCTGGGTGAAGCTCATCGGAACCCAAAGCTCACTGGCGTTCAGGTGTCCCGGCACCAGCGGGAACTCGAAATCTCGCGGCATGACGCCGATTACCACGTAAGGTTTGCGGTCGAGTAGGATCTTTGTTCCCAACACCTGAGGATCGCCGTGCAGCCGGTTCTGCCAGAGCGCGTAACTGACGACCGTTAGCAATTGGTTTTCGTCATCTTCCTGCTGGGTAAAGAATCGGCCCATCAAAGGCCTGACCTCGAGAGCGGGAAACACTCCTCCCGAGAGCCGAGCCGCATTCACCTGGGCTGGCTCTCCAATGCCAGATAGTTCGTAACCGCTCGGCTGATACCCACCGAGACTTTCAAAACTGTGCGTATCCCGCGTATAGGCTCGGATATCTGGAGCCGTCACCCCGGCTTCCCCACTGCCTCCCAAATCCGCACCTTGCAGAATGTCGGCGAGCGCGACCAATCTCTCGGAGTGCGGGAATGGCAGGGGGCGCAGCAGCACCGCTTCCATGATCGAGAACACGGCGGTCGTGGCCCCGATTCCAAGTGCGAGCATCAGCACGGCCGTGATGGTAAAGCCGGGCGATTTCAGCAAATAACGAAACGTGTGTCTGATGTCATGTGAGAGCATAGGCAGACGCTCCTTCCAGATGGCTCGTCAGCACCTTGCTTACCCAATACGGCTGAGCTAAATAGATTGTTCCCTCACGATCTACAGGACCGGGATAGGTGGTCACGCCGGGAAATCTGTCCACTTTCGAGAACATCCTGTCCGAGATCGGACACCATAGCCGCCGGAGAAGCTGTGGCGATTGGAATCGCCATGCCACCAGCCGCAAGCGACTGCGGCCTCGTGGCTCGGCTGTAGTCACGACGGAAAGCAGCGGCCGAAGGCCAGCAGGAGCCGGGGCGAGCCGTGAAAACGGATTTTCCCGCGCAGGAGAGCCCACACGAGGTTGGTTTCTTTTCGCAAGAAGCGAAGCCAGGTGTGGCTATCGGCCTTCAGACGCAGATCCGCCACGCCCGTATGGCCTTTTGAGACTTGAAGGGTTTTGTTGCGAATCACAACGGTGGCCTTCAGTTCCTCCGGGCCGCTGAAAGTGAAGTGATAGGTGGCGTTCAGCCCTTCGGAACGCCCACGTTGAAATGCGAAGGGCAACCCGCGCAGGAAACCACGAATGGAGCCTTGCCCGGCAAGTCCATTGGCCACGCGTTTTGTTTTCTTGTGGGGAAAGCGCCGGGCTACATATTCTTCCGCATCAGAGCCGCCAACCACGTAGACGGTCTCAAACTTGTTTTCGAGCGGTTTCACCACGTCTTCGAGGAACTCTTTCCGATTGGTCAGAAACGGTCGAATGACGTCTTCTCCGGCGGGACAGACCGACAAACAATAGGCAGCCTTATAGTTCGCGCCAAACGACAGGCTTTGCCACATCGACACGGTCTCCGCACCCGACACCTTCTTGCGATAGTCGAAGGCACTTCTGCTGTCGGCGATCTGTTCCACCCAGTCATTGAATCCACCCATGAACTCGCGATAGTTGTGGGTATAGCAAGCCGAGAAGTTGAAATTGCCGTCGGCGCCGATGGCTCCGGTAGGGCAGGCGGCGACACAAAGCTTGCATTCCAGACAGGGGTTGTAATCGATAGGACGGGAATGGGCGCTCACTTCAGCCTCGAGCAAGACCGTCCCCAGGAGGATGAAATTGCCAAACTTTGGATGAATGACGTTGCGATGAATGCCCATGTGTCCCAGGCCCGCGGCGACAGCGATGGGCTTGTGAGAAATGATCCACATCTTGGCTCCCCAACGATCCGCTTCCATAGGGAAACCGGCGGCTCCGCCATTGAGGGCGCGAACGCCTACGCGTTCCAAGGCGGCAACGATTTTGCGCCCGACTTCGTTGACCTCATCCGTGGTGTGGTGGAATTCCAGATTTGCGATGGAACGCGCTGGAGTGCGGATATTCTCGCGGTTCATGCGGAGAATGAAACTCACGAGGGTTTTGGTCTTGGGAAAGACCGCCAGGATCTCTTCCTTTTGGCCGGCGATCTCCGCTCGGTCCAGCTCCACAAATCCTACGTCGTCCGCGCCCGCTTCCACACACAGCTGACGCAGCCAGGCAGGATCCAGGATTCCGCTCCGTCGAGGCTCGTGGCCTGAGGCCGCTCGTTCCCAAAATTGTTTTACCGTCGGATGCTCCTCCATTTTTGTCATCGAGGCCCTCCTCTGGAATAGATGTATATACATCTATATGGGTTTAAAAAAGGGGTTACACTTCGGCGGCGCGGGCCATATCAGCGAGCAGTACCCCCATTTGCGTCCAACTGGCTTCCCCCAAACTTTGCCGCAATCGTTTCTGGGCGCGTTCCCAGTCGGGCTGGGATTGCTCAAGCTTTTGTTGGCCCGAAGGGGTGAGTCGCAGCAATCTCTGTCGCCGGTCTTCTCCCGCCTTTACGCCGATCCATCCACGCTTGATCAACAGTCTGAGCATGCGCGTCAAACTCGTGGTGTCGAGCGCCAGCAACTTGCCCAGATTTCCCTGGGTGATCTCACCGGTAAGGTTCAAAGCCATCAACAAGGTGAATTGGGTCAGCTCAAGACCGGTCGACCGGAGCGCGTGGTTGTACATCTTTGTGACCGCTCGTGCCGTGCGACGAAGATTGGCGCAGGCGCAAGGCAGCAAGGGCAAGGTTTTGTCGAAGCGAGGCATGATCTAGATAGATGTATATACATCTTTAGCGGTTGTGTCAAGTAGAATCGAGCACGGGTAGGGATGTCGGCCGCAAGCCTTAGGACGCTCGATGTGCGTAGCCGCCGGGAGTGGCGGAACTGGCTGCGAAAGCATCACGATTCGGAAGCGCTGATTTGGCTGGTGTTTCACAAGCGTCCCACGGGTGAAAAGTCCATCGGCTACGACGATGCGGTCGAGGAGGCGCTGTGCTTCGGTTGGATTGACAGTCTCGTGAAGCGCCTGGACGACGACCGCTATGCGCGCAAGTTCACACCGCGAAAACCCGAGAGTCGATGGTCTACCATCAATCGCCAACGCTACGCGAAACTCCAGGCGCAGGGATTACTGGCGGCGCCGGGTCGGCAGCGGGCTCCTACCGGGCGAAGCGGGGACGCTCCGCGGCCTTGCTTGTCGGCGATTCCCTCTTACATCGAGACCCAATTACAGGCCAATCGCCGTGCTCGAGAGCATTTTGAGCGGCTGGCACCATCGTTCCGGCGTGCGTACATTGCCTGGATCGATTCGGCCAAACGGGTGGAAACCAAGGGTAGACGGCTGCGCGAAGCAATCCATCTGTTGGCCTCGGGTAGGAAGCTTGGACTGAAATGAGAACACCACTGCTGTCAGGCAAGCCAGGGGTTGATGAGGGGTACGGAGAGATCCTCGAAATGATCTAGATTGCGAGTTGCCAGAGTCGCATGGCGCGCCGTCACGATACCAGCGATCATGGTATCGCGCAGCTCCACGGGTCGGCCCTTCCTTGGTCGTGAGGCCATCAAATTGGCCGCCTGGATCGCAGCATCATCGTCCAAAGGTGCAACCCTGCGACCCATCAGATCCAGAAGATCTTCGAAGGCTTCCGCCAAAAAAGATCTACGTCGGCCGGCTGCCATAATCTCAAGACCAAAACGGACCTCAAGGACCGTGATCGAACTAGTCCACATGGAGGTGCGAGCCTGCTTGTCTAGCCACAAGACGACCTTTCGGTCAGGCTCCTGCCGCATCAGTGCCGAGAGTACATCAGTGTCCAATATGATCAAGGCTCAAACTCTACGGGCGTGATCCGGTGTCCGCGGAGTTCAGCCACATCGGAATCCAGCCCAGTTTTCTTAAATAGCCTCGCAATGTCGGTCCCAAGCCCCCCATTTGGCACGTCCTCTGCGCTGACTGCGGCGCGGAGAATATCGCGCACTTCCTCCTCCATGCTGCGACCGTGCCGTCTGGCCCGACGCTGCAATCGCGCTTTTACGACATTCTCAATGTTTCTCACCACCAGCTGTCCCACGATCCATCTCCTCTTGCAATATTGATATCACGATATCACTAAAATGCCTGGTAAGCAAAGATTATTTCGCGCGGGGCGAAGATCCGATCCATTGTTTCGGGCTACTGGGGCAGGGCGCAGGTCATTGAGGCCGGGGCACAATCGGCAAAACAACCTGGGATGGATGATCGGGATCAAGGTAGATGGTGATGGTAGCCTGCTCGAGCCTTGCCGAGTCATTTTCCAGCTCTCCGCTCTGCAAGTTGCGGGAGAAGTTGGGGAAAAACGAGCCGGAAATCTGCACCCGAATCCGATGTCCCTTCTGAAAGACGTTGCTGGTCACAAGCGCGACGGGGCCGATTTCGTAAATGGTTCCCGGGGTTATCAGCTGCCGGCCTTTCTTGATATCGCGATAACTGGCGCGCTGAACATCCAACCCCGGACTCATTAGGTTGAACGCCGTGCCGTCAGGAGCAAGATCGAGTAGTCGAACCCAGAGATCAAAATCCCGGCAGTCACAGGAGACAAACATCTTCACCCCGATCGGTCCGGTAACTTCGAGATCTCGCTCCAGGGGTGCCGAGTCAAAGACTAAGACATCCTTACGCTCGGCCAGCTGACGGTAATCGTGTGCCCCCGAGGAGTGGTAAGGGTTCAAGACGGGCTTCGAGGGATCCGAGAGGAACGAGGTATTTTGCCGCTGAGTAGGCCTCTCGGGCGCAATCGTGCCGCGATTGCTCCCTGCCGAGGGAGCCTTCAGGTAGTATGCAACCGGCGTGGCGGGCGGCGGCCATTGGTCAGCCTCGCGCCAGGCGTCATCGCCCATCACGAAATAACGCACCGGCTTTTCTCGGTCGACGCCGTTATCGACGCCACGCAGATAATGGTCCATCCAGCGCAGAATGACCTCGTCATAATCGATCACGGCGTTTGGGCCGAATTTGCGCTGGCCGGCTTTGGCCTCCGCCGTTCCGCCATGGACCCACGGACCGAGTAAAACGTGAGTACGCTTTTCTTGATCTTTTTGACGAGAGTTGACCAAGCCGTTGAAGTTGGTGGTCGCACCTTCAGGCCCGTAGTTGTCGTCATACCAAGCGGAGAGATTGAGAACGGCGGCCTGCACGCGGTCGTATTTGTTGCGCAATTCCGCCCAGTCCCACCAAGGATCCTCCGGGGGATGGGAGAGCCAGTCATAGTAGTAGGGTGCGACGTCGTGAAGCTCCTCAAGCTGCTTCAAGGGCAACGTGTTCAGCATTTTCGGGCTGGCCTCGCGCCACTGGGCGAGGGCCGCTTCCACGGTCTTCGCACCGGGCAAGTCCCGTTTTACACGCGCGTCGGGAGCGATATTGTCCCAGATCCATTCAATCCACGACATGTCCCATGTGCCGTACGCGTAGAAGAAGTTCTGCGGCGTGGAAAAGGTCATCGCCGGCACCATGGCTTTCAAATGCGGTGGGCTCTCGACGGCGGCCAACCATTGCACGGCCCCCGGATAGGAAAGGCCAAAGGTTCCCACGCTTCCGTTCGACCAGGGCTGCTTAGCCGCCCACTCGATGGTGTCGTACCCGTCGCGGCCTTCGTTCTCGTAGGGCCGAAATTGGCCGTCGGAATCGTAGCGGCCCCGCACATCCTCGATCACCACCACATATCCACGCTCGACGGCACGACGAAAGGTAGTGTGGTCCTTCTCCGCGAAGACCTTTCCGTAGGGCGTGCGATAAACCAGCACGGGAAAGGTTCCGTCCGCTTTGGGACGAAGGATGTCGGCGCGCAGCACAACTCGATCGCGCATGGGGATGGCGACATTTTGTTCCGTGATGAAATCACTGGTCGGAGCTGGCGGTCGAACGGCCCAAGCTAGCCCGGCAAGGAGGGCGAGAACCTGACACTTGAGTCTCATCTAGGCGTCCGGTATCGGGAGTTTATTTTAGGCCTAGGCCGGAACTGCGTCATCACCAGGTGCAACGCATTCTGTAACTTGAGCCTAGTTTCTTTTCTACCCGAGGCATTCTGACACGAGTTCTAATACCAGTTTCGAGGAAAATTCCGTACAGCTCGTGTTCATGCCGTCTCAGTGAGGCTGTATTAAGGTAAGGTGGCGCCAGTCGGTCTGCCAAGCAGCGGTTCTTGGCCCTCTACTACCAGCGAGAGGATAATGCTGTAGGCGCGTGTCGAGCGATTTGGTGAACGCAGTGAACCGAGGCCGTGCTTCTTCACCAAGTTGGTTTTAGAACGGAATAGACAAAGGTAGGCGTCATGAATGCACAACTGAATCCCATTCCACCACTGGTTCCACCATTCACCAGAGAAACGGCAATCCTAAAAATACGGGCGGTTGAAGACAACTGGAATACGCGCGACCCCGAGAGGGTTGCGCGAGGCTACAGCACGGATTGCTACTGGCGTAACCGCTCCGAGTTCTTCCACGGCCGAGCCGAGGTCATTCAATTTCTCACCCGGAAGTGGAGCCAAGAGCTGGACTACCGCCTCATCAAAGAGCTTTGGGCTTTCGGGGGAAATCGGATTGCTGTCCGCTTCGCCTATGAATCGCATGACCGGTCAGGGCAGTGGTGGCGGTCGTATGGGAATGAGAACTGGGAGTTCGATGCGACAGGCCTGTCCAAGCTTCGCTACGCCAGCATCAATGATCTTGCCATCGAAGAAGAAGACCGATTGTTTCGTTGGCCTTTGGGCCGGCGGCCTGATGACCACCCAGGGCTGACTGAGCTCGGACTGTAGACGTTCGCGGGAACGGAGATCTAGCGGATCTTCACCACAACCTTTCCGAAGTTCCTGCCCTCGCCTAACCATCGGTAGGCTTCTGCGACCTGCTCCATGGGCAGGCTCCGTCCGATCACCGGATGCAAATATCCTTGCGCGACCCAGGAAGAAAGCTGATTCCAGGCGCGGCCCATCAGTTCGCGGTTGGCCGATAAGTAGGTCAGCCACAGTCCATGCACGCTGGTGCCTTTGGCGTAGAGCAGCCGG
This sequence comes from Terriglobales bacterium, assembly GCA_035501575.1. Classification (GTDB taxonomy): domain Bacteria; phylum Acidobacteriota; class Terriglobia; order Terriglobales; family Acidobacteriaceae; genus JAFAGX01. Next base: position 34,747 of record DATJVZ010000080.1, on the reverse strand, counting down.
GTGTCGATCTCCGATTTTTGCCCGGTGGCGCTTCCATAGACGATCAAGCAACCGAAGTCGGCCAAACAGCGCGCGCTTTTTGCGACATGCTCGCCGCCCAACATTTCGAAGACCGCATCTACCCCCTCGCCGCGCGTCAGTTCTTGGATGGCCTGTTCGTAGTCCTGTTGCTTGTAGTTGATGCCATGCTCTAAGCCGAGTGCTTTTACCCGCGAGAGCTTCTCCTCGGAAGAGGATGTTCCATAGGTTTCGATGCCCAGCAGCTTACCCATCTGAACCGCGGCCGTGCCGACGCCGCCGGCCACCGCATGGATCAAAACTCGGCGATTCCTGCCGTTTTTTTGGGGCTCGAGCAATCCCGCCTTCCAATACGCGAAATAGGCGGTGAAGTAATTCACCGGGAAGGCAGCTGCTTCTTCGGCACTCCACTCCTTGGGCACGGGCCAGAGCAGCTCGGATCGCGCGGCAACCCGTTCGGCAAAGGCGCCCCATTGGATATACCCCATGACGCGCTGGCCGTCACTTCGGATGCCGGAAAATTCCCGGCCGGCAACCAGAGGCGGTTTCGGAGCCCCGGGATATCCCCCCTTGGCGGTCATAATGTCGGCGAAGTTGAGCCCCCCGGCTTCGACCCGGACCAGCTCCTGCCCGTCGCCTGGAACCGGGTCCGCTAGCTCCTGAATCGCAAGCACTTCCGGTCCGCCTAAACGCGTGATCACAATCGCTTTCATGGCACTGAGTCTACCAGCGCAGCCGCGGGAAAGGGGGTATCTCGGGGCAGATCCCGCGCTGTTTATATTTATGTAAACCCTAAAGCTGTCCTTCGGGGGTATACTTCCTGCGATAGTTTTTGCTTCCCGCCAGCTCCAGGACGGGAGCGGAGCACAGTTTCATAACGCGTTGTGGTTTTCATAAGCTCCGCGTAGACCACTGGCCAGCCATGGCTGTCTGTGTTCGATGGCCGGTGCGGTTGCAGCGGAGGTTCGTGGCCCGCTGTTCGCCGGGAGGAGGGCCCGATGGATTTGGTCATCATACGTTTTGTATTCGTTGTTTTTGTTACGGTCACTTGTTATCTCCTTCAACCTTTTGGCCTCAGTCCCAGCTACGCGGCCGGGGCCGGCGCGTTGCTCGGCCTGGCTATCGTCATCTTTGAATGGCGACTGCGGCTGGTCAGCCTCAAGCGGCTGATCGGAGCAGCGATCGGCAGTGTGCTGGGCATCATAGGCGCCTATCTATTTGCCTTGGTCATTCGCGACAGCATTCCCCCGGGCCCAACCCAAAGTTTTCTGCAGCTCCTGGTCATGCTCTTGATGGCCTATGTCGGCCTGATCGTGGGAGCCAATAAAGGTGACCTGCTCAACCTCACGGCGCTCGGCGGCGTTTTCGGAGGCGAGAAGCAATCGAGGAAGAGTTATAAGATTCTCGACACCAGCGTCATCATTGACGGGCGCATCGCGGACATCGCCGAAACCGGCTTTCTGGATGGCATCATCGTAATCCCGCAATTCGTCCTGCGGGAGTTGCAACTGGTGGCGGATTCGGCCGACTCGCTGAAGCGAAATCGCGGCCGCCGTGGCCTGGACATCCTGCAGCGCCTGCAGAAGGTGGCTTTCGTCGAAATCGAAATCGTGGAAGATGATTTTCCCGCCATACGCGAGGTCGACTTGAAGCTGATCGAATTAGCCAAGCTGTATGAAGGCAAGATCATCACCAATGATTTCAACCTTAACAAGGTGGCACAGCTGCAGGGGGTCGAGGTGTTGAACATCAATGAGCTGGCGAATTCGCTGAAGCCCATCGTGCTGCCGGGAGAGTCGATGAAGGTCTTTATCCTGAAAGAAGGCAAAGAGTATAACCAGGGCGTCGCCTATCTCGACGACGGAACGATGGTGGTAGTGGATAATGCGCGAAAGGTGATCGGCAAAACTATTGACGTTTCCGTGACCTCAGTCTTGCAGACGACCGCCGGAAAAATGATCTTCGGCAAGTGGGATGAGCGTGCTTTTTCCCGCACCGAATCGCGGCCCGCGGTCGTGCTCACGACCGTGGCCACCGTGCCCAACCCCGAACCGAAGAAGCCAATCTTGGCCGACAGCCAGGCAGAATAAGAGTAGAGGTAGGAACTTTCGAGGATTACTCTAAGGCAATCGAGCTTACCTGAATGCGGTTCCCCGCGAGTGAACCAGTCAGCGCCACGCGTGTGCCGGAAAAGATCCCAAGCTCAGTGGCGTTTCCCTCCAGCCGATAGCTCTTATCTCCATCGACGAGGACGTAATTGGCACCACGGTGCACGCAAACCCGGGTGCACTCGGAAGTACCCATGCCCGAGTTCATATCATGTCGGGCCGCGCAATGGTCATCGGTGATGACACCGCCAAAAGTTCGCGTTGGCAGAGAACCCGAAAATTCCGGACGATTGATCGACACACCGCCGGCCTCGTTCTGGGAATCCTCGATCGTCTGGCCGCTGTCAGATCTAACAGTCGCGTCGCCAACCAACGCGGCGATGGCCATTGCGCCGATCAGGGTGGCTGGCGCGGCGACAGCGAGGAATCGATACCAAGAACGACTTTGCACAACACCCTCAGAAATTGACTCGCAACTGAATTGCCAGATCTGGCGGCGTCCGTGACTGGCCCTAACTACTGCGAAATGTGCGAAAAAGCGTTCGGCGTCTGTTACCTACCGTGTCCGCTAGGGCAATAAAGTCCATGGATCGAGCAAAACGCACCTAGGGTTAATCCTGGAGCCGTACGCCTTGGTCCAACCTGTCCCGGTCGATTGGCGCTTTTCAGGCAACCCGAAGAACTTTGACTGACGCGAATGAGATCCACGGGTCCATCGCGAGCGCGATTTGAAAGCATCGATCGACGCTCGTATACTTACGCCCGCCATGAAAGTGGTCGTCATTATTCCTGCGGCAGGTTTGGGCACGCGCATGGCGTCGGCGCCTGGCGGCAAGGGCAAGAAACAAGCGGCTTCGAAGCAATTTACCGAACTTGCAGGCACGCCGATTCTCATCCACACGCTGCGCAGGTTCGCTGCGAGCCCCGAGATCGCGGAGATCTTCGTAGCTCTGCGGGCCAACGAGATGGAGGGATTCCGGGAGCGGCTCGAAACCGCCGCCAAAGACCTCGTGAGCGACAAGATTCAAACCGTCGAAGGTGGAGAACACCGGCAGCAATCGGTGGCGAACGCCATGGCTCGCATCTCTGCCTCGCCCGACGACATCATCCTCGTGCACGACGCGGTGCGGCCGTTTGTGACGGGGGCGATCATTCAGGAAGTGATTCGCGCCGCACAAAAATATGGCGCTGCCATTGCCGGCGTGCCCGCCGTCGATACCGTGAAGCAGGTCGAGCGCACCTCCGACGGCGCGCTGATTACGGCCACAGTTCCCCGCGAGCGAGTGGTGATGGCGCAAACACCCCAAGGCTTCCGCTACGGAGTTTTGAAGAAGGCATTCGACGAGGCCATGGCGGATGGCTTTCTCGGGACCGATGAGGCCTCGTTGGTCGAGCGTTCCGGAACCAAAGTTGCCGTGGTGATGGGTTCGCCGCGAAATATCAAGATCACGACCCCAGCCGATTTGGAGCTCGCCGAGTTCTACCTTAAAGTAGCTTCCTAGCTACCGCCCAAGCCGATGGCAAAGACCCGTCACCAAGCACCGAGGAGAACCGCCGCGAGTAGAAACTCGAAACCGCTCACCCGCATTGGGTATGGCTGGGATTCGCACGAATTCAAAGCCCGCATCCCTCTCACCATTGGAGGGGTTCGCCTTCCCCATGCCCGTGGTCTCGGCGGCCATTCCGATGGTGACGTACTTCTGCACGCCCTCACCGATGCCCTGCTCGGGGCGGTGGCGGCGCCTGATATCGGCTCGCTGTTCCCTTCTTCGGACCCGCAGTGGAAGGGCAGCGATTCAGCGGTCTTTCTCCGCGAAGCTTTGAGGCGCGTCCGAGCTGCCGGCTACAGGCTTTCGAGCGTCGATGCGACGCTGATACTTTCGACCCCGAAAATCGGACCGCACACGGCGAAGATTCGCGAACGTGTGGCCGTTTTGCTGGGCATTCCCCGGGATCGAATTGGCCTCAAAGCCAAGACTCCGGAAGGCATGGGAACCGACAATGCCGCCATCGCCCACGCGGTTGTGCTGGTCGAGAGAATGTCGGCCCCGCGCACCCTGCGCAAATAGAATGGCTGTGTCAACCATCGGCGTCATCTCCGACACCCACGGTCTGGTGCGTCCGGAAGCCCTTGAGGCGCTTCGCGGCTCCGGGCACATTATCCACGCCGGTGACATGGGTGATCCTGCGATTCTTGAACGCCTGGCTGCGCTCGCTCCGGTCACCGCCGTGCGGGGCAATGTGGATGGCGGAGCCTGGGCACGAAAAATTCCTCGCACCGATGTTCTTGAAATCTCCGGTTTCAGCATTTACGTTCTGCACAATCTTGCGGAGCTGGACCTCAAACCAGAGGCGGCGGGCTTTGCGGCCGTCATCTACGGACACAGCCACATCCCCCGGCAGGAATTCAAGAATGGTGTGCTGTATTTCAATCCTGGAAGTGCCGGGCCAAGAAGATTCCGTCTACCAATCAGCCTGGGAAAGCTCTTTGTTGAGGGGGACAAACTGCGCGCCGAGATTTTCGAGTTGGTAGCGGCTAAGCCTTCCCGAAGTCGCTCCGGCGGCTAGCTTCAGCGCAACGTTGGCCCCGCGGCGAGGTGGACAGTCGGGGCCGGCTGTCCCTACACTCCAACCATGTCCGTGGGATTCCAGATCGAAGCCCGCGCCGGTGCTTCCCGCGCTGCTCGGCTCACCACCCCGCATGGGGAAGTGAGCACGCCGGTGTTTATGCCGGTCGGCACGCTGGCTTCAGTCAAGGGTGTGCCCCAGGAACTGCTGGAAGATCTCGGAGTGGAGATCCTTCTGGGCAATACCTATCACCTTTACCTTCGTCCCGGAATCGATGCGATCAGAAGATTGGGCGGGCTGCATCGTTTTATGTCCTGGCCCAGAGGCATTCTCACCGACTCCGGCGGATTCCAGGTTTTCAGTCTGAGCGATCTCCGCACGATCAGCGAAGAAGGCGTGCGATTCCGCTCGCATCTCGATGGTTCCACCCATCTGTTCAGTCCGGAAAGCGCCATCGAGGCTCAGATCGGGCTGGGGGGTGACATCATCATGGCGTTTGACCAATGTCCTGAATATCGCGCCAAGCCGGAGGAGCAGCGCGCCGCCATGGAACTTACCTTGCGCTGGGCGGAGCGAAGCAAGCGCTATTTTGAGCAACACAAGAACGAAGTTCCCTGGACGTGGAAGGAGCAAGCTTTCGAATCTCCGACGTCCGAGGTGGGCTCAGACCCGAGTCTCCGGCCGGGGGCGTCGGCCTCGACGTTCTCCGGACAAACCCAGGCCTTGTTCGGCATTGTCCAGGGTGGCATGGATCGAGGGTTGCGTCAGGAATCGGCCGAGCGGACGCGGGAAATCGGTTTTTTCGGATACGCGATTGGCGGCTTGAGCGTGGGTGAGCCGCGGACCCTGACGCGTGAGATGGTTGAAACCACCCTTGAGCATCTGCCCCGGGACCAGCCGCGCTATCTGATGGGGGTGGGTACTCCGGAGGAAATTGTGGAGTATGCCAACCTCGGAATCGACATGATGGACTGTGTTCTGCCGACCCGGGCGGCGCGCCATGGGTTGCTTTTTACCTCCGAGGGCAAGGTGTCGATCAAGCAGGTGCAGTATGCCGGCGACGAAAGTCCGCCCGACCCCAATTGCCGGTGCCGGGTTTGCCGGCGCTACTCTCGGGCTTATCTGCGACATCTCTATCGCTCGAACGAGGTGCTGGCCCAAGTGCTCAACACCCTGCACAACCTGAGCTTCTACCTTGACACCATGCGAGCCGTACGTCATTCTATTTGTGCTGGGAGAGGGGCGCGTTCTCTATCTGAGGTTTGGTCTCGAGCGAAGCCTTAACTCGCTAACCCCCTGTTGGCGTCCGAAGCCGAAGGGATCTCCGGCCTCCGAAGGTAAATTGAAGCTCCGCGTCATCAGACGCGGCGACGGCTTATTCCCGGGAAGCGAAACCTAAGCTTGATCAACGTGCAAGCATTGCTGGCTGTTCAAACAAGCAGCGGACCGATGGGCTGGATGTCGATTGCCCCCCTTATCTTTATTCTCGCAATTTTTTACCTATTATTGATTCTGCCGCAGCAGCGGCGACAGAAGAAGTGGCAGCAGATGCTGGGCGAGCTGAAGACGGGAGACAAAGTGGTGACCGCCGGCGGGCTGCACGGCACGATCATTGCCCTGCGCGACGATTACCTCCACATCCGTGTTCCCCCGGACAATTTGCGCCTCGAGGTGAGCCGGGCGTCTGTTTCCTCGGTCATAACCGGAGAGGAGCCGACGAAGGCCGCAACCAAGTGAGAGATCCGCGACACACGGCGGAATGGCTATGAAGAACCTAGGCTGGAAGGTCGTCGTTATCGTAGTTACCCTGCTCGTATTTGTATACGGCATTTTCGGCATTCCCCAGAGCTGGACCGCCAAGGGCTTGTTAGCTTCTCTGGGAAATCGGATTCACCTCGGTCTTGATCTCAAGGGTGGAACCCACCTGATCTTACAAGTGCAGGTGAATGACGCGGTTAACGTGGACTCCGACAATGCCCTCGAGCGCTTGAAGGCGCAACTGCGGTCGCGCAAGGTCAACTACGCCGAAATCTCGAAGCCCGATCCCGCAAACAAACCCGACCAGATCCTTATTAAAGGTGTGCCCCCGGAACAGAGTTCCGGCCTGCGCTCCGCGGTGGACGACAATCTCCCCGAGTACACCCTCACCTCGGGTGCCGAGAATACCTGGACAGTTGCGATGAAGCCGCAGGCACTAGCGGAGTTGAAGCGGCGGGCGGTCGCCCAGGCGATTGAGACCATTCGCAACCGCATCGACCAGTTGGGCGTGAGTGAGCCGGTGATCGAAGAGCATGGGCTCGGGCAATATCAGATTCTGGTGCAGCTTCCCGGAGTGGATGATCCCGGCCGCGTGAAGGAGATCATGCAATCGACGGCCATGCTCGAGATCCGCCAGTCGCTCGGCGGGCCTTACTCGAGTGAACAGCAGGCCTTGCAGGATCATGGCGGCGTCTTACCGGCCGATTCGATGTTGCTGCCGGGGCGCAGCTTGGGTGCCAATCAAGAAGGGCCGAGTTGGTATCTGGTCTCGCGGGTTTCGGCCGTCACCGGCCGCGACTTGCGCAACGCCGAACAATCGCGCGACGAGAATGGGCAGCCCTCGGTCAGTTTTAACCTGACCAACGAAGGAGGGCGCCGCTTCGCTTCCTTCACCGGGGCGCACGTGGGCGAGAATCTCGCGGTCGTGCTCGATAACAAAGTGCAGGAAGTGGCGGTCATTAAAGAGCAGATTCACGATCAAGGCGTCATCAACGGACGGTTCACCGAACAGGAAGCCAAGGACTTGGCCATGATCCTGCGCTCGGGTGCGTTGCCGGCCGGCATCCGTTATCTTGAGGAGCGGACGGTCGGGCCCTCGCTGGGAAGCGATTCGATCCGCGCCGGGGTCACGGCGGCGATCATCGGCATGTTAGCCGTGCTGGTGTTCATGCTGGTGTATTACCATGCGGCGGGCATCAATGCCGATGTTGCCTTGATTCTCAACCTGATTATTCTGTTGGGCTTTCTCGGCTTCAGCGGTGCGACCTTGACGCTGCCGGGGATTGCCGGGGTGATCTTGACCGTAGGTATGGGCGTGGACTCGAATGTGCTGATCTTTGAGCGCATCCGGGAGGAGTTGAGAAATGGGAAGACGCCTCCCTCGGCGGTCGAACAGGGCTTCGGCCACGCCTGGATCACGATTGTTGATACTCACGTCACTACCATCGTCTCGGCGGTCATCTTATTTATTTTCGGAACCGGTCCGGTGCGAGGCTTTGCCGTGACGCTTAGTTTTGGCCTGTTCGCCAACCTGTTCACCGCGGTTTTTGTTTCGCGCGTAATCTTTGACTGGGTTTTGAGCCACAAGCAGCGCGGTGAAGCTTTGAGTATTGGGTAGCGGTCGCAGCGGGGTTCGCCCCCCGGGCAGAAAGCCCAGCGGAGAAACCCCAGAGGAAGTGGAGTTCGAAGCACGTGGAATTTTTCCGCAATCCGAACATCGATTTTCTGGGCAAGAAGTGGTACTTCCTTGCCTTTTCCTTGCTCTTCAGCATCGCCGGCATACTTTCCATGCTCTTCTGGCATGGGATTCCCTACGGCGTGGATTTTCGCGGGGGAACGCTCGTCTACGTCAAGTTCGCGCACGCTCCCGACGATGGCGCGATCCGTGCCGCCATGGACCGCGCCGGGCTGCGCAATGTGCGCATCCAGCGCTACGGCCAGGCGGCCAACAACGAAGTTCTGATTGATGTCTCGGAGAAGGAAACCGGCCAACAGGCCCTTGATAGCAGCAAACTTTTGATTATTCGCGCCCTCGAGTCGAACGCCCCGGCCGACAAGCTGGACTTGAACAACGAGAGCGTACTGACGGTAAAGGGCTATCTCGTCGAAAAAGATCCTCTGCATTTGGGCACAGACGCCGGACAGCGCTATGGCCAAATCGCGCAGGCGATCCTGGATTATCGTGACAAGACCAAGGGCGGCGTGTTGAATTCGATCGATGAATTGAAAGCCGTTGCTGATCCGGCCGTGGTCGCTTCCCTCGAACAGGGTTTCTTTTTGTCCGCTTTCAGCGTTAGAAATGTCGAGATTGTGGGACCCCAAGTGGGAGAACAGCTTAGAACCCAGGCCAAGCTGGCAACTCTATACTCCTTGTTGGGAATGCTGGTTTATCTGGCCGTGCGTTTCGAATGGATCTATGGCGTGGCTGCGGTAATCACCGTATTCCACGATACATTGATCACGGTAGGCGCCTTTTCCTTGACCAACAAGGAGATCTCGTTGACCGTGATCGCCGCCATTTTGACCCTCATCGGCTACTCGAATAACGACACCATCGTGGTGTTCGATCGCATTCGAGAGAACCTCAAGCTGATGCGCCGGGAAAAGCTCTCCGACATCGTAAATCGAAGCATCAACCAGACTTTGAGCCGAACCATTCTGACCGCAGGCTTGACGTTTCTGACGGTTCTTGCCCTGTTCCTGTTCGGTGGCGAGGTCCTGCATGGGTTCTCCTTCGCTCTGGTGATCGGCATCCTGATTGGGACGTATTCGTCGATCGCGATTGCCGCGCCCATCCTGGTGGCCTATCAGGATTGGCGGGCGCGCCAGGGGAGGCAGACCTTGATGGTCGCGGCCGATAAAGAACGGAGCCGACGGGAAAAGATGAAGGCCAAGGTCTAAAGACTCCCCTTCGTCCATCCCCTTCAATTCCGGTTTGTGATTACGGGCTTTTTGGTTTAGTATCATCCGGTTTTCGGTTTGACCGCCCGGCAAATCTATTTGGGAGCAAGATCGGCTCCAGCGGTGTCTATTAGTTCTTAGGGTCAGTGTAGGAGGAGCCTTATGTTTGAGGACAGCCTCATAGAATCTGGTGGGAAGCTAAGAACCAAGCGAGGAATGACGACCACGCTGTCGTTTATTCTGCAGGCATGTTTAGTGGGAATCCTGGTGTTGATTCCGCTGCTTTTCACCGAAGCCTTGCCCAAAGGACAATTGATGACGTTCCTGGTAGCCCCTCCTCCACCTCCCCCGCCACCACCGCCGGCGGCGGCTCCGGTTCATGTGGTGAAGCAGGTGCAGACCGACATTCAGAATGGTCAGCTGCGTACTCCCACCAAGATTCCTCAAAAAGTTCAGATGATTAAGGAAGATGAAGCGCCGCCCGAAATGGCGGCTGGCGGTGTTGTCGGTGGTGTCCCGGGTGGTGTGCCCGGTGGCCAGATGGGCGGAGTCATCGGAGGCATTATCAGTTCCACCCCGGTGGCCGTGCCCAAAGTGGCTACGCCCACACGGGTGCGGGTCTCCCAGGGTGTAACCCAAGGGCTCCTGATCCGCAAGGTCCAGCCAAATTACCCGCCCTTAGCGCGGCAAGCGCGCATCCAGGGACAGGTACTTCTAGCCGCCGAGATCAGTAAGGACGGAACGATCGAGAACCTGCATCTGATCAGCGGCCACCCCATGCTTGCCCCGGCCGCGATCGAAGCCGTGAAGCAGTGGAAGTACAAGCCCTACATTCTCAACGGGGAGCCGGTCGAGGTGGAGACCCAAATTACGGTCAACTTCACCTTGTCGGGAGGCTAAAGAGTTTCGAGGTAGATCGAGGGAAGGGACAGTTCAAGCGATCGAGTTGAACCAGATCTGAGGAGGGAAAACGAAGTCATGTTCCTAGCTAATCTAGCAACCCATACCCTGAGTCACGTATCCACCATGGCGGTTTGGCTCTTCCAGGAACAGCCGGTGGGTTGGGATCCGATTTCGCTGTGGAAGCAGATGGGCCCTACGGCGAAAGGCGTGGTCATTATTCTCTTCATCATGTCGGGATGGTCAATCGGCGTCATGATTGATCGTTGGATGGCATTTAGCGCGGCGAGAAAGCAGTCCCGGGCATTTGCGCCCGCCGTGGCCGGTGCCTTGCGTGACGGCAAAATTGACGAAGCAATTAAGGTGGCGGAGCGCAACAAGAAGAGCCACCTGGCCAAGGTCGTCACCGCCGGCTTGATGGAGTTCCGAGCTCACCAGGAGAGTGGGGAGATTCCCGGCGAGACCATCGAGGCCTCCAAACGCGCCCTCGAGCGCACCGAAGCCATCGTGCACGCCGAGTTGAAGCGCGGACTGGGAGGCTTGGCGACCATCGGTTCGACCGCCCCGTTCGTAGGCCTCTTCGGCACCGTGATGGGCATTCTGAATGCCTTCAAAGGAATCTCCGAGCAGAAAGCTACGGGTCTCGGAGCGGTGGCGGGCGGTATCGCTGAAGCGCTAGTGACGACCGCCATCGGATTGTTCGTCGCCATTCCGGCCGTGATGATGTTCAATTACCTGACCGGTCGGGTGGAAGCTTTTGACGTCGAGATGGACAACTCCTCGAGCGAACTGATCGATTACTTCCTCAAGCGGCGGGGAATGCGCCGGTCCTAACGCCTGACCTGGACGGGCTTCACGCGTTAAGGTGGTTCGGGCGGCATCGCAATCCCGCACTCCGCCTGACGGAAACTGCAGGAGAGGTAGCCTATGGCACTCGCCAAACGAAATGAAGGGGCCAAGGTCACATCCGACATCAATGTCACACCCATGGTGGATGTGATGTTGGTGTTGTTGATCATCTTTATGGTCATCACGCCGATGTTGCAGAAGGGCGTGAGTGTCGACCTCGCCAAAGTCAATAACCCGGAATCGATGCCGGATGCGGACAAGGAAGATGCGCTGGTCGTAGCCATCATGCGAGACGGCAAGATTTTCTTTGGCAACGACCAAACCCCGCCGGATCAGTTGACCCAGAAGGTGAAAGACCGCCTGGCGAGCCGGGTGGACAAGCGGATTTTCATCCGCGCCGATGCCCGGGCCAAGTTTGGGTCGGTGGTGTCGGTTGTCGACAACGTGCGCGCGGCTGGCGTCGACCAGCTGGGCTTGCTGACCGATCAGCGCAAAGAGCTGAAGAATCAACCGCCTACGGCGCCGGCGAGTCCGGGGCAATAGAGGAGACCGTATGGGAATGGCAGTCGGCCCGAGCGGGGGCCAAAGCGCGAACATTAACGTAACGCCGCTCATCGATGTGCTGTTGGTCTTATTGATCATCTTCATGGTGATTACGCCTCTGACGCCGAAGGGCTTGGACGCTTTGGTTCCGCAGCCCCCGCCTCCCAATCAGAAGCAACAGCCGGATACCAGCCGAACGATTGTGGTGCAGTTGATCGATCGCGGCACGGGACAAGTACCGGCTCTCAAGATCAATCAGGAAGATACGACCTGGGACGGGTTGCAATCGCGGCTTACCGACATCTTCAAGACCCGCGCCGAAAAGGTGATGTTTGTGAAGGGCGATGACAATGTACCTTTTGCCGACGTGGCCAACGTCATTGACATTGCCCATGCTTCCGGCGTAGACAAAGTGGGTCTGATCACCGCCAAGATCGAAGCCGGCGGATAAGCCCGACGCGGGAGCAGGAGTCGCCTCCCTGAATACGTGCCAGGGTGTGTTCGGAGAAGGTCCCACTTCTTCGCGAGGAAAGCTAATGAGAGACACGGAACGTGTGCTGACGCTCGTGGCAATAGGGGTGTTACTTCTCTCCGCCACTGCCTGCAACAAGTTGAGGGCGCGCGATCAACTTAATAAGGGCGTGGCCTCCTACAAGAACGCCAAATACGAACAGGCCATCGACCATTTCCAGCAGGCGGTTTCCTACGATCCCAGCCTAATCAATGCCCGCCTTTACCTGGCGACGGCCTATGCTCAGCAATACATTCCCGGAGTCGACGCCGAAGATAATACGCGGATGGCGAACCAGGCGATTGAGCAGTACAAGCAGGTTTTGCAACGCGATCCGAAGAATATCAACAGCGTGAAGGGGATCGCCTACCTCTATCTGCAAATGAAGAAGTTTGATGACGCCAAGGACTATTACCGCAAGGCCATCGCCATGGACCCGAATGATCCCGAACCCTATTATTCGATCGGCGTCATCGATTGGACGCAGTCCTATCAGCCGCGCATGGAGGCGCGCGCCAAGCTGGGGCTCAAGCCCGACGAGCCCCTGAATACAAAGAATAAGGATCAGAAGCAGGTTTGCGATGCGCTGAACCAGCAGGTTTCCGGGGTCATCGAAGACGGCATTAATGTCCTCAACAAAGCCTTGGAGTTGCGCCCGGATTACGACGATGCCATGGCCTACATGAACCTCGAGTACCGCGAGAGGGCGGACCTCGAATGTAACGATCCCGCTGCCCGAGCCGCCGACCTGAAAACGGCAGATGAGTGGGTAGACAAGACCATGGCAACCAAGAAGGCCAAGGCCGAAAAGCAGCCCGGCAACCAGGGCATCACCATGGATCAGAACAAGTAATAGCCGGTTCCGAGATCCCGAAGAGGACCGGTTTCTTCCCGCGACCTCCTAACGCTTCCGGTAAAATCTACTTCGTCAGGATCGTGACTTCGCCGCATCGTCCCGACATCGTGCTCTAATTCATCGCCATGTTCAAAAAGATTCTGATCGCCAACCGGGGGGAGATCGCGGTGCGCATCCTTCGTGCCTGCCGCGAACTCGGAATCCGCTCGGTGGCGGTGTACTCGGAGGCTGATCGCGCGGCCATGCACGTGCTGTCTGCCGAGGAGGCTTATCCCATTGGCCCGGCGCTCGCTACCGAATCCTATCTGAACATCCCGAAGATCCTCCGGGCGGCGAAATTGAGTGGGGCTGACGCGATTCATCCCGGTTATGGCTTTCTCTCCGAGAATGCGCAGTTTGCCCAGGCGTGTGCGGACGCTCGCATCAAGTTCATCGGCCCTAGCCCCGCGGCCATGGAAAGATTGGGATCGAAGACGCGTGCCCGGCACCAAATGGAGAAGGTCGGCATAGCAGTCCTGCCCGGCAGTTCGCGAGGCTTGCCGTCGAAGGAAGAGGCGGTGAAGGTGGCGGCGAAGATCGGATACCCGGTGATGTTGAAGGCTGCCGCCGGCGGAGGCGGGAAAGGGATGCGCCTGGTTCAGGATGCGCGGCAGCTCCCGGCGGCGTTTGAAACCGCTCAGAGCGAAGCCTTGCGAGCCTTTGGGGACGGCGAGGTCTACCTCGAAAAAGCAATTCTGAACCCTCGTCACATCGAAATACAGGTGCTGGCTGATGAACACGGAAATACCGTGTATCTGGGGGAACGGGAGTGTTCCGTGCAGCGCCGTCATCAGAAGGTGCTCGAGGAAGCGCCTTCCCCCCAGGTCGATCCCGAGCTGCGGCGACGGATGGGCGAAGTCGCAGTGCGCGTGGCCCAGGCTGGGGAATACGCAAACGCGGGCACCGTCGAGTTTCTCGTTGACCAGGATCGGAACTTCTATTTTCTCGAGGTGAATACGCGTTTGCAGGTTGAGCATCCGGTCACGGAGCTGGTGACCGGGCTCGATCTGGTTCATCTGCAGATCCGCATCGCGGCCCAGGAGAAGCTGCCGTTTTGCCAGGAGGATGTTCGCCTCCGCGGGCATGCGATCGAATGCCGCATTTACGCCGAGGATCCGGAAAACAATTATTTCCCCAGTCCGGGCAAGGTCACGCTGCTGGCGGAGCCTTCCGGCCCCGGAATCCGCCACGACAGCGGCATCTACGAAGACTGGACCGTGCCCTCCGAGTATGATCCGCTGCTGGCCAAGCTGATCGGCTATGGCAGCGACCGCGGGCAGGCTGTGGCGCGACTGGAGCGTGCGCTCGACGAGTATTTCGTCGGGGGGATCAAAACCAACATTTCCTTGTTCCGGAGAATCCTGGCCGATACCGATTTTCGGGCCGGACGGGTCGATACCGGCTATCTCGAGCGCCTGCTGGCTCAGGCCGGGTCGAACCCCGACCCGCAACAGGCGAGCGTTGTCGCCATTGCCGCCGGGCTGTTTGCCATGCTCGATTCCCGAGCGGCGGCATCGGGCAATGGGAGTAAGGCGGCCACGGCCGGCGATTCTTGGTCGGGTTGGAAGCGAGCCGCGCGAATTGAAGGGATCAGCAGAGGAGATTTGGGGCCCGTTGCCGGTCGCGGGAGCGGCCGATCAAGTCATTCCCAGTGACCGTAGAAGACCCTGTGCCACCCATGCTTTACGAGGTCACAATCGACGACAAGACCTACCGCTTGGAGTTGGTCCGCTCCGAGGGGGGCTGGAGATGTCGCCTCGACGGCAAGGAGGTCCAGGTTGATGGGGTTCTTGCCCGCCACGATGTACTGTCCCTTCTGATCGAGGGGAAGGCGTACGAGATCAAGCGCGAGCGCACTCCTACCGGCCTCTATCTCTCGCTCGGCCGCGGGCGCTACGCGGCTGAGGTGCGCGATCCGCGCTCGCTCGGCGGCCGCAAGCGACGGGGCGGCGAGGACGAAGGGCTGAAAAAGCTGATCGCACCCATGCCGGGGAAAGTCGTGCGCGTGCTCCTCCGCGAGAACGCCGAGGTCGAACTCGGCCAAGGCGTCCTGGTCGTCGAGGCCATGAAAATGCAGAACGAGGTTCAGTCCCCAAAAAAAGGGGTCGTGCAAAAGATCCTGGCCGAGGTAGGGGCGGCGGTGAACGCCGGGGATGTATTGGCGATTGTTGAATAGAGCCGGGTCGAGGACCGTCGAGCCGGGTTATTGCGGGAGTGGCTCCTGCGCCAGCACCCGTTCCGCGTAATTGTTTTCCACTTTGGCTTGGTTGCGCAGGACCTCATAGTAAGCCGATTTCAGGAGTTGTTCGCGGCGCTCCCGCAGCTGAGCGCGAATCGCCTCCTGCACCCTGGGATCCGACAACTCCCTTTGTCCCGCCGGCTCTTTGGCGATGAGCTTCACAATGCGATAAGCGGCTACCTGCCCGGTACCCGGATGGATGATGGTGATAATCGCACTGTACTGACCGGGTTTGAGTTTCATCACCACGTCGCGTGTGGTGGGGTCGGTGTTTTTGAGCGAGGACTCGGGAGCGAAACCGAGGTCGCCTCCGTTGCCCGAGGTCTCCGGGTCTTCGGAAAAGCTCATGGCCAAGGTGGCAAAATCGTCGCCGCTGTCCAGGCGATTTTGGAGCATCTGAACCTTCCTCCGGGCCTCGGCCTCGTTCTGGGCCTTGTCGTTCTTCAAGTTATGGACCTGTGGGTTCGGGACGGTGGTCACGAAGATTTGCGCCAAATGATACTGCGGCTCCACCAGGTTGAATTCCGCCTTGTGTGCCTGGTAATAGCGGGTGATGTCCTGATCGGAAATATTGATTTTGGATGTGACTTCCTTGTTCAGAACCTTCTCGACCGTCAAGGATTGGCGCAGATCATGGCGGAAGTCATCTAAGGTGAGCTTGCGCTCCTTGAGGCGGGTGTCGAATTCTTCCTTGGTAAACGGCGACTTAATCTCATTAAGCTTACGGTCTACTTCCTCGTCGGTGGCGAGCAGGCCCAGCTTCTCCGCCTGGCGCATTACCAATTCGTTATCGATGAGAGTGCTCAAAACATTCAGGCGCAACGCGGTAGCTTGTTCTCCTACGGGTTGATGCTCGGAGCCGGCGGCCTGGTTCTGGTAATACTTCTCGAGATCGGCGTAATAGATCTTTCTACCATCGACCGAAGCCGCCACATTGTTGCCGCCCAGTTGCTTGCTGTCACAGCCGAGCGCCGCCGCGAGCAACGGGCTTATCGCCAGGAAGAGACGCAATGTTTTCAATCGATTTCCTCCGCTTGTCGACCTACACCCGGCCCGGGGGGCGGGACTCATTGGCGCGCCGCGGGCGACTCCGAAGCCGGAGATGGGGGATGGGCGGGAACCGGGACCCCAGCTTGTTGCAAAGCTTGGTCGATGGATGCCCGAACGTCCGCCAAGGGCACCGCTCCGTCCAATTCCTGTCCGTTGATGAACAGGGTGGGGGTTCCGTTGACCCCCAGGCTCTCACCTTCCTTGATCGAGGCGTGAATCTGATCTTCATTTTGCGCCTTGATGCAAGATTCGAGCTTGGCCTTATCCAGGCTGTGTTTTTGCCCCTCGTCGGTGGCCAGACGATCGAGCGCGGCGAACTGAGCCTCGTGCCCCTTTTCGTGGCTGACCTCCTGCTGATTGCCGTGGACATGATCGGCGAATTCCCAGTAAGCATCATTATTCTGCGCCGCCAGGCAATTGGCATCGACAGCGGCGTGCGCCGCCCAAGGATGAAATTCGGTCAGGGGAAAATCCTTGTAGATGATCTCTACGCGGTCGCCGTATTCTCGCAGCAATTCCGGAAACAGCATCTGATGCATGCGGGAGCAAAACGGGCACTGGAAATCATCGTAGCTGACGATAACGACCTTGGCGTCCCGGTTGCCGCGCGCCGGGCGGCCGGCCACGTTGATTTTGTTCATGATGTCGGCATACGGATCCTTGGTCAGGTCGAACTTGGTCATACGCAGCAGCGTCTTGCCGTCTTTCGAAAGCAGGAATTCGTAATCCGATTTCTTTTCCTCGCTATCCATGTGGATGGTCAGGGCCTGATAGCCGGGAAAATCGCTAGCTCGCAAGGGCCCGACCGTGATCTTTACGCCGGCCGGGATGTTGTAGAAAACACGTACCTGGCGCTCGATCCGCTGCACTTCGTCGGGAGGGGCGGATTGGGCCGAACAGCCTAGGCAGATAAGCAAAAGGAACAGGATCGAACGATGCACAAAAAGCACAACCCCTGCTTTCATGGAATGATACAAAGATTATCTCACATGGCGAACGAGTGCCGGTCCAACGGCAGGCGCGATGTTCGCTAAAATCAGGTACTTGGGGAGGAGAATTTACCAACTCCGGGAGAGCTTTTCGGCCGAGAGCAAGGCGTTCATCGAACCGGAGCGGAAGCCTTCGAGATCTAGGGTCACGAACTTGAATCCCAGCGCTTTAAAGATGCGAGTCATCTCCGCCGCCATTTCAGGATTGAGCGCGCGGGGCATTTCCGCGAGATCCACTTCGATGCGCACCATGTCTCCGTGATGGCGTACCCGGAATTGGCGGAAGCCCAAATTACGCAGAGCTTCCTCCCCTTGCTCCACCACGCTTAGCGTCTCCCGGTTCACGATGCGGCCATAGGCGATGCGGGAGGAAAGGCAGGCCGCGGCCGGCTTGTCCCACACTCGCAGTCCGGCATCCCGGGCCAGTTCTCGCACCTCTTGCTTAGTGAGGCCGGCCTGAAGGAGCGGGGCCGCGACCTTGTGCTCTCGCGCCGCAATCTGCCCCGGCCGGAAATCTCCTTGATCGTCCAGGTTCGCGCCGTAGGCAATGGTTTGAAACCCGCGGCTCTCACGAAATCTCTCCATCACCGTGAACAGTTCGTCTTTGCAGAAATAGCAGCGGGAGCCTTCATTGCGGACATATTCGGGACGATCCAGTTCTTGGGTGCGGATGATTGCAAGCGGAATTCCCTGTTCGTCGGCGAAGGCCTTGGCATCGGCAAACTGGCTGCGCGCCAAACTGGGAGAATCGGCCAGCACGGCCAGCATATTCGGGCCAAGCGTGCCATGCGCAACCCAGGCGAGGAAGGCCGAGTCCACACCCCCGGAATAGGCGATGAGGGTACGACCCAAGGCGCGAATGTGCCCCTCAAGAGCCGCTCGCTTGGCCGCCAGATCGCCGGAACAAGGCATACCGTATCTTAATACTTTGCCTCGGTGATTCGCAGTGTGCTGGGAAACCGGCGCCGCCTGAAACCCGCGTTTTGAAAACGAGCTGTGTACGGGTACATAGGGGCTCCACAAAGGCACAGGCAGTCAATACCGCGACATTCAAGAGCGGCAGAAACACCATAGCAGGTATCCTCTTCCTGTAGATTGCCGCAAGTATCACCGGTATTGGATACGTGCAGATGGAAATTAGGAATAGATAGGCTCCAATGCTGGGTCCAGGATCGAATACCATTCCCGATGCAGGACAAAACCAAAGCCACGGCAGAAGCAGGAATAACCAAAAAATTAGCATGCAGCGGGTAGCCCGATTGATTTGTTCGGCCGTGAGTTTCCGACCTCCTCTCCAAGGCTTTCAGGATAAGCGCCAGGCAATGGAGTCGCACTCATCGTGGGTGGCGATAACACGACTGTCGTGTTCCGACGAATGATCAGGACACGAAGACCTCTAGAACAACCTCTCCGACCGCCGCAGATTCCCGATCGATCCCAGATTGGACAGAGAGAAGCTGAAACGGTATTCGTTTTCATTGCGCACTGTGCCCAGGGCGAACCGCCGGAATTCCAAGTTAAGTCCGCAGCAGGACCAGTTATAGGCGGCCTGCACGGCGGTGTACTGTAGGAAGTTCAATTGCGCGTCAAACCCGATATTGACAGCGGCGCTGAATCCGGGCTTATTGGTATGCCCGTAACCGAGCAGCAGTCGAAACTGGTTGAAGGTTTGAGGCGTAGGGGTCGGCTGATCGAAGCCAGACTCAGGGGGCACGCGGAGGAAAGCATCGCCCCCTCCGAAAGTGAACGGACCAAACCGGTAGTTCACCAGGGCAGTACTCGAATTGATTTGTCCCTGCTTGAAATCGTAGTCGAGATCCCACTCCACATCGGTCTTGGAACTGGTGTCAACCCGGAGTCGCGAGATCAGGGGGGAAAGATGGCGGGGCTCGAACAGGTACGATATGCCGGTTAAATCGATCGTGCTGGTGAAAACATTGCTTCGTCCCGGCACCAGAGCCCCGCCAAATAGGGGATCGAGGAAATACTCTTGCGTCAGCTCCCAGCGGACAATCTCCCGCGCCTGGGAACCGGTGTTGCAGGGCAGTTCGGCGGGCTGCGACTGGCGAATCCAGGGAATGGGATGATAAGGGGCAGCACCCCCGATAAAAAGCGCCGGCATGCCGGGCTTGGCACAGTTCTCCGGTTTGGCTCGGGTACGCTTGGCATAAAGGCGGGTCACCGCGCCATATTCCACGCCGTTGCTGTTGGTCAGGATGTCGCGATGATCAAAACGCAGGATGCTGGGAAAATTGTCGATTCCGGTTACATACTGGTAGACCACGCGGGGCTCGATCGTGTGTTTCCACTTGCGCCCCCAAAGCTCGCGATCAAAGACCCGGGTTAAGACCGGGGGCCGCAGTTCAACCGAACCCTCGAGGGCCTTGCGGTTGATGGTTTCGGAGAGGGCGCTGCGAGTTCCGCTCGCGGAAGTAAACAATTGCTGGGTATAAGCCGTGTCGCGCAGCGACACTTCTGGGCGAAGGGACCAGTCCCCGAGGTGCAGGGGCAGCGACAGAGCCGGGTTGATGTCAAAGCGCCCGACCAGTGGAGCCGTGCTGAACCCGGGTTCACTGCGAGAGAGCCCGTCGACCGCCACATCGTAGGACCAGTACAAGGGCGACCTCCCAATCCGCTGCTCTACGCCCGACACCTCCGCACTGGGAGCGTGCAAAATGGTGATCACATCGCCCGGAGTCGTGCTCTCGAAGTCCTGGTATCGGCGCATCCCGGCGTTATAGAACGGCCCGCTTCCCGTCGAGGACAGAAAGGCATCGGATTTCACTTCGGAGTTGACGGCCTCGGTGAAGACGTCGCTGAAGGCGAGGCGAAAGGTAAACGAGCTCAAGTAGTCCACATCCGCCACGCCGCGGTATTTCTGCCAAAATTTATCTTCTGCGGTGAACTTCGCTTCCTGGCCTCCCTGGTTCTGGGGTGGATTGCCGATGCCGCGGTCGACCACTTGGAAATAGGTAAAGTCGGCAAACGCGGTTTCCTTCGGCCAGGCGCGAAACTCACCCATCGGGGCCCAGCCGCGTTTCGAAAAATATTCCGTCCCAACATGAGCATCCATGCTGCGATTGATGGCCCAGAACACGGATTCTCCCAAGATGGTTCCCTTCTGGTTAGACTGGCCAAAGTTCGGGATCAGAAAACCGGATTGGCGGGGCACGTGCTCGGCCGGCAGCGTGGCAAAGGGCAAATAGAGAATCGGAATGCCTTCGAGTCCGAAGGCCGAGTGATAGATCTTGGCCGTGCCGCCGACCTCGACGTCGACCTTGTGTGCCTGAAACTCCCATTTCGGGCGGGGCAACTCGCAAGTCGTGACTATACCGTCGTAAACCTTGTAATGGTCGGGTCCGGTTTGTTCCACCACCTTTCCGGTGAAGAAAAATGGGTTCGAGGAGGTTAGCAACATCCGGCCTCCGCGTGGATGCGCGCCCAGGCTGCCGGTGACGTGTTCAAAGCGCCCCGTCTCACTATAAAAGTTGTAGGTGCCGCGGCGGGCCTGGATGTGCTCGTCGTGGGGGCCTCCGTCGAGTACCGCGTTGCCCTCCACGCTGGCCTCGCCGGTGTCCGAGTTATAGGTCATTTCGTCGCCGCGCAGAATGTAGGTTCCGTAGTGGATCTCCGCCTTGCCATGCAATTTGTAGACGGGGCCTATTTTTTCCTGCCGGAGGGCGATGATGGTGGCCTCCTCGTCGTTCGCCGTGGACGGAGTTTTGTGGGAGGCCTGAGGGGGAGCACCGAGTGAAAGCAACTGGCTGGTAACTAAGCGGGGAGCTAGTAAGTGATGACAGAGAATGGCGATCGTGATAAGAAATCGTGTGCGGGAAGTCATCAACACCGTGCGAACTCCCCGAAACGAAACATCGGGCTCGGGTATGGTGACGTTAGCATGGGGCGAGTCAAGGCAGCAAAGCGAGACGTATCTCGACATTCCCTGTCAGCATCGTCGAACTTAGCTCTGATTTCATTCGATTTTGTCGAAAGGAAACTGCTCGGTAAAGTCCTGCGTGCAGGAACAACCAAGAGCGGGAAGGTCCAAATGTCCATCGGCAGACCTGGCTAGGTGTTTCCCTCATGATCGATCCGACCTCGCTCCTCTTACTCGTCAACCTGAACAGGGGTGATCAACTCGCAGCCATTTCGCCATGAAGCCCAGATTTGAACCCGAGCGTGATCCCGCGCTCAGCCCAGACCGGCAACCAAGATTCGTCGATCCTGAAGCTTACGATGCGAGCCAGGAGCGATTTGCCGCCAGCCTCGACAGCGATCCCGGGGCGCGTAGGGGGCGCTTCGTGGTGGATTGGGACGGAGCTCGAGGCCCGGTGGAGCCCGACAGGCCGGCCAAGCCCCACCGGGTGGAGAAGATCAACATAATCGAAGCGAGCGGCCCCGATCCGAGCGAGGTCGAAGGCTCGCTTGCTCCTAGAAACAATGGCGGTGATGATCCCCCGGTCGGGGCAGCCGAGATCTCCGATCCGCCCGAGTGTCTGTCCTGGCGGCTCGAAGTGCAGGCCAAAATCACGCGTTACCGCCGGCGCAAGCGTCCTGGCCCGCCCCGCTATCCTTCGCTGAGACTCCCGTTCGCATCCTCGGCTTCAAGCGTTGCCCCTCGCTCCCAGGCGGCGCCTTTGCCAGCCCCTCCGGCTGGCCCGGCAGCGAGCGAGACGACGGCTGCGGCCCCGAGGACCGGTGGGAGAGGAAAGCTACTGGAGTTCTTCCGTCCTTCGATTGCGCCGCCCCAAGTGCTTGACGAGCTGGCCGAGCCGGTCATCGATTCTCCGCGAATCCTGGAGGTTCCCGACGTTTTGCCGCCTCCACCTGCGCTGGGGGGCATCCTCATCGAGCCTAGCGAAGACCAAGCTCCGAAATCGGGATTGGAATTGCCGTTGCGAGCGGCCCCCATGGTAAGGCGCGTTCTCGCCTTGGTCATAGATGGAGTGTTGGTGATGGCGGCAGTCGTGCTGTTCGGTTACATCTGTTGGAGAATGGGCCTCAAGAGCCTTCCGACGGTGAAAATTGCGTCGCTGGGGGCGGCTTTAACCGCGCTCTTGTGGGCCGGTTACCAATACCTGCTGCTGGTATACGCCGGCTCCACTCCGGGCTTGAAGCTGGCGAAGCTCCGCCTGAGCCGCTTCGACGGCACTCCGGTGCCGCGAAAACTTCGCTGCTGGCGGGTCCTGGCCTCGATTCTTTCCGGTTTGTCTCTCGCCCTGGGCTATGCCTGGTGTTTCCTGGATGAAGACCAACTCTGCTGGCACGACCGAATCACCCAGACCTATATGGCCCCGATCGATCCCCATTAGCTCTTCCTTGCCCGGCACGGTCACCGATTGAATCCCTGATAACATCTTTTTGTGGACTCCAAGGCCCTAGTTCGAGTGCGTTTTGCGCCGTCTCCCACCGGGCATCTGCACGTAGGCAACGCGCGGACGGCTCTGTTCAACTGGCTCTTCGCCCGGCAAAAGGGCGGAACCATGATCCTGCGCATCGAGGATACGGACATCGAGCGCAGTGAGGCGCGGTTCGAGGAGCAGCTCATCGGAGACCTCAAGTGGCTGGGGATCGATTGGGATGAGGGTCCAGACCGAGGCGGGCCCTACGCTCCCTACCGCCAATCCGACCGTCTGGAAATTTATCGCGAGCATGCCGAAAGACTGCTGGCGGAGGGCCAGGCGTATCTCTGCTTCTGCAGCGAAGAAGAGCTGGAAAAAGAGCGCGAACGCCGCCAGGCCGAAGGGGCCCAGCCGATCTATTCCGGCAGGTGCCGCAACCTCGATCCCGACGAGGCCAAGCGCCGCCGCGCCGCCGGGGAGGCTTGCGCCATCCGCCTGAAGATTCCCGAACGGCCCATTTGTTTCCACGACGTGGTGCACGGTGATGTGGAGTTTTCGAACGAGGTGGTGAGCGATCCGATCATTCTGCGTTCGAGTGGAATGCCGGTGTACAACTACGTCGTCGTCATTGATGACGGGCTGATGAAAATCACCCATGTGATCCGGGGCGACGACCATCTTTCGAATACCCCCAAGCAGGTGGCATTGTACGAAGCCCTGGGCTGGAAGGTGCCGGAGTTTGCCCACCTCTCGACGATTTTAGGGGGAGATCGCGAACGACTCTCTAAACGCCACGGGGCCACTTCAATTCAAAACTTCCGCGACATGGGCGTGCTTCCCGAAGCCCTGGCGAACTATCTGGTCTTGCTCGGTTGGGCTCCGAGCGGGGGAACGCGGGAGATGTTCACTCTGAAGGAGATGATCAAGGAGTTTTCACTGGTGCGGGTCACGCCTTCCTCCGCCGTCTTCGACATGGAGAAGCTCTACTGGCTGAACCGGCAATACATCAAGCAAGCGGCGCCCGAAAGAATTAATCGCCTGGCGCTGCCTTATTACGCGACCCTGATGACCGACGGTGCCGCCCGGACGCACGCCGGGCAGGCGAAGCCAAACGGATGGGTACCGTCCCCGTCCGAAGCGGATTGGCTGGCGACGCTCACCCAGCTTTTCGTTCCCTACGTGAATCGCCTGGACGAACTCCCGGAGCGCGCGACTCCCGTGTTTGTTTACGATGCGAAACGGGCTCTCGAATCCCCGGATAACCGGGAAGTTTTCAGCTGGCCGTCGACCAAGGGGGTGCTGACCGGCTTCACCGTAAAGATCCTGGAAGACGAGTCGGCAACCAGCGGCCAGATGACGCCCGAAGAATTCAAGGCGGTTGTCAATCACGTCCGGGCGGAAACCGGAGTTAAGGGCAAGGAGCTATTTCATCCCATTCGTATCGTCATCACCGGGTCACATTCCGGCCCGGACTTTGACCGCCTGATTCCTATCGTTGAAGCGGGCAGCCACCTCAGCTTGCCCCGGCACGTGCTGAGTGTGCACGAACGGGTCGAGGAATTCGCCAAGGCCTATGGCCACGCGTAGCCTCACCATCGGTACGAGCTATTTGCGGAGAATCGCCGCCAGGGCGGCGTCCAGGTCTGGACGTCGAAAACGGTAGCCGCTGCCACGAAGCCTGGCAGGCTCCACCCGCTGGCTGGCGAGCAGCAGCTCGTCCGCCATTTGTCCGAGGGCCAGGCGCGCGGCGAAGGCGGGCATAGGAAAAATGGCAGGCCGCGACAGAGCAGATGCCAAACTGTTGGTGAATTCCCGATTGGTGACCGGACTGGGCGAAACCACGTTGACCGGACCGGCGAGCGCGTTGGTCTTCATGACGTGTTCAATGGCTCCGACTACGTCGTCGAGCGCCACCCAACTCCACCACTGACCTCCGCTTCCCACCCGGCCGCCCATGCCCAGCCGGAAAGGCGGGAGCATTTTAGCCAGGGCTCCGCCCGATGTGCTCAGCACAATTCCGAAGCGCGCGAGCACGGTTCGAACGCCAGCCTTAGCCGCGGCCTGGGTAGCGGCTTCCCACTCTCGGCAAACCTCGGCGAGAAAGCCCTGTCCGCCTGCGCTTTCTTCGTTGAGAACCTCATCTGCTCGATCGCCGTAGTATCCGATGGCGGACGCCGCAACCAATAGAGCCGGGGGCTTCGCCGCCTGCGCCAGAGCCTCGGCAATATTTCTTGTGCCTAGCACGCGACTGTCGCGGATGGCCTGTTTCTTTGACTCGGTCCAGCGTTCGGCTATGGTCTCACCGGCCAGGTGAATGACGGCGTCGAAGCCCGAAACCGACTCGGGCGGAATCGGCCGTGAAGGATCCCAGGAGATTTGGCCAGGTCCGGCTGGGGAGCGGTGAATCAGGCGTGTGGCCGGCCAACCGTTGGCCGCCAGGCGGGGAAGCAGAGCAGATCCAACCAATCCCGAAGATCCGCTGACCAGAACTTTGCCCGAAGTGACACTCACAGCTAGTCAAATTTATCAGCTCGTGGAGGTTAGGAACAGACACGGGTTCGATGGGCCGACGGTCTATGTCCAAAGGCTCGTGGGACTTCGGTATCTCCCGCAGGGACTTTAGGCCGGTCCGGTGGGCGATATAATCAGACCGAGAATACTCGACGTTCGACTTCTCGCCGTCCTTGACGGGCGATCCTCGAGCATGACAACTTTGCGCGAACAGATCGCGACCACTGCCCTCACGGTGACCAAATTCCGCGAGCTGTTGCGGACCATGCGGGAAAATCGCCCCAGCGACGACCTCGAACTGGTACGCAAAGCGTACGAGTTCTCGCAGAGGATCCATACCGGTCAGACCCGGGCTTCCGGAGAACCCTACCTTGTCCATCCCCTGAGCGTGGCCCAAGTCTTGGCCGAGATGAAGATGGATCCGGTCGCGATAGCGGCCGGTTTGCTGCACGATTCGGTGGAAGACACCACGGTCACAACGGTGGACATTCGCCAGGAGTTCGGCGAGCAGGTGGCCCACATCGTCGAAGGTGTCACCAAGATCGACCAGATCGATTTCGCCACCCGGGAAGAACAGCAAGCCGAGAACCTGCGCAAGATGATGCTGGCGATGATCGACGACATTCGCGTGGTGCTGATTAAGCTGGCGGACCGGCTGCACAACATGCGTACGCTCGAACATCTTCCCCCGGAACGCCAACAGAAGATCGCCAAGGAGACTTTGGAGATCTATGCTCCGATTGCACACCGGCTGGGAATGGGCAAAATCCGCGGCGAGCTCGAAGATCTAGGATTTCGCTACATCGATCCCATAACCTATCAGCAGGTGCATGATGCCGTCGAAGCCCGGCGCAAGACCGGAGAGCAGTTTCTTGCCCGGATCGAGGTGGCGCTGCGGGACAAGTTAAAGGAGGCGGGCATCACCGCCCGGGTGGAAAGCCGCATCAAGCGCCTGTACAGCATTCACCGCAAACTGGTGCGGCAAAAGATCAACGTCGACCAGGTGTACGACCTCTATGCCATGCGGGTGATTACCCAGTCCGTGCAGGACTGTTATGCCGTGTTAGGCATTGTGCACAACGTCTGGCGGCCCGTGCCCGGCCGAATCAAGGATTTTATCGCCATGCCGCGGCCGAACTTTTACCAGTCGCTGCACACCTCGGTGATCACCGAAGACGGGACTCCCTTTGAGCTGCAGATCCGTACCGATGAAATGCATCGCATGGCGGAGGAGGGCATTGCCGCCCACTGGAAATACAAAGATGGTCCGGTCTCGGCCCGCGACGAACAGCGGCTGGCCTGGCTGCGGCAGGTGGTCGAGTGGCAGCAAGACGTTTCCGATCCCGCCGAGTTCCTGTCGACGCTGAAAATCGATTTGTATCCCGAGGAGGTGTACACCTTTACTCCGAAAGGCAAGGTGGTCGTGTTGCCGCGGGATTCGACACCCATCGATTTTGCCTATTCGGTGCACACCGAGGTGGGTCACAGTTGCGTAGGCGCCAAGGTCAACGGGCGCATGATTCCGCTCCGCCACCGCCTGCACAGCGGGGACATCGTCGAAATCCTCACCCAGGCGGGACACCGGCCCAGCCGTGACTGGCTGGCTGTTGTGAAGTCCTCCCGCGCCCGCAATAAGATCAAGCACTGGCTGAACATTCATCAGAGGGAGCGGGCCATTGAGATCGGCCGCAAGCTAATTGAAAAGGAAGCTCGCAAGTACCGGGTAGCACTCAAAGAGATCAAAGACGAGGAACTGCGCAAGATTGCCTCCGACTACGGCCTCGGGGAGGGCGACGATCTCTTGGCTGCCATCGGTTATGGCAAGTATTCGGCGCGTCAGGTGCTGGGCCGGCTCGCACCCGCGGCGCGAGGAACGCCCGAAGTCACGAGCGAAGACAAATCGGGCGGTTTAGCCAGCGTCGTACGCCGGGTGTTTGGCGGCGACCACCATCACAATGCGATTCGAGTGAAAGGTCAGGGGGATTTGCTGGTCTACCGGGCGCGCTGCTGTAATCCGATTCGTGGAGAATCCATCGTAGGCTATGTCACCCGGGGTAAGGGCGTGGCCGTGCACGCCGTCGATTGCCCCAATGTCCTCAATCTCCTTTACGAGCCGGAACGAAAAATCGAGGTGGAATGGGCCCACGATGACTCTACCCCCAGCTCCTATCCGGTGAAAATCACGGTTTTCTGCGACGACCGCTTCGGCATGCTCAAACAGATCAGTTCCGTCATCAGTGACACCAAGACCAATATCCGCAACGTTGAGGCACGCACGTACAATGGGCGCGGCAATATCGACGTTATCCTTGACATTGTGGATCTGAAGCACCTCGAGGACATCATCAGCGGGGTACGAAAGATTCCCGGTGTTTACGATGTGCAACGGCTGCAAAAAATCTAAGCGCGCTTCTGGGGAGTATTCATGCGTGATGTGATTCGAACTCAAGATGCTCCTCAGGCGATTGGACCCTACTCTCAGGCCATTCGGGCCAACGGATTCGTATTTGTTTCCGGGCAGGTGGCCATCGATCCCTCGAACCAGCAGGTGATCGCCGGCGATATCGCTGCCCAAACCGATCGTGTGCTCACAAATCTCTCCGCTATCCTGAAGGCCGCGGGAACCGACCTCAAGAAAGTCGTGCGCGCGACCGTGTTTCTTAAAAACATGAATGACTTCGCAGCCATGAACGAGGTCTACGGCAAATATTTCACGGTCGTTCCCCCGGCCCGATCGACGGTCGAGGTTGCCCGCCTGCCGAAGGATGTGTTGGTCGAAATTGACGTGATCGCAATTGCCTAGACGGCCAACCGTCGTGTACTTCCAGCTTCCGCAAGAGGTCGATTTCCCTGGACTTTGGCCAATCTGCCTTTATGATTTCTATTTCCATTATTTCCCCAAGGAGCAGCTTTCATGCACAACGCGTTGTGGATGGCAACGATTGCAGTTCTCGCTGGCGCGGCGTTCGCCCAGGGCGGCGCCAAACCTGACACCAGTGCGCCTACCAAGGTGACCGGGGCGCCTACTAAAACCGCCAGTGGACTTGAGTACTGGGACATCAAGGTTGGCAGCGGTGCCACCGCCCAGCGCGGCCAGATGGTGAAGGTGCACTACACCGGGTGGCTCACCAGCGGCAAGAAGTTCGACAGTTCGGTTGATCACGGGCAGCCTTTCACCTTCCATCTCGGCGGCGGCGAGGTCATCAAAGGATGGGACGAAGGCGTGGAGGGAATGAAAGTCGGCGGCAAACGCCAGCTGAAGATTCCACCGGAGCTCGCTTACGGGCAGCGCGGTTATCCTCCCATCATCCCCCCCAGCTCAACCCTCATCTTTGACGTGGAATTGTTGGGAGTGCAGTAGAGACGGTAGAGAGTTTGGATTAGAAACCCTGGTCTGCTCAGCCGGACAGGCCCGTTATTTTCCGTAGGTGGTTCCGGTTGGGAATGCTGGCCTAGAGGGGTTCGCTGAATACCTGAACTTAGGCTTTGACCACTTTACCGCTGCGCAGGCAGGAGGCGCAGACACGGATACGCTTGGTCCTGCCCTTGATCTGAGCCCGCACAGGGCGGAGATTGACGTTCCAACGCCGCCGCGACACATTGTGCGCGTGACTGATGATATTCCCAAATAGCGGCTTCTTGCCGCAAACTTCACAAACTTGTGCCATGAAATACTCCCTGGTTGGTTTCCACTCGAGCTTGGAAACATTAATTTTACTGGAGTTCGCCAACTTTCGCCATCTTAGGGGTTGCCTTTCAGATATTTATCGAACCACTCCGTGGTGCGGCGAATCGAGTCGATCTGATTCTCGCGCTTTTCAAAGCCGTGACCCTCGTTGGGATAGTAGTGCACCTCGACGACTTTACCGTCTTTCTTGAGCAGATCGACAACCTGTTCGGCCTCTTCCTTCGGCACCCGCGGGTCGTTATCGCCCTGCAAAACGAGCAGGGGAGCTCTAACCTTGTGGATGTAGGCAATCGGGGACGTGGCCTCATACACCTTCTTGTCTTTCACCGGATCTCCCAAAAGCGTCACCTCGTACTGCTGCAAGAGCGGATCGGAATGTTTGAGCATCGTCTCCCAGTTGATAATTCCGTACAGTTCTACCGCCGCGGCCCATATTTCGGGAGCCTTGCCGATAGCCATCAAGGTCATAAATCCGCCGTAAGAACCGCCGGTGATTCCGATCTTTTTAGAGCTGACATAACCGGTATCTTGAAGGAACTTGGTGGCGTAAACTTCATCCTGCAAATCTCCTCCGCCCAGATCCTGATAATTCGCACGCTGAAAGTCCATTCCATAACCGGTCGATCCGCGCACGTTAGGTGCAATGCAGA
Source organism: Terriglobales bacterium (assembly GCA_035501575.1). Classification (GTDB taxonomy): domain Bacteria; phylum Acidobacteriota; class Terriglobia; order Terriglobales; family Acidobacteriaceae; genus JAFAGX01. Next base: position 5,227 of record DATJVZ010000080.1, on the reverse strand, counting down.
TGTAGCCTCGGGACACCAGCGCGGCCACGCGCGGGCTCCACGCATCCACCGTCTGCCCGGTGGGGCCGCCGTGGGGAAGAACGAGAGCCGGACTCGAGCCGTCCCGCTTCAGATTGAATGGTACCCACAACAGCGCGCTGATGGTTTTTCCGTCGAAACTCTTGTAGTGGACGATTTGCGATTCAGGCATCGCGGCTGCGCTAAGACTCGCGATAGACGAATGGGTAAGCTGGGTTATTTCTCTAGACGCCAGGTCGTCGATCCAAAAGTCGTCCGCCTTTACTGAGCTTTCATGCGAGATCAACAAACGGTTGCCCGCCGGGGAAAAGGAATTCGGATAGGCCGGGAGCGTATTCAAACCGGCCACAACGGGGAGTTTCTCCGTCCGCAGGCTGCCGGCATCGACCAGATAAATATCGCTCAAGCCGTCGGCATTGAGGGTGTAGGTGAAGGATTTCCCGTCGGCAGAGAAATCTCCGGAGTTCGCTTCCCACTTCGTGTCAGTAACCCAAGCGAGCTTCCCCGTTCGAAGATCGAGCAACGCCACGTTCTGATATCCGCCTTTTTGGTTCGAAGTCAACAGCAGGGTTTTTCCATCGGGCGACAAGGAAGAGGCGAGATTCAGGACCTTGCCTTGATGAGGGGTGAGATTCGTGGTTTTCCCGGTGGCGACGTCCACGGCGTAGACATCGGCGTCGCTGAAACTCACCTCGACCCGGTTAGCGTATAGCGTCTTGCCATCCGCACTCCAGGCAACCGAGCCCCAGGAATGATCCTTGGTCTCTTCATGGGTCAGTTTGCCGACCTGGTGGGTGGCCCAGTCGAGCAGCGCAAGATCGTAAACCGTTCCCTCCTTCGGCTTGTAATTCAGAGCGATGGTCTTGCCATCCGCGGACCAGCGGGGCGATTCTTCGCGAATGTCGGGAGTGTTAGTCAGATTGACTACCTCGCCTCCGTCACTTGGCACGGCAAAAATGTCCCACAGTTCGTTGCCCGCGGTGTCTTGCATGTAAACGATCCATTTGCCGTCGGGCGACCAAGTACCTAAGTACTGGCGTTCATCGGACTGAACCAGCTGGATGGGCCAGCCGCCTGCTGAACTGACTTTCCATAGATTCATTCGCCCGGTCATATCGGTCGAAAACAGAATTTCTTTTCCGTCCGGCGACCACGAAGGATTGGAAACTGAACGCGTGAAGTAAAGATCGTCGATGGGGATGGAGCGGGCTCGGGAGTTGGTGGCCGACTGGACGGATTGTGGATCAGTGATGCGGCGATCATCCGGCCCGGATGACTGGCCAAGCAACCAAGGTAAGCACCCGAGAGCGAGGGCGACCGGGGCCAACAGGCGCAGCAGCTTCATAGGAACCTCGTGACCTTCGAGATATTGGTTTCGTCTAAAGTAGCCGAACTGCAGATTATAGAGATGATCGGTTCTTATTCAGAACCCTCTTGTCGGCGGAGTCCGAATTGCTCATCGACGACATGCAATTTTTCGTCGAGCTCGACACTTGCCGACAGAACAGCCCTCCTCGTACGGTTGAAATCCGCAAATCGCAGATCTCTGAAGTGCACGATATAGCCCTTTCCGAGGTCAAGGGTCTCGGTTTCCGTGATGGGATACTGCGCCCAATCCAGGTAGACCCGGCCGAGGTGGGACTTCTTGGCTGCTAAAGTCACCGCAGTTTCCTCGGGCTTATAGTGGATCTCGGCCCTCTCGCCCGGGTCAACTTCTGGAGTTAGCGAATCCACATCGAGGACGGCGAAGAAATCCTTGGTTTCGACAACACCGTTCCAGCGGAACGGATTGCCCCATAAAGGGTAAGCCGAGACCCGTATGGGTGTGGCGCCCTCATAGAGGCGCGCCTCGAGTGCGGCCACCGCACGGCGGTGCTCAAAGTCGCGCACTCCCCATAGGGCAACAACTCCAAGCAAGGCCAGAGCTGCCCCCACCTGGCCGTACGGAGCCTTGCGGCGCGGCCCAATCTCTTGATTGACCAGGTGAAAGATTGCGGGTATGAGCAAGCCGCCGAGTAAAAGAATCCACATGATCGGCTCGACGATGAAAACGATGTCCCAGGAATACCAGCGTTCGGAGAACGGCCAGAAGGGACGCACGCCGTAGCTATTGGTGAAATCCAGTAGAACGTGGCTCAATCCCGCCAGATAGGCGAAGCCAAATAGCACTCCCCAGCGGGGCGGCAGCTCCGGGTTGCTCTTCGCTCCACGCAGGCGCCAGATGAGGTACACAAACCCAACCACTACCGCCGCTACCAAGGCTATCCCCAGCAAGGAATGGGTGAAACCGCGATGGTGAGCGAAGCCGAAAACTTCACCTCGGGTATCGCCGATCACGTCCAAGTCGGGAGCTTCGGCCGCCAGGGTAACCGTCAAGGTGGCCAGCGCCGATTTGCGATTCAGCCCGGCCCGTCCCAGGCAGGCGCCAGTCAAGAAGTGAGTGAGCGGCTCCAAGCGACTAACCTAGATGTCGTAACTACCGGTTTCGATGCAGATTCCGGCCGACGATCGCCGAGTCAGGGTACCAGTAAGGTGAACGCCTGGTGCACGATGCTGACCCTGGCCGGCAACGTTCCCAGCAGCTCTCCGTCGGCTTCGACGAAAATGCGGGAATCAGCGGCGGAATCGGCGGGCTGACACTGAACATCTTGCGCATCGCGCCATTCGATACCCGGGATCTTCCAGCGGGTGCCGAGCAGGCCGCGCATCAAGTAGCCAAGATAGGCTGCCCGGCTGCGAGTGTGAAACAGCACCAGGCGCAGGTCGTCCCGCTCGAGAGAGGCGCCGGGCGCCAGCTCCCGCAGCATGTTGCCGAAGTCCCGAATGCGCACCGCCAGCAATTGAGATACCTGGGCGGCTTGCCTCGCACCGTTCTCCCCCATTTCTATGTGAAAGTGCTCCATGTTATGCGTCAGCCAAAGGCGGGTCCCCTGGAAATAGTAGGCCAGCATCCCCAGATGGCGTTTCACCACCGGGTTCAGCTTGTAGAACAGGTGGGCATCGACTCCGATCCCGACCGTAACCGTGAAATAACGCCAGCCGGGCTTGCCCGTGAAATCGAGATATTCCACCCGGCCGGCACTGACCCGACGGGGCTTGGCGTGCAGCAGGGCCCGTGCCGCCGCGGCGGGTGAAAGAGGTATCCCCAGATCGTGCGCTAGGGCGTTCGCCGTCCCCAGGGGAATGACCGCGAGCGCGACATCGGTGCCCACCAACCCTTGCAAGGTATCGTGGGCCGTACCGTCACCGCCGCAAGCGACGATCGTGTCATATCCCAGAGCGATGGCCTGCTTAACTTGCTCGGGCGCGTCCCCTGGGCCTTGGGTAGCTTGGGTTTTAGTTTCAACTCCGGCGGCGCGCAGCACGGCGGCTGCCAAGTCAACATCGGCCACTCGGCGAGAACGACGTGGTCCAGACAATAGGTTGTAGAACAGAAACGCTTTGCGCATGGACAGGGAGATTGTACGGGAATCAGAGCGTGGGCGTCCCTCGGTCGCCGGTCACCCTGAGTGTCCTCGGTAATCCGATGCCAGAAAGCCAGCCGGTCTTTGTGCCTGATGTCTGCTACAGATAAGGCCAATCTCGCAAATCGACAGGTCCGCGCTTTCTCACGGCCCATCCGAAAGTTTCCGAGCGTTAGGTCTTTGCCCGGCGTGCCTTGCCCTACGGGAGGCAGGTCAATAGGGAGTTCCGTCGAGGTTAATTTTCCGTTAATTTCGCGGCATGTTGTTGACCAGGCTGCGGGATAGCCTTAGTCTGCCGGGGTTATGAGCGACCGAGATCTTGATCAGTTACGTCTTGCCTATAAGAAGGCAGTGGATGATTGGGTTGCGAGCATTCGTGCGGAAGAAGCGTTAGCCACTCCCAATCATTCCATGACCTCTATGGAAAATTGGGACGCAGCCCACTTTAGAGAGCAGGACGCACATACCAAGGTGACGGAAGCGCGCGATGCGTACAAAGACGGGCTTCGGCTGGTCAATTACGGTATCTAGCCGCCTCCCGATTGGCATCGTGCCGTTCATCGGCAAGTCGATCGCCAATCACGATCCAGCCGGCTGAGTGTCCGCGCGGGCTAACGGAGTGGTGTGCGGCCACTGCCGAAGTCATGCCGCACGGAATCAACCTCGGAAATTCTTGATTCTCAATTGATTCTGAAACTCTGCAGGGCCGTGCCTGCGACCTGTCCTGGAGTTGCGATGAACAGGTACCTGTCAGGGTGGAAGCCGATTTCCGGTGTATACTCGGGCCCTTTACCGAGAGGACTCGGATTGGATCCGGCTTCGTCTATCGCAACCGCCCCTCACCTCGCGGATCACACACGCCATCAGATCGCCCTGCGCTTGCTTCCGTTTCTTTTTCTTCTTTACGTCCTAAATTACCTCGACCGCACGAACGTCGCCTTTGCCGCTATCGGAATGTCCCGCGAACTAGGTTTCTCGGACCGTGTCTTCGGCTTGGGTGCCGGTATTTTCTTCGTCAGTTACATAGCTCTCCAGATCCCAGGCGCTGTGCTTGCAGAACGGTGGAGTGCCCGCCGGATGATCGCGCTCAGCCTCGTGGCCTGGGGTTCACTGACCGTGCTGACTTCGCTGGTGCGCACTCCTTCTCACCTCTATCTTGCGCGCTTCCTGCTGGGTGCCGCTGAGGGCGGCTTCTTCCCCGGCGTTGTCGTCTATCTCAGCCATTGGTTTCTGCATGAGGACCGCGCCAAGGCCACCAGCAACTTCATGGGTGCGATTCCCCTATCTTCGGTTCTGGGGTCGCCGCTCGCTGGTCTGATCCTCGGATACGAGTGGCTCGGTTGGAAGGGGTGGCGGTGGCTGTTTGTCATCGAAGGACTTCCGGTCGTCCTGTTGGGCATCATCGCCTATTTCTTTTTGACCGATTGGCCCAAGGACGCATACTGGCTGACTCTCGATCAGCGTCTTTGGATCGAAGACAAGCTCGAGGAACAGCAAATTGCGTCCACCTCGGAGCGAGCTACCGTCGGTCAGGCGCTGAAATCGGGTACGGTACGGACTCTGGCGATGAGCCTCTTCTTTGCCTATATTCTGACCTACACGTTTGTATTCTGGTTTCCCACGATTCTGAAGCGCCACTCGGGACTATCCGACCTCCATGTGGGAATGCTCGGCGCGCTTCCCTTCGTCGCGTATTTCCTGGCAATGCAGATTGGCGGATGGCATTCGGACAAAACTTGCGAAAG
>DATJVZ010000079.1:0-16298 GCA_035501575.1 Terriglobales bacterium | reverse complement strand
CGTACGGAGGAGTACTTCCGGGAAAGGGGTCGCAGGGCTGATCGCGCCGAAACCCTGCGGATTCTTGAACGTGCTGGACAAGGGAATCCCCCTATGGAAGGCGATGAACTTCCCCCGGAGCAGCGGAAGAAGCCAGGCCGGGAAGCGGCGAATGAGAGAGATTCGGCCAAGCGGGGACAGAAGAAAAGGGCCGCTGTTAAATAGGGGCGCCGCCCTTGGCCGTCAGCCGAGATCGTGCTCGTGGGTGTACTGTTGCCGACTGAAAGGCGGCGGGACAATGGATCATCCGGCCCCCGCTTCCCAATTTCTCAGTGATGACTCCACTGATGAAAACTTAGAGGCATTTACAGCACCACCTGCGGTCTCTAAGTTCTTGTAACGCCGTCAGGACATCGCCTTTCACGGCGGTAACACAGGTTCAAATCCCGTCGGGAACGCCAAATCTTTTCAAGAACTTAAGAGAAAGCAGGCAGTTTTTCGCAGGCACAAGAAGGAACAGCAGAACTGCTAGATCTCTCCGTCCTGCCGTTCCACAACTGCATTTCCCAAGATTTGTCGGTTTCTTCGTAGGCACAAAAAGGCACAGATTCACACCCCAGTTGCCGGCACCATTGCGCGGACGCGGAGCAATCGAATCACTCCACTCTGCGCTTTGGGTTTATCCGCTCGATCCTTATTTGGAATTGGTATGAAACTATCTTGAAAGCGTCACTGTTCTGGCGAACCAGCTAAGGATCGGATCAGTTTGCTTACGCTGTGCGCGACGCTGAAGGACTCTCCGATAGAAGACGTATCAAGCAGCCCAAGTCCGCAGGTTGCGGTGATCATCGCGCGCTGGGCAAATTTCTGGGGATCACCAGCCAGGGATGCGGCTTTCAGCCAGCGAATGAAGATACTAGCTGAATCGACGGCGTTCACTCCTGGCCGGGTGGGCACCAATCCATAGGCAACCGTTCCACCCTGTTGCATGAAGTCCAGCGCATGCCAATCAGCAAAGAACAAGTCGAGTCCTTCGTGAGCATCGAACGAAATGATATCTGGCTGCACCCGGCACATGCGCTCGAAGGGACGCGCTGCGCAGCAATGCAGTCCGGCATAGGCTCCGCGAATGCGAGCGTCCTCCAGCGTGGTCGCCAATGCGTTGAGCCGCTGTTCCTCTGAGACAGCGTCAGCGACAGTTGCGTCCAAGCACAAGGCTGGTTCATCAACAAACAGCAGCACAGGCAGGCCAGCTGATTTCAGGCGATCAATCTGCCAGCCGATGATCTGCGAGACATGAAATGAGATGGCTGCAAAAAGTGCTGGATCGGCTAGGAAGGGCCGGCCCTTGTGGAACAGATACGCCGACAGCGTGATTGGGCCCTCGATCTGCCCCTTGACGGCGAGTGCGGAGCTGAAGAGACCAAATGACAATGCTTCTTCGAACGCGCCGAAGCCTGCCGCGTTTGCCAATGTCAACTCCCCACTACTCCGATGAAGGATTTCGAGCACCGAATCGAGCTGGCCTTTTTTTACCTGATAACCATAGCCTTCGTGGCGAGGCTCGATAAGGTCTTGCACGATGGTGAGACCTTGGCCAATGATACTCTCCCGTTCTGAGAGTTGAGGTAGTTGCGGCCAAAAGGGAATTTCTGGCGAAAATTCGGCGACTGAACGAATGGCCGACGAAATAGAGGTGAGAGGCAAACTGCCGATGCCTGTGACCGCACCCGCCGCAACGAAAGGAATTCGGCAGCTGTGAGATCGAATCGCTGTGGGTTGCACTCTTATCAATTCTCCGCCAAAAAAACCTTGCCCTCAAGTCCTTAGGACAAAAGTCTTCTCTATCAGGCCCTTCAGCCTCCAATGCAGCTTCAACGCTAGCACGATTACTTCATTGATCACAGGCGCCAGAGCTTGGACATCTTGCCAATCGCTATAATAAAAGAGGCATATTTTGCGGAAATGTCGCAAGGCTACGGCTGAAGCGAAGGCGGCCTGAGATCATCAAAAGGATATGACGAAAGCCCACCCACATCCTCTGGAAAAGATCCTCGAGAGTCGCATTGCCATCATCGACGGAGCGATGGGCACGACGATCCGTACCTATGGCATGACGGAAGCGGACATCCGCGGTGAGCGATTCAAGAATTCGACGAAGGGCCTGCTGAACGACGGTGACCTCTTCTCGCTGACTAAGCCAGAGATGATCGGCGACATCCATCGCCGGTTTCTTGAGGCGGGAGCGGACATCATCGAGACGAACACGTTCGGAGCAACCAGCATCACCCAGAGCGAATTCTTTGTCGACGATCCGCGAGAGCGTGGCGGCCGAAAGGATCCCGCATTCTACCAAAAGATTATCGAAGATCCGTTTCTTGGCAGCCTGGTTTGGGATATCAATGAGCAATCGGCGCGGCAGTGCCGTGAATGGGCCGATCGTGTCGGTACTGCAACCTCGCGTCAACGGTTCGTGGCGGGGGCAATTGGGCCGCTGACCGTGTCACTGTCGAACTCGCCCGATGCCGATGATCCAGGCTTCCGCGTGGTCACATTCGATCAAGTTAAGGCCGCCTACGCTCAGCAGATGCGCGCCCTCATGGCTGGCGGCGTAGATCTGCTCTTGGTCGAGACGATCTTCGACTCGCTGAACGCCAAAGCGGCACTGGTCGCCATCCGTGAGGTGTTCGATGCGGACGGCAACGACCTGCCGGTGATGATCTCGGCGGCGGTTGGGCGCGGTGGCGAGACGATGATCTCGGCGCAGACGACTGAGGCGTTCTGGAACGCGGTGCGGCACGTGAAGCCGCTGTCGGTGGGTCTTAACTGCTCGCTCGGTCCCGATCTGATGTATCCCTTCCTGGAGGAACTCTCGGAAAAGGCGGACGTGGCGATCTCGTGCTACCCAAACGCCGGGTTGCCGAATCCGCTTTCGGAAACCGGTTTTGATCTGGGGCCGCAAGACATGGCCCGTTATCTGAGCAATTTTGCACGGGGAGGGTTGATTAACATCGCCGGCGGCTGCTGCGGCAATACGCCCGAGCACATCGCGGCTATCGCCAAAGCGCTCGAAGGCCGGCCTCCGCGAAAGTGGGGCCCGACGCCCATTGAGGGATCCTGCGCCCTCCAAAGCGAGAGCAGGGCGTGAGCCTGCCCGCTAGCGCAAGTGTACCCGAGGCCACGGAGACGAAGCCGCTTCGTCTCTCGGGCTCCCAACCATTCACGCAGCAGCCCGGCGTCTACATCATGATCGGGGAGCGGACGAACGTGGCCGGTTCGCCCAAATTCGCGAAGCTGATCAAAGACGGCAAATATGAAGACGCTGTGAGCGTCGCTCGCCAGCAGGTCGAGAACGGAGCGAATGTCCTCGACATCTGCATGGATGAGGGCATGATCGACGGCGTCCCAGCAATGACACGCTTCCTGCAATTGCTGGCGAGCGAACCCGAAGTCGCCAAGGTGCCCTTTATGGTGGACTCCTCGAAATGGGAGGTCATCGAGGCAGGGCTGAAGTGTCTGCAGGGCAAGGGCATTGTCAATTCGATCTCGCTGAAAGAAGGCGAGGAAAAGTTTCGCCGGAACGCCGCTAGCGTTCTGAAGTATGGCGCGGCGGTGGTGGTGATGGCCTTCGACGAACGGGGCCAGGCCGCGACTTACGAGGACAAGATCCGCGTCTGCGAGCGCGCCTACCGGATACTGGTGGACGAGGTTGGTTTCCCGCCCGAAGACATCATCTTCGATCCGAATATCCTCACCGTTGCCACCGGCATGGAGGAGCACAACAACTACGCGGTGGACTTCATTAACGCCACGCGCTGGATCAAGGCCAACCTGCCGCACGCGAAGGTCAGCGGTGGCGTGTCGAACATCTCGTTCAGCTTCCGAGGAAACAACAAGGTTCGCGAGGCCATGCATTCCGCATTTCTTTATCACGCCATCACGGCGGGCATGGACATGGGCATCGTGAATGCCGGAATGCTCGAGGTCTACGAAGAGATTGAGCCTGAGCTGAAGGTGCTGGTCGAGGACGTACTGCTGAACCGCCGTCCCGACGCGACCGAGCGACTGGTGGATTACGGCGAGACGCTGAAGGGCGTCGGCAAGGCGGTAAATGAAAAGAAGGCCGAGGAATGGCGCACTGGCACGGTCGAGGAGCGTCTTTCTCACGCGCTGGTCAAGGGGATCGACACGTACATCGAAGTCGATGCCGAGGAAGCCCGCGTCAAACTGGGCCGCCCTCTATTGGTGATCGAAGGCCCGCTGATGGCTGGCATGAGTGTGGTGGGTGATCTTTTCGGAGCCGGCAAGATGTTCCTGCCCCAGGTGGTCAAGTCCGCCCGCGTGATGAAGAAGGCCGTAGCGCACCTGACGCCGTTCATGGAGGCCGAGAAAGTTGCAATGGCTGCATCCGGCCAGGTGGTCAAGGCGCAGGGAAAAATCGTGCTCGCGACGGTCAAGGGCGACGTTCACGACATTGGTAAGAATATCGTCGGCGTAGTCCTCGCCTGCAATAACTACGAGGTGATCGACATGGGGGTGATGGTGCCCTGCGAAAAGATCCTCGAGCGCGCCAAGGCGGAAAAGGCGGACATGATCGGCCTCAGCGGGCTGATCACGCCGTCTCTCGACGAGATGGTACATGTGGCCCGCGAGATGGAGCGTCAGGGCTTCAAGTTGCCACTACTGATCGGCGGGGCGACCACGAGCCGAGCGCACACGGCCGTTAAGATTGCGCCTCATTACAGCGAACCAGTGGTCCACGTCCCGGATGCGAGCCGGGCGGTGCCGGTGACGACTAGCCTGCTCAGTGATGAGGGCAAGTCGGCGTTCGTGGCACAGCATCGCGCCGATTACGAGGCGGTTCGCAAGGCCCACTCCGCGCCACGCCAAACGATCGTCTCCCTTGAGACCGCTCGCGCGAGGCGGACTCCGATTATATGGCGTTCCGAGGACCTGCCCAAGCCCTCGTTTATCGGTGTGCGCGTGCTGGACAACTTTCCTTTGGCGACGCTGCGCGACTTCATCGACTGGACGCCATTCTTTCACACCTGGGGGCTGAAGGGCGTGTACCCCCGCATTCTCGAGCACGAGGGGCAGGGTGCACAGGCGCGCCAGATCTTCACCGAAGCCAATGCTCTCCTGGATGCCATCATTGAGAAGAACCTGATTACAGCGCGTGGCGTATACGGCTTCTTCCCCGCCAGCGCTGTAGGCGATGACGTCGAGTTGTACGCGGACGACGCACGAGGACAGGTGTTAGAGCGATTCCACTTCCTCCGGCAACAATCCAATAAGGAAGGCAGCGAGCCGTGCCGATCACTCGCTGACTTCATCGCGCCGAAGCAAACAGGGCTGCCCGATCACATCGGATGTTTCGCGGTCACCAGCGGGATCGGCCTGAAGGAACTGTGCGACCGGTTCAGGTCTGAGAACGACGACTACAACGCGATCATGGCGGAGGCCATCGCTGATCGCTTGGCTGAAGCTTTCGCCGAATGCCTGCACAAGCGGGTGCGGGATGAATGGGGTTACGGTCGTGCGGAGGGCCTGAGCAACGCGGATCTCATCCAAGAAAAGTATCGGGGGATCAGGCCGGCTGCAGGTTACCCGGCGTGCCCGGATCACACGGAGAAGGGTTCACTCTGGCGTTTGCTCAACGTGCAGGCGAACACGGGGATGCTCATCACTGAGTCGTTTGCCATGTGGCCCGGCTCGAGTGTGAGTGGTCTCTACTTCGCTCACCCGGAATCGCGATATTTCAGCCTCGGCAAGATCGACCGTGATCAAGTCGCCGACTATAGCAAGCGCAAGGGGATGAGCGTGGTAGAGATCGAGCGATGGCTCGGGCAAAACCTGAACTACGACCCTGCGGAATAGCAGTTGGGCGGCGGCTGCTAACGGCTATCTGAACTCGTGGGAATCCGCTCATGTACCTTCCGAAACACACGAATGAGATTTCGTGCGCCAGCTCGACGGCCGGATCATTCTAGAACTGAAAAACTGGCAAGCGATCTGTTTCGACTTCGGAGTTGCTAGTTCTTTCGAGTCCAGTGACCCCCCTGTCGGATCCAGCGTCGTCGACATCGGGCTTTCATTCCCTATGGCTGTTCTTTTCGCAGACCAGCTACCGCTCTTTGCCTCCGCCGGATCCTCGAATCAGCCGATCGTCCTACCGAGATCGCAGATTGGTAATGATAAGTGGGCACAGCGCCACAATTCCAGGATCAGATGTGTGGGGAAATGCATGGCTCCAAGGCGTTTTCGGTATTACTCCGACCGAAGGTGTCGGACTCTTGCTTGCAAATTAATAGAAATGTGGAAACGACTGACCGGCCGTCGGTCGATGCGAATGCACTTCGATGCGTAATGATGCTATGGATCACGTTACGCCTACGTCCAAACGAAAGCGACGTTTCCGCGACTTAGCAGCCCGGCTGTCGTCAAAGTTGGCGCTAAAGTTTCCATTACGCTCAATCCCCCTCGGACAGCAGTGACAAATGGGAGCCTTGCGAACGTTGTCTGCAGGTCGAGTTCAAGCTATGCTGGTTCTGGTTCGGCGCCGGAAGACTGCTGTTCTTCCTTGCTGCTCATCCGCTAATTTCCTCGAATGCCAGCACGAGTCTAGCAATTCACCAATTGCCGCCGGCCGACGCCCAAGAGGTCCATGTCATCGTCCGGCCAGCCGCTGGCAGGTGCCGCTGTCTGTGGACTGGAGAATTCGATTCAGGAGCCTGCTTTCAGATAAAAGAAGGCTTCGTTGCTAGATCAGTTGTTCAGAAAAAATGTCATGAATGTACTGGTAATCGATGTGGGCGGGACGCACGTAAAGGTGCTCGTCAGCGGCGAAAGTGAGCCACGGAGATTTTTATCCGGGCCTAGGCTATCGGCACGACAAATGGTCGCGGGAGTCAAGATGGTTGTCGGTAATTGGCAGTACGAGGCCGTCTCGATTGGTTTCCCCGGCCCGGTGCTGCGAAACCATCCCGTGGCGGAGCCCCGCAATCTGGGAGGCGGTTGGGTGGGCTTTAACTTTAGATCCGCTTTTGGCTGTCCCGTGAAGGTGGTGAATGACGCGGCAATGCAGGCCCTGGGGAGCTACCGAAAAGGAAAGATGTTGTTTCTGGGATTAGGAACTGGCCTCGGTTCGGCCTTAGTAGTCGACGGCATTGTAGAGCCGATGGAACTCGGTCATCTCCCGTACAAGAAAGGGACTTATGAAAGCTACGTGGGGAACAATGCGTTATTGAAGCAAGGAAAGAAGAAGTGGCGCCGCCATGTTGCGGATGTGGTCGCCAGGCTAACGGCCGCTCTTGAGCCCGACGAAGTGGTCCTGGGAGGCGGCAATGTGAAGGAACTGAAAGAGTTGCCTCCAAAATGCCGGGCTGGCGACAACCTCAATGCATTTCTAGGGGGCTTTCGTTTATGGGAGGAAGTGAACGAGTCGCGGTCGATGGCTCCAACTGCTGCGAGTTTGACTTCAAATACTCCGAAGTCTGGAAAGAAAAGCAAATATCGCAGCTCAAGCAGAAGCAAGAACTGGGCGCGCACTGTTGGCAAACCCGCTCGTGGGCGGGGAGGTTCACCTGGTGATCGGTAGCCCCACTCCCAGGTTGCGGGCTTACGCAATTCATCGAGCCGACGAGAGTTCGCTGACAAATTGCCCTACGTCCAGCGCCGCAACTCCTTTAGCAATCCCCGCTGTAGGCACTTGTAAGCGCGACTTGCGATGGACCACGATCCATCTTCCTGCCCGTTTTATGCAGGAACGGAGACGGCGATCGTCACCGCGAACTGCGCGGAACTCAGCCAGCGAGGCCAATGGGATCGCGTTTAAAACCCGCGCTTAATCTTCCAATTAGTTGCGACCCTAAGTTCCCTGTCACTGTAGCGTTCTTGAGATTTCACCCTTGTCGATTGTGAGACCCTCGAACTCTTTCCGCATCGCCCTTTACCGCCAAGGGGCGATGTCGTCTTAGAAGTTCCCGGAACCGCCCATCAAACACGGGAATTATGGGTAGTATGTTTGTGAACACTAACTGAGAAGAGAGTTCCAAGATTTTTCTTGATCCATTTATGATCCACGAAGGCTTCCGGACTCAGGCTGAAGCCGCTTTTGGTAGCCATCCGTGTTGCATAATGTGGGGTGTTCGCTGCTCAACATATCTCTGGCAACCGTGCATTCAAGTCATGGACGTAATACACCGCATCGGTCAACTGCCAACCATAGCAATACGACAGCATCCACTTCCCGCCGCGACAGATGTTCGCCCACTTCTTTCCCTGCACTATGGTCACAACGGGATGGATGTAATAATGAGAGGGGTAAAACGGAAACAGCTTCTTCACTTCTTCAACTGCTCCTTTCGAACTAATTATCAGGAGTGTGAAAATCTCAGTCGTTGCTGTGGATCAAGTATCACCTTCTGAAAAGTGTCCGATTCCCACCCCGCGCGTGAGTCGAAACGGTCTACGTCTTAAGCAGAACCACGAAAGTGGGGCTTGGCTGGGAGGGGGACGGAACAGGTAAATGCCCGAATCAGGAGATTTGGCGTGCCGCAAACGCATGACTCCAAAGCCCAGAAGTGCAGTGACCTCAATCGGCTCGTCGCCGCGAAACGCGGGGCGGAATTTCCAGCTGGAGAGCGGTGCCAGGATCTGATTGCTGCTGCCGGTTTGTTCCAGCAACTGGACTTTCTTCAGCGATCCGGAGCGATCGAGTACGCAGGCTATCAGCAGCTGAAAAAGCTTCACATGGGCTGGAAGATTAGCACGCACCGGCTGCGGAGCGACCAGGTCATCGGCGTAAAGATGGCTTGCCGAGCTCGGGTCTTCGCACCTCCCTGGCGGCGGATAAGGAGCCCCAGACAATGGAACTATGCAAATTCGCCCATGGGAAGGTTTCCTTTCGGAGGGGCTCAACCTGGAGGATAATCCGCAGCGGTACGGTCCTGCATTCTCTCGCATATATGCCCTGACTTCGTCGAAGTGCCAGGGACGGAAGGCATCAGTATCCGACATCGATAGAAAGCAAACTTGTGGAACATCCCTCAGCAACTGTGAGGCATCCTACAGTAGCCGAAGCCTTGCGAACGAATCGCATCGAATTGCCCGGTCGACGCAGTCTCTATGGGAATCTCCAAGAAAACGTCGATGGCGGCTTGTTGGACCGGCGGCGTTCGGCTGAAATTCGCTGCATTTCTTGTCGCAATCAAGGGTCTTGATGGCCTTAGGTTCATCGGCCCTTGGTATGAGCTTTATGAGGAAAGACAAAGTCACAAGGCGGGAAGAAGAAAACCACTGTGAACAGCCAGGAATCAATCGCGGCTTCGTGGCTCGATCTCCAGGTCGGGTTTCAGTTGGCGCACGAGGAATTCAAGGTTGGGAGCTGACCGAGCTGGGAATTTCTGACGACCAAGCCGGATTTGATCGCCCGGCCGTGTGTGATCATTTTCAGCCATGGCAGATCACGTGAGAGTCCTAGCCGATCCATTGAAAAACGGCGCGACCGATGTTTACATCCATTCTGGCCAACGCGATCAGGGCAAAGTGGTCGAGTTTTTACGGGAAGGAAGTTTTGCCACGCTTGCGCCAGCGACTTCTGCGAAGGCAGCCTAGACAGGATTGTTGTAGATGAGACCGCAGCCGCACCGGAAAGCTCTTGCTATTCTGATTTCGCTGGTCGTATGGCTCATCCTTCCGATCTCGGGGGACGCTTATTCGGTTCTCTCCCATGAGGCCATCATTGACGCAGTATGGTCGACGAATATCGTACCGTTAATCGAGAAACGCTTTCCCAATCCTACCGTGGAGCAGCTTCGCGATGCCCACGCCTATGCCTATGGCGGTGCCATCATTCAAGACATGGGTTACTACCCACACGGCAGCAAGTTCTTCAGCGATCTGACCCACTACGTGCGCAGTGGTGATTTCGTCGAGACCATGCTGCGCGACGCACAGGGCATCAACGAATATGCCTTCGCTCTCGGCTCGATGTCGCATTATGCCGCTGATAACGTGGGTCACCATGTGGCGGTCAACCGCGTGGTGCCCATGCTTTATCCCGAGCTCGAGAGGAAATACGGGAACGAAGTGACTTATGAGGATGATCCGGTAGCGCATGTGAAAACCGAGTTCGGCTTTGACGTGGTGGAAGTGGCGAAAGGCCACTATGCGCCTGACGGCTACCGCGATTTTATTGGTTTCGACGTCGCCGAGCCGCTTCTGGAGAGAGCCTTCAAGGAAACCTACGGTCTCGATCTCAGCGCGGTATTGGACCAGGAAGGCAAGGCCATCGGCTCTTATCGCTACGACGTGAGTAAGTTAATTCCCAAGGCAACCCGCGTGGCCTGGCAGACCAAGAAAGAAGAAATTCAACATGACCTGCCCGGCATGACGCGGCAGAAATTCCTCTACAACTTGTCGCGGGCCAGTTATGAAAAGAATTGGGGCACCGATTACCGTCAGCCTACCGCCGGCGAGAAGATTCTGGCTTTTCTGTTTCGCTTGATTCCGAAAATCGGCCCTTTGAAAATCCTTGCCTTCAAGACCCCGACTCCGCAGGCGGAAAATCTCTTCGAGGCCAGCTTTAATAGCATCGTTGACCGCTACCACGCTGCCTTGACCGACCTTTCAAATGGCAGCGTTTCTCTTCCTAACGACAACATGGACGTAGGAAAAGACACGCCCTCCGGCACTTATCACCTCAACGACGACACCTACGCCAATCTGCTGGATCGCCTGGCTGAGCAGGACTTTGCAGGCGTCACTCCGGAGTTGCAGGCCGATATCGAACGGTTCTACGCCAATCCAGGAGCTCCTAACGCCACGAAACGAAATGCCGAGCGCTGGTCGCGAGTCCAAAGTGAACTCGCACAGCTTAAGTCTTCATCGCGGAACAACCTCAGCCGGGTGGATACCGGAGCACAAAGCCAGATGAAAGACAGCAACTGACTATTTGAGCATCTACGAGGTCGTCTTAGGACGCACCGTAGCTTCGAATCCTTGTCGCCACCCTCGGCAAACAAGCTGCTCCTTCTTCCCGAACCTCGGTTCGGCCATCAATGTTTACGCGGGGTTTACGCGGGCATCGTTTTCTCATGCCAAAGGCACGCTTGTGCAGGACCAGCACGGGAAGTCGCGAGCTGTTAATGGGATGCAGCCAGCCTGAGAGAGGAACTCAGTGCACTCAGGGTAGGGTCGGAATCGATGAGGGCTGGAAAGTTACGAATATAGGAGACCATGCTGGGATGCCAAAGGCGGTTAAAGCCAAAAAAGTGCATTTCCTTGATCGCTTCATCAACGGTCCAATTGTCGACAATGATGCGGTAGGCAGCGATGAAGACACCGGTTCGGTCCTCACCGAGTCGGCAATGTACAAAGACCGTTTCGGGAAACTGCCCCACGAATAACGAAAGGAAGCTACTGATCTGATCCCTTGCAGGCTGTGAAAAACCTCCTACTGGGATACTGATGAAGCGAATCCCCAAAGCTTCAGCTTCTCTTCTCTCCCGTTCTCGTAAGCTCGAATTCTCTCCGCGAAGATCAACGATGGTCGTGATCCCAAGTTCGCGAAGGTGCGTCAGGCTGCCGTCCCGGGGCTGTCCGCCGCGGTAGAGATGCTCGTCGATCTTACCGACATTCGGAATTCCGGCGACGTGGAGTCGTTGGCCTGGATCCGGAGTTTTGGACGACGGCAAGTTTCCAGGAAATGCGGGGCACGACCCGAGGGCGCAAAACAGTAGCAAAAATCCAAGCGCTGGCCGGTACATGTGGGTGTAACCAACAGATTAGCACAGCTAGAACAGGCTGACTGAGCGACGGGTCTCAAGGAATGCGGCCTTGCGGTCTAAATTGGGCCAACGCCTGAGAGGTGGCAAGGTGCTCCGGAAATGCCTTGATGTATGCAGTCATGGCTGGATGCCAGAAACCATGGAAGTGAAACATGCGCATTTCGTGTAGCGCCTGGTCGGGCATCCATCCGTCGAATGCAATACGGTAGGCTGCAAGAAAAACTCCGACACGATCGCCTCCCAGCCAACAGTGAATGAAAATGTGCCGGCGGGGTCTTTCTCGTAGCAGGCGGAAGAACTGGACAAGCTGTGCATCGCTGGGAACAGACCAGCCATTTCCGGGAATATTCACGAACACCATTCCGAGCGACTGCGCGTGTTTGCGCTCTCGCATCATCAGCTCATGTCTTTCACCGCGAAGGTCCACGATGGTATCGATCCCGAGCTTCTTCAATTCGTCAATGCCTTCCGGTTTTGGCTGATTGCCACGATATAGAAAAAGGTTCAGCATCCCGGTGTTGGAAATGCCGTGAATCTCTATCTTGTGGGCGTATCTAACCTGCGGCTGATGACCGCTGATCTTGTTGCTGGCACCAAGGGATGCCGGCGCCGAGAGAACGATGAGGAGAGTAAAGAGGGAAATGTCCCGACCGAAAAACATGCCTGTTGGATGCGAAAAAGGCACAACCCGGCGAAAGGAAACTGCCCGCCGTCGGACTTAGGCGTCGCTACCAAAAGTTGGCGCTACGGCTTCAGGGAGGTCACCATTTTTGAGGGATATCCACGGAATCCTCAGCGATCCCAGCGCGAACCGGGTGGAGGTTGTCATCGGTCAGAGGCACAAACGCTGGGTTGTCATTTCTCTCAAAACCAAACACAATCGCATGCTGCGGGACCTTTCGAACATCAATGGTTGGTCGCCTAGACAAGGCTGCACGCTGTATTGGAACGCCGAAGTCCCCTTTCAAAGCCTCAACAACTTTGTAGTCCACAGACTGCGGCTCATCTGATGTTTCCGGATGCACTCGTAGGATATCCGCAACCGCGGCATTCTGGGCATCACGTGCAAGCGCACGGATCATGGCTGGGGACCACGTCAACGGTGGGTGAGCAACATCGTTCGCTCTTGAATTTTCCCCCAGTCGACGGGCTGCTACGGTCATTATTTGACTCATTTCGGTGCATCGCCGCAGGGTCCCACCAATGCAGGCTAGATCAAAAGCGAAGGCCTCCTGCATTTCCTTTGGATTTGCGTTGGGGGTAATCTTGACCCACAGTGCCTGACAGATTTCGCGACCACCCGGTCTACCAAAACGAATGTTCGGATGCGAGTCCTGGCTCACATACCAAGATGTCGTCGCGAAATCGCGCGTAGTTTCCGCCGTTGCGATGAGTGGATAGTCGTCACGATGCGAAATCGTCGCGTCGAAGTCTTTTCCCCATACGACGCCGTCACGGATGCGCAAAGTAGCGTGAATGAACGCCCATCGTCCACCAGGCAGCCTCCAAGTCCACACGAAACGTGCGAATCGACTGTTTCCATTACTGGAGCTCAGGAACTTGTACCAATGATCGAGCGTTATTGTGATGTCACATCGCTTCTCCGAACAAGCTGCGTCTGTGCTTACATGTTCGCTATTTCTCTCCCTAATCCGTTGCGCATCTTGCCATGTGCTTTTTCTGAGCTCGATCTGCTGGATACCTTCCAGTAGCGACTGTGCTCTGAATTGGAAAATCCTGTCGGATAGCCGCACGAACACGATCCATCCGAGTACCAACGCTGCAGACGCGATCTAAATTCGCGCTGCCCAGTTATTCGGAAGCTGACGAGCCGTGAGACATGCCGAGGCCTCGGATGCCGGCTTTCTAGCGAGCTTCACTATGGCCCAGCACGCTACTAGAAGGCCTAATAGCGCCTCAACTATCGGCCACACACGTCCTTGCAAGTGGGATTTCCATCGCCATGGCATCGATCCGCCTTGTTTCGCATTCGGCATCGGCACAGCGTCGATATCCGTAATTTGCAGGTCCCAAACTCGGTATCCACAGGTCACGTGTTCGGCCATGCCAGAATTCCAAAACGAAGACGGAACGTTGTCAGTCCTAGATCTTGTTACCTGCAGGTTTCGATATGGGGCCTTGGCGAAAGATGATTCCGGCGCGGGAGGGATCCTAGGTCATAGATCCAGAGTGAACTTTCCTCATCTTCGCTACCGCCGCTCCAGCCTAAGACATATCCGCTGAATACGGCGTGCGGACTTGATCTTATGACCGTTTCAAATCCACCGTGGGAGAAGGCGGCTAGTCCTAAGAGGACCAACGCAAGCAGATTGTTCTTATCAAATAGCCTCTGCCTAGAGGTTCCGATAAACAGCGGAAGAGCGACCAACATGTTGACGTAAACCGAAATCCCAGTGAACACGGCGAAATTATAGTCGCACTCGGCGCAAGTGTTCCCGTCGGGCGCTGCGTTTCCCTCAATAGATTAGACACCGACTCGCCATTCAGCGGCCGGTATCCCCCACTCTCTGCAGCATGGCCGGGAAGCGGCTCGTGTCAAGGCTCTGCGACCGCTTCGCGGTGCACCGTTCGCGTTGCATTCGCTGCTTGCTGTAGCGAGCGACAGGCGATTAGGCGATTGGACTAGACTTGTGATGACTGTCACAGACCATCGACGGCACCCACGCTGGAATAGTGTCAAGGAGGGCACTACGATGAAGATGGCTGCTTTGATTGCTGCAATGGTGCTGCTGGCTATCCCCATGGTCTTGAGCCAGAAGTCAGAACGGGTGCCCGGAGTTCCGCAGTTCAATATTCAGCAGGAAGTACGACTGAAAGGCGAGATCCACGAAATAAAGATGTACTCCTGCCCGATCACCGGCACCGTGGGCACGCACTTAGAGCTGCAAACGACTGAGGGTCCGATCGAAGCTCACGTGGCCGCGGCTGGCTTCTTACAGCAATACGGAATAGAGTTCCACGCCGGCCAGACGGTCGAAATGATCGGCGTCAAAGGTGTGTATGAAGGCCGTGCTGCATTTCTGCCCCGCATCATCATGGTCGGAAACGACAGCTACTACTTGCGGGACAACACGGGCAAGCCGCTGTGGTAGTTTCGATCCTCCCACGTAGCGTCGGTGGTCGTTTGGTGGTGGCAATATCGGCGAGGCTGCGATTTATCTCGCTACATTTCAGATTCTGATGGCACCTCTCGGCCAGATGTTTGCGTCGAAGATCACAGCAGAGGATGCTCTACGTCACTGCGAAGAGTTTGGGGAAGGTGAGAAAGTAGTGGCGTGCCGGATGCTTGAACATCCCATTTCCCAACTCCCCCCGGCGCACGGCTGCAGAGTGCTTCGCCGAGAGGGCAAATGGGAACGAACTTACCGTTTAGGATTTTGCTCAAGCATCCGGTTTCTTCTGTCCTTGTGGACCGCAAGGCCATACCGCGGTCGGCTCACGAGACGGCAGCTCTTGTCCCTGATCCTTCTTGTCATCTCTTCCACCGACGCCAATTCCGGAAGCTCGTTATTCCAGGGGGCATTGCTAGCGTCGCCTGCATCGCCCCTTCTGACGAGTAAACGGTTAACGAGGCGACCCCATGGCGCAAGCTTGCGCTATCGTGCCTGATAGCGTCCATTGACAATTTGATCTCCGGCGCAGGGAAAGTGGCTATTTTTTTCCGTGCTCTAACGTTTTCAGCCGCTTCGACTCGTTTAGCATCAGGCGATGATTATTCGGGTCTTGCTCGGCCGCAAGAGCTGCCTGCAAAGCGGCTATCGCAGAAGTATCCCCAAGACGACTAGCTGTTAGCCGAACCCCAGCATCTGGATCATTCAGATCATTCATGGTCAAATCCAAAATGTTTCGGCATTCTTGCTCGCCAGAATGGTGGATGATGTCAGGCACGAGATTCAACGCATCTACTTTGGCGAGCGTGTCCTCTGGGTCGCTGTCCGAGTGCAGAATTTCGAGAAGCAACCAGCACCTGGCGTGGTCCGCCGAGAGGTCGCTTAGCATAGACCACCGCTGAAAAAGCTGCTGTAAGAAGGCGTAAAAAACCCTTTCATTTATGAGCTCCGTGGAAGGTGAGTTGGCCCTGCTGAAATCGCCGTTTCAAACCAGCGACGAATTTGCCGCGAAAGACCCGACGTAAAACTCCCATCGGCAGAAAGATGGATGGGGGATGAATCGAGCGAGTGGTGACAGCCCCCACTGGCGATTAGGCAATGGATGTGGGGATGACCCAGTAGGTTCTCAACCGAAACATTAGCTCGGAAACCCCAATCTGTGCACCCAGGTGCTGGGGGTCAGCGGCTACTTGCAATAGAGTCTCTGTGCTAACACGGCACAGAAGGTCGTAGAGGACCATTTTTATTTGCAGCATCAGTTGCGAGAGCTGGTGAGGAAGGGTGAGAACGACGTGGACCTAGGGGAGTGCTAGCAGCTCTTGATGACGAGCCGCGAGCCATTTATCGCGAGCGCCATTTTGACACTTGGGACAATGGCGATTACGGCAACTAATGGTGA
>DATJVZ010000078.1:0-33864 GCA_035501575.1 Terriglobales bacterium | reverse complement strand
TGAAAATGGAACATTTCGCCAGGACTTGTTCTACCGCATCAACGTAGTCAGTCTTCATCTGCCTCCCCTGCGGGAACGGCGGGGAGACATTGGCGGGCTGGTCAATTACTTTCTCGAATATTACAACCACAAGTACAACTGTCGGGCGCGGGCGCTTTCGCCCGAAGTGCTGGGCAGGCTGGAGAAATACCACTGGCCGGGAAACATTCGCGAATTAGAGAACCTGATGAAGCGCTATGTGATTCTAGGCGGCGAGGACGTAATCACGACCGAGCTTGTGGCTCGCAACGGGCAGGAGTTCTTCAATCCCGAGATCAACCTGGACGGCCCCATCTCCCTGAAGAAGTTGACGCGACAGGCGACCCGGGAGTTGGAGCGCAAAGTCATTCTTAAAGTTCTGCAAGCCCATCACTGGAACCGGAAACAAGCCGCTCGCGCCCTCAGCATCAGCTATCGCGCGCTCCTCTACAAGATTCGCGATGCCGGTCTCCCTCCGAACCGGGCTTCGCGCCGGTCGACCGATGAGTCGGCGGGCAGGACGGTTGCCGTCAGTTGAGGCGGAACCGGATCCCCTACCAGTCGGGCTTTCTTCCCGAAGGATTCCCCGAGTAGGCGATCCAACCCGCGATTCGAGGTGTTGACCGGACGAGAAACACTCGTGTAAGCTGGCAAAAGTTGTTGCGTTGGAACGGTTTCAGATGACCTATTCTGCCACAACTTGGTTCGCGCAAGAGAGGAAGGACTCGAACGCGGAGGTTTCAGCGGGGCAGAATCCCCTGATTATTCCGATTACAGGCACAATTCTGATTCGCATCGTGCCCACCGGATGATGCAGCCGAGATTAGATTTAGAAGGGCCATCATCCAAAAGCGGATGATGGCCTTTTTGATTCTTGGGCAACGATGAGCAGTGAGGTCGACGATGGATGAGCTCAGAGAAAAACTGCAAAAGGCACTGGCCGAACACCAGAGAGAGAGCGGTCTTCACATGATCGGTGGGTGCGAGCGGCTGATTCAGCGGCTCTTACAGGAGTTGCGTCCGGCGCAAGTCGGCCAAGGTGTCTCCGAGAACCGCCCGCCGAACCGAAGTTGACAGTAATTCTGGCCGGTCCTAGGGAAGTCACCGCAACCGGGGCTGGCGAAGCGAGAGCAAACGAATGATTGTCATGAAGTTTGGTGGGACTTCAGTGGAGGATGGCAAAGCCATCGAGCGCGTAGCCGAGATCGTCGGTTCGCGTTGCGACGAGAAACCGGTGGTAGTCGTAAGCGCCTTGGCTCGCGTAACCGATTCACTGGTGACCATGTCTCAGCTCGCGGCTTCCGCTTCGCTGGCGGAAGGCTTGCGCCTGCACCGCCAAGTGCGGCAACGGCACTTTGCGGTGCTGGGCTCCCTGGTCAATGGCCGGGGAGAAACCGAGGTTCGTTCCCGCCTTCAGGCCCTGTTTGATTCCCTGGAGGAAGTCCTGCGCGGGGTTGCGGCTTTGGGCGAACTTTCTCCCCGCACGAGCGACAACCTCTTGTCGTTCGGGGAACTGCTTTCGAGCCAAATCGTCAACACCGCCTTTCGGGCGCGGGGCATAGATGCGGTGCTCGTCGATTCCCGACAGCTCATGGTGACCGATGCTTCCTACACGCGCGCGGTTCCGCAGCGGGAAGAGACTAACCGGCGGCTGCGCCAATCCTTGAAGCCACTGTTGACGAGCGGCCGGGTTCCGGTGATGGGAGGCTTCATTGCCGCCACTGCCGAAGGCATTCCTACAACTCTCGGTCGGGGTGGTTCGGATTTTTCGGCAGCCCTGATTGGCGCCGGCTTGGGCGCACGCAAGATCGAGATTTGGACCGACGTTGAGGGCATGATGACGACCGACCCGCGCCTCTGTCCGGATGCCCGGCGCATCGACGTTATCGGCTTTGACGAAGCCTCCGAACTCGCCCATTTCGGCGCCAAAGTCTTGCATCCCGCAACCCTCATCCCGGCGGTCGAAAAGAACATCCCGGTTTACATTCTCAATTCACGGAATCCGGAGTCGAAGGGAACCTGTATTCGGGCTCGTGCCCGGCCGAGCAAAACCATCCTGCGTTCGATCGCTGCCAAGCGAGGGGTCAAAATAGTCAATGTTCGCTTGCCGCGCATCATTGCCCCGCAAGGCTTCTTGCACGCGCTGTTTGAAGCTTTTGACCGTCATGCCTGCCCGGCTGATTTGGTCTCCACCTCCGACGTCAGTGTCTCGGTGGCGGTCGAGGCTTCCCGCGATCTTGCCGGACTGGTTCAGGACTTAAAGCGCTTGGGCAATGTGGAAGTCGAAGACAATAAAGCCATCCTCTGCTTGGTCGGGGAGAAGCTTCGGGGTCGGATCGGCGTCGCCGCCCGGGTATTCGGCGTGCTCGCTGGCGCCGGCATCAACGTTCACATGATTTCTCAGGGGGCCTCGGAGATCAACATCAGTTTCGTGATCGAAGAACGAGATATTCCTGAAGCGGTCAAGCAACTGCATGCCTATTTCTTTGCCGAGCGAGCCGGGGACCCGCAGTGGGTTGCCAAGCGGACAACTCGGGGAAGAGCATTACCCCGGCAAAGCAATGGGAGTCTTGCCAGCGCAACCCGGGCGGCGTTGTAGGGACTTTTCCCAGAAGGAAAATCATGGCTTCCGAAGACCAGCTTCGCTGCCTGAGGTTAGACTGAGTCATGGTTCGTGCCGCATCCCAGTCCGACAATACCAAATCCGACCGGCAACAGGCTTCGAAGATCGCCCTGGTGGGATTTGGAACCGTGGGCAGCGCCGTGGCCCGGCTCCTTTCTGCCCGCGCCGGCGAACCCGCACTCGAGCTCACCCATATTTGCAATCGCCAGGTGAAGCGCAAGAAGGTGAACTGGGTATCGGATCGTATTTGCTGGACCGACGATATTCAGGAGGTTCTCAGATCGGATGTCCAGGTCGTCCTCGAACTCATCGGCGGTCTCCGTCCCGCCTATGACTGGGTCCGGCAGGCGCTCGAAGCCGGCAAATCCGTGGTCACGGCGAATAAGCAGCTGATAGCGCGGCACGGGTCGGAGTTGCTGGAGCTGGCGCGTCGCAACCGACAACAGCTTGCCTTTGGCGCCTGCGTAGGCGGCGGGATCCCCGTTCTGTCCGGGCTTTCGCAAGGCCTGGCGGGCGATCGGTTGTTTAAGATCTCCGGAATTCTGAACGGCACTTGCAACTACATCCTGACGCGAATCGAGGCGGGGGCCTCTTTCGCCGAGGCTCTGAAGGAGGCGCAGGTGGCCGGCTTCGCCGAGGCCGACCCGACCGAAGACATCGATGGTTTCGATGCCCGCGCCAAGCTTGTCATCCTGGTGCGGGTCGGTCTCAAGGCCGAAGTGTTGCCGGAAAATGTTTTATGCCGCTCGATTCGCGACCTGGCGTTCGTCGACTTTCAGTATGCGCATGAGCTCGGCTGTACCATTCGCCAGGTGTCCCGGGCCGAGCTTCGTGACGGAAAGCTGCTGGCCGCCGTTGAGCCTGCGCTGGTTTCTCGCCATTCCCCCCTGGCGGCCGTCGAGGGAGGAGAAAACATCATCATCAGCACCGGCGAGTTTGGCGGAGAGACCGTATTCTCGGGGCTTGGTGCGGGCGGCAATCCGACGGCCGTGGCCGTGGTCTCCGACCTGCTGCAAATTGTGCGCTATGCTTCGCCTCAGCTCGCGGAATCCGACGGTCCCTCGGCCACTCTGACTGACACCAGCAGCGATTTTGAAGCACCCCAGTATCTGCGCCTCGTGGTCAAGGACAGCCCAGGCATCCTGGCTGGACTGGCCGCCGTTCTTTCGAAGTATGACATCAACATCGATGCGGTTTTTCAGAACTCCGGCCATGACAAATCGGCTTTGCCCTTTGTCATTACCCTCGAAACAACCAAGAGTAGTCGCATGGAAGCCGCCCTGTCGGAGATCAAGAGATCTTCTTTTCTCATCCATGCACCCCTCAGGATGCCCATTCTGAACTAAGGAAAGGGCTGGCTCAGTCTCCCCGGCGCATCTCCTCCACCAGGTGTTCGCTCGAGCGCAGCGAGAAAGCCAGAATCGACAGCACCGGAGGTTTGTCGGTGCCATTCACAAAAACACTGGCGTCAGCCAGGTAAAGATTGGAAATGTCGTGGGTTTGGCCAAATTGGTTGGTGACAAATTTCTTGGCGTCCCGGCCCATGCGGCAAGTGCCGATTTCGTGTTGGCTGTAGCCGGGAATCTCCGGTTCCTCGTCCGCCGACTCGACCACTCCGCCACTGGTTCGGAGCACCTCGGCACAGGCTTGCTTGGCATGCTCCCACATCTTCAGTTCGTTCGCTCCCCACTGAAAATGAATTCGCAGTTTGGGAATGCCCAGGGAATCCTTGGCGTCCGGATCAAGATCGACGTAGTTCTTGCTGGAGGGCAAACTCGGAATCTGCGCCATGAAACTGACGGGTGTCGGATAGCGCCGCTTCATCTCCCGCTTGAACGAGGACCCAAACCCCTCGATGTCGTCGTAGTAGGCGGGAAACTCCCAGCAGCCGCCATCGGGATACACCGCATAACCGCGCACAAATTTTTCTTGCCGGGGGTGATCGAGATTTTGCCAGCGCGGCATCCAGGCGATCGAACTGTCGGAGACGTTGTCGGGAAAGCTGGGTTGTCCCAGCAGTTGCGGCAGGTAACCGGAAACGCCCCCATACATCTGATCGCACAGGTTGTGCCCCAATTGGCCGCTCGAGTTGGCTAGGCCATCCGGCCACCGGGAGGATCTCGAGTTCAGCAGGATGCGGGTGCTCTCTAGGCAGGAGGCGGCTACTACCACCGCCCGGCCTCGCACCTCATATTCTTGGCGGCTGGCGCGGTCGATGTAGGCCACGCCCGAGGCTTTTCCCTCCGTATCCACCAGAACTTTTCTGGCCACGGCGTTGGTGCGCAAGTCCAAATTTCCACCGGCTTCTGCGTCGGGCAGAAGAAACCATGGAGTCGAGAAGAAAGCGCCCACCTCGCAGCCGCTAGTACAGTCCCCACAGAAGTGGCAGGCCGGGTGGCCGGCGTGGGCGACGGTGAGTTGCGCAATGCGGTCGGGCAGGTAGGGAATTCCCAGCTTGCGCGCCCCCGCCTGAAGAATCATGTCGAAGCAGCGGAAATTCATCGGCGGCAGGTAAATGCCGTCGGGATTGCTGGGCCGGTTCTGTACGGTGCTGGCTACGCCAATCATCTTCTCCACTCGGGTGTAATACGGCGCCATCTCGTCGTAGCTCACCGGCCAATCCACGTCGACGCCGTCGAGGGACGCTGCCTGAAAATCGATGGCGCCGTAGCGCGCCGCGCTGCGTCCCCAGAAATTGGTTTTTCCTCCCACGGCGGAGCAGCGCGGCCACATCCATCTCGTACCCGGCGCCGTGGTATACACCAGTTCCCCCTCCCAGGCCCCCTCGACATATTCGGTGTTCACGAAATCGGGCTGCGATGGCATTCGGGTCCGGGGATCCCCGAAACCGCGATATTTCATCTCCCAGGGCATACGATGGTTGCGGAAGTCCTTCTGCGGGTCCAGTCGCCGCCCCGAGTTCAAAGCGCAAACTTTGAGCCCGGCTGCGCACAGCCTGTGGATCGCCATGCCGCCTCCGGCTCCGGTTCCAATCACAATCACGTCGTAAATCTGCTTGGCCATCGATTCTTAGAACTGGGGAGGGGGAAGATGACGGTGCTCGGGATCGTCCTGGTGAGGGCAGGCTGGCGATTCCGCGTAGAACTCGAGCCCAGGGAAATCCAATTCCTTGAGACCGACCTCGCTGGTATAGAAGCCCATGATCGTGTATTCGCGCATCCGCCCGAAGAAACGGCGTCCGGGTTCCTCGCCCGGACGAAACTTCTTCTCGTAAGCCAGCGGCTCGAGCAGAGCAACTTGCGCTGCGGGAGTCAGTCCAAGGAACGGCTTGCCCTGAAGTTTCTGGCTGTGACCGTTCAGCCATTGAAGGCCGGTGCGGAAGGTATGCTCGAGATCGGGATCTCTGGACGCCATCACGTCGATAAATTCGGCCACGCCGGCCTCGTCGGCTCCGGGGGTCTCGTCGGTGGGAATGATGATGGCGGCCAAGCGCTCGACCAAAGCATACTCCGCCTCGGTAAAGAACTGGGGTTGATAATGAGGAGGCTGGATTTGTGCCGGTTGGCTCGGACCGGACCCGAGGGCAAAACTCCACTTGCTGAAGGCGGGAAAGGTTGCCGCTGCCGCGGCCATCGAAAGCATCCGCAGGATTTCACGTCGCTCGACATTTTGACCCGCCATTCGGCTCTCTAACCCGCATTGCTTACGGAAATTGAAAACGGTAACAGCAAGAAGTCAGACGGTACCAGGTCCGCGGCTTCCGCCATACGAAACGTTATCTCAGTGTAACACCACACTTTTCTCGCCTGCCTGGGAGGTCTTGGTCAGAATTGCGGTGCTGCGGCCTTGGCTTCTTCGAGAGTCATCCGCTGCTTGTTGCGGTAGGCAAGATTGGCCATGTGAGCGGCGATCGCCGACTGGTAGCCAAGCTCAACCGGGGCGTTCGGAGTCTTGCGCGTGCGTATGCAATCAATCCAGTTGCCCATGTGGTCTTGATCTTTGCTCTTGCCCACCAACGCGGCACCGTGTGGCCGATTGACCTTCTCCGGGAAAAATCGAATCGACTCTCCTTCCTCCCCATTCACCATGTCGGATTCCGACCATGCGTGTTCGATCGTCCCATCGCTTCCCAAGATGTGCTCGCCCAGACCGTAGTGGCGGTTGCTGAACGTGGATTGCCAGGTCCAAATCAGGTCATTCGGAAACTCCAGCGTGACCGCAATCGTGTCCGGCACTTCCCGGCGGTCTTTTTCCGAAAATACGCCGCCTGACATGGAAGCTGCCGCGGGAAGCGGCAATTCGAGCGCGCTCATGATCCATGCGACCTGATGCACCATATTCTCCGTGACGTTGCCGCCGGAAAATTCCCAGAACAACCGCCAATTGATCAAGCGAAACCCGTCAAAGGGGCGGTTCGGCCGGCCGTTGAGAAATGCGCTCCAATTGACGTTCTCGGCGGTGCAATCGGCCGGCACGCGTCGCACCCACTGGCCTTGGCCGTGGGGCGTGTTGCGGCTCATCCAGGAATCTACCTGGGTGACCTTGCCCACCAGCCCATCTTTGATCCATTGCTTGGCGTCGGCCAAGGCGCCAGAACTCTCCCACTGCAATCCGATCTGCACCACGCGTCCGGACTGGTTGGCGGCCGCCAGACATTGCTCCGCCTCGAGAATCGACCAAGTCATGGTCTTTTCCGCGTACAGGTCCTTGCCCGCAGCCAAGGTGTCGAGGAAATGGCGGGTGTGGGTGTGCAGCGGGCTGGCGACAATCACCGCATCCACGTCCTTCCTATCGAGGAGCCGGCGATGATCGTCGAAGGTGGCGATGCCCGGAGCCATTTTCTTCGCCTCTCGGAAGCGCCCGCGATAAACATCGGCAATGGCCACTACGTCCACGTTGGGAACGGCCTTGACCTCCTCGAGCAGGTCCTGGCCACGATTGCCTACCCCGATCATTCCCACTCGAACCCGGTCGTTCGCACCGAGCACGCGCGCGGGCGGATAGGCCAGGAAAGCAGCTGTCCCGAGCGCAGTCTGCCTCAGAAAATCCCGCCTCGTCTGGTTGAACATGGTTGTGGTTACAGCGCTCCTGCCTTTTGCAACAAGCTCTTCATCCCCGACCAGCTCTGGCGCGAGGATGCCTCCGGGGTGCCGCCGCCCTGCCAGTGGGTTTCAAGGCTCACGGCGAAGTGATAGCCATCGCGCTTGAGCGCTTGAAATTGTCCCTGCCAGTCGACGATCCCTGTTCCCATCGCCGCCCAGTCGTACTCCTTGCCCTGCTTCACCGTATCCTTGCAGTGGCAGTGGCCAATCCGCTGCTTAGGCAGGAGATTGTAGCCGTCGGGATAGGCCTTCTCGCCGTTGGCCGCCGCGTTCCCCGGGTCCCAGTTCAACATGAAGTGAGGAGAATCGATGGCAGCGAGTACCTTGGCCGCTTCCGCCCCCGTACTGGTATTAAGCCCTCCATCATTTTCGAGAAGCAGGATCATTCCCCTCTTTCCCGCTTTGTCGGCGGCGTTGCGTAGGGTTTCGTTGATGGGCTCGCGATATGGCTCGGGATTATCCAATCTCCAGAAATCAAAACAGCGCACGCGATCGGTCGCGAAAGCTTTCGCCAGTTCCAGGCTGCGCTCGAGCACTTCGTCCTGTTGTGCAAAGGTAAAGCTGGCATTAAAGTCCTCGGCCTGTCTTTCCTTGGCCCGGGGATCGTCTTTCCATGCCACTTTAAAGAGCGGGCTGGCGATGTCGGTCACACGCAGCTCGTATTTCTTGAGAATGCGCTGCGCTTCGGCAATTTCCTTGGCGTCGAGATTGACGATGTTCTTCCGCCACATGCCGCGCAATTCGATCCATCGCATTCCGAATTCGCGCGCGGCCACTTCGCAGGATCGGCCGAAATCCTGGGAAATCTCGTCGTTGATAACCGAGACACGAAAGGGTGACTGAAGGACCGGGGCTTCACTCGTGCCGCCCTTAGCCGGGAAAGCGGCGGCCAGATGAGCGCCCGCCACCGTCATGCCGGCCAGGAAATCGCGCCGTGACATTCCCATGGTTAGGCTCGGACTTCGCACTCCTGTCAAACCGCCTGAGCGGCTTCTTTCTTGAGACTGATGGTGGCATTACTGATCAGGGGCTTCGCCCAGAAGCCCACGCTGAAGACCACGGCAAAGGTGAGGTAGAGGAAGGCCACGCCGCTGCGCAATCCCACATGATCGCCAATCCGTCCGATCGCCAGAGGGACAATGGCGCCCCCCATGATTGCCGTGCTGAGAATACCGGAAAAGGACCCGTGGTACTCGGCCACCGAATTGAGCGCCAGGGAAACGATGATCGGCCACATGATCGAGGCGAACAGACCGATCGCCGGGAAGGCGACGACCGACACGTTGGCCGGACCGAACAAGGCCGCGGACAAGCAAGCCAGCGCTCCCAGGGAGGTTCCGATCAGGAGCCGACGGCTGTCAAAGATCTTCAGCAGCAGCATGCCGATGAGACAGCCGATGGTGAGCAATCCCCAAAACCAGGAAACTACGGCTGCGCCCGTGGTGTGAGGATCGAAGCCGTGATATCGGGCGAGAAACTCCGACATCCAGTCGGCCGTCCCCTGTTCGCAGCCTACATAGGCGAACATGGCGACAAAATACATCCAGACAATGGGCTTCCGCGCCAGGCTGCGATACATCTCCCAAGAACCGGCGCGCTCCTCGTCCGTGTGCTCGACTCTGGGGAATCGGGTGAAGGCCAGAACCACGACCATCAGGAAGGCAAAAACCGTGAAGATCCAGTAGACCGACGCCCAGGGCAGGCCGGGGGGAGTTAGGCTGCCCAGCACCTGGAGCAGAACGTTAGGGTGAGGCGGCGGTGTGCCGAGGTTCAGCACCAGATAGGAATATATCCGCGGACTGAGAAACGACGCGCTGCAGAAGATGAATTGAGCAAAGGCCGAGTTAAATGCGTAGTGCTCTTCTCCGCCGGAAACGCGCAGCAAAGGATTGATCGCCACCTGCAACATGGCCATGCCTGCCCCAATCACGAAATACGACACCATGGCGACGCGATACTGGGGAAATAAGGCGAAGCTCAGGGAGCCCAAGGTGCCGGCGAGAAAGGCCACAATCATCACCGGTTTCTCGGTGAAGCGCTCGACCAGAAAACCCGCGGGAATCGACATGACGCCGTAGGCAATAAAGAAGGCGAATGCCAATAAACCCGCCGCCGTCAAGCTCACGTGAAAGCTGCTGATGATGTCCGGCACGATGGGGCCAAGGATGTTGGTCAGGAGCGACATTACGAAGAAAGTCAGGAAGACCAGAGCGACCATTTGCCGGTTTCTTGTCATAGGCTCCAGCGTTACTCCTAGGGCGGCAAGCTGCAGATGCCGGATCACGAACCGTTTCTAAAGTCCCCGGTCAGAAGCATCAGGCGGACGCGACTTCGGGACGGCCAAACCGGTGGTGCCAGACCCTGGCTGCCCCAATGAGATTCGCGTTCTCCCCTAGCGACGCCAGCACCAGTTCTGTCTTTTCCCAGGGGACGAAGCGGCAGCCCTGGCCAATCACCGCGTGGATTCTGTCGAGAAAAAGGTCTGCGCTTTTCATCAGGCTGCCACCCAGCACGATGGCGTCCGGGGTAAATAGATTGATCAGATTAGCCAGCCCCAAGCCTAAATAGTACGCCTCTCGGGCGACCGCACGGCGGGCCAAATCGTTACCTTGCCGAGCCAGTTCGCAGACTAGCTGGGCCGTGGGATGGTCGGGAGAATCGGAGTCGCGCGGGCTCTCGCTCTCGAACCAGGCAGCCATCGCCGGACCGGTGGCCAGCGCCTCCCAGCAACCGTGGAAACCACAAGAGCACGAGGGCCCGGCGGGGTCAATCACATGATGGCCAATTTCGGGGTGTGCCCCGTCGACACCGCGATAAAGTTGGCCGTTCACGATGATGCCCCCGCCGATACCGGTCCCGATGGTGACGTACACCAGTTTCGACCGGTCCTTCCCCGCGCCCCAACCTGCCTCGCCGAGAGCACCGGCGTCGCCGTCGTTCTCAAGAGCCACTCGGACTCCGAAAATCTCCGACAGCTGGCGTACCGGATTTCTTCCCCGCCAGCGGGGAAGAAAGTCGACGTCGCCAAATTCGCCGGTGAATGGGTTGACAGGGCCGGTTGAGCCTATGCCAATACCCTCGATCTTCTTGCCAGCATCCTCGACGGTCTTCTCGAGCATGCCGACTACGACTTTGAACTCCTCCTCGTAGCTGCGGTCTGCCTCGGTCGGCGCTTCCATTCGCGCCAGCACCTGGCCGTCGCCATCCACCACGCCCACCGCAATCTTCGTTCCCCCGATGTCAACCGCCCCGATCATCGTTCCCGTGGGCACGACTTCAGAACGCCAGCCGGATGGCAAATTGACCTATCCGACCCGAGTGCGCCCCGCTCGGGTAAAGGAAGTTCGCGGTGTCAGTGAAATTGTTCACTCCGCTCCATTGCGGATGGTTGAAAATGTTGAAGGCTTCCGCCCGGAATTGTACGGAGATCCTTTCCGTCGGCTGGAACATCTTGTAAACCGACATATCGAAATTTGTGCGATGGGGTATGTTGAGGCTGTTCCGGCCGGAATCGCCGAAAGTCAGCCCTCGAGTATCCGTGTACGCATTGGGATTGAATAGCAGTGGTCCTTTTTGCGACGGGTCTCTAGGGGGAATACCGCTATTGGGATTCCCGACAATATCCGCAAACGACCCGTTCGTAACCGTACCGTCGGCCACCCCCGCGCTATCGCCGTAGCCTCCGTTGTCGACTGAGAATGGTGTCCCGCTTTGCGAAGTCATGATGCCGGCGTACGACCATCCGCCAAGAAAGGCATGCATCCATCTGCCTCGATCAACCGTTGGCAGATCATAGACCCAAGCGACGGTCAAAATATGGCGCTGGTCGTAATTCGAGCTGGCGTAGTTTGCGTGTACGTTATAGGAATTGACGAAGTTGGAGTCTTCATTGTCGGAAGAATCGTCGAGCGAGTGGCTATAAGTGTATGCCCCTTCGAGCGTCAGCTTGCCGCTGGTCTTGCGCACTGAGACCTGGAGAGCGTTGTAGTTAGAGTTCGCCGCCGGGTCAAAGCGCTGGATGTTTCCAACGCTGTAGTAGGGTCGGAAAGGATCGGGGTTGTTACCGCATGCCACGGTAAGGTTGATGGCCGGCTGGCCTGTGACCGTCTGCCCATTGACCACGAACGTCGGTCGCAGATCGGACCCGCCTTGCGTGCCGCAGACAGCGTCGCTGATGGGCTGACCGGGTTGGAAAGGGTTTTCTGAAGGCGGGGTGGAATGCAACTGGTTGAGTTCATGCTGCAGGGTGAGATGGGTCCCTTTCGCACCTACGTAAGAGATGGTCGCCACCGTGTTGTGGATCAGGTCGCGCTGGACGTCCAGGTGCCATTGTTGAACATAGGGCCAAATCGCCTTATTGGGGATCGATTCTTGGTATCCGGGAAAGAGCAGTCCTTCTCCGCCGACATTGTTGTAGCCCACAACGTTGTATTGGTTGGGCGTTAACACGGCCGGGGGCGTATTCTCCTCGTCTTCCGCGTTGACCTCCATGCCATTGGTGTGCTCGTAGAAGATTCCATAGGCTGCCCGAATGGCCGTTTTTCCGTTGCCCTTGGGATCCCAGGCGAAGCCTACACGCGGAGCATAGTTGACCAAGTTTCCCTCTAGGCAGCCACGGGGTACGCCATTCACGCCACACTGCACAATGCCGTCCTGGGGATTTTTGCCCGGCGCGGGAATCAGTGCTCCTGCTGCGCCGGTTACATCTCCCGATACATCAATCTGCGGCGCGGTTGCGGGGTTGTAAGCCGCGGGGTCCCAGTTCCCGACTAGGTGGTTCTTTTCCCACCAGGTACCAAACAGGCTGAGGCGGAATCCCAGATTGAGGGTGAGCCTCTTCGAGACGTGAAAATCGTCCTGGATGTACGGCTCGAAGACTTTGTAGTTGAAGTGATATTTCGGCTGGGAGTTGGCCTGGCTGTAGCTGCCGACGTAGCCCAGCAGAAAGTCGGCAAAGCCGTTGCCGCTAGAAACCCCCGAGCCGCTGTCGAAGATCAGATCGCCCTGGAGGTCGGTATAGGCTAACTCGTTCTTCTCCGCGTCTTCAAAGTATCCGCCCATAGCCAGGTGGTGCCTACCCCAGCTCTTCGAGACATTGTCGCGAAGGGTATAGGTCGGATTCGAGTTTTCCCAAGGGAAGGCAGTCGGCCCCTCGAAAAATCCTGATCCGTAGGCCCCGTTTGTGTCTATCTCAATGTCGGGAAGCTTGCCCCCAAAGTTTGGAAACATCCCCGGCATGGTGAAATTAGGGCCCTTCGTCCACACCGCGGGGTTGGTATTGTTTTGGTTGATGTGGTCGGTGGTGTAGGCGGCAGTAAACTCGTTGAGCAACGTGGGCGAGGCGTTGGCCGTCAACTTGGCCACTAAGCCTACTCCCGGACCTTGGAAGTGGGTGCCAATGGTCGGGAAGCTTGCGTATCCCCAGGTCACCGTGGCATTGGTTGTTTCCCATGAGTCGTGAATGGCGCGGAACGTCGCCCGCAGCTTGGGGCTGAAGTCGTGATCGATGCGGATCAGTTCCTCCCGCCAGTTCGTGGGTTGGGCAATGGAGGCCGCAAAATAGGAATTCGCTCCCGATCCATAGTTGGGCGGAGGAATCATGTTCATCAGAATCGTGGCGTTCGGATCGATATGTGGAATTTGATTATTGGGGAACGGATTTCCGGTGTTCGGGTCGTAGGGGCAATCGGTAGGACTGGGGATATTGCACTGGTCGTTGAAGTTGCCTTGGCGGTTGGCCACCGAAGGCACTGGAGTGAAGAAAGAATAAGGAACATCTTCGCGGCGAAATTCCTGCGACCAGAAAAAGAAGGTATGGTTCTTCCAGATGGGTCCGCCGATGGTGTACCCGAAGTCATTCTTCTTGTAGGAAGCTACCGGGGTTCCAGGAACGTCGAAGTAGTTATGCGCATTGAACATCTCGTTGCGCAGAAACTCGTAGGCCGAACCGTGGAACTGGTTCGTCCCCGACTTGGTTTCTACCTCCACCGTACCCGAGCCGTTCCGGCCATACTGAGCTCCATAGTTGGAGGTCAGAACCTCGACCTCGGCGATGGCGTCGACGCTCGGATAGAGATTCAGCGAGGCGTTGCTGCCGTTGTCCAGGTCGCTAGCGCCGTCGATTTCCCAGTTGTTGTACTCGGTGCGCCCGCCGTTGACGCTGTAAGCGATGCTGCCTTGCACACCGACCACCCCCTCGTCCTGCCCGGTCTGATTACTCACGCCCGGAACCAGCGTGATCAATTGCGTGAAGTTGCGGCCGTTTAAGGGCAGTTGCACCACTTCGCTGCCGGTGACCGTTCCACCTAAGGTCGAGGACTGCGTATCCACTTGGGCAAGGTTTCCGCCTTCCACTGTGATCTCGCTGGTAACACTGCCCACCTGCAAGGTGACATCGATGCGGGCATTCTGGGCCACGCGCAAGACAACTCCCTCAGCCTTGTAGGCGCGGAATCCTTGAGCGGTTACCGTGAGATCGTAGGTGCCGGGCTGCATGCCGGCCGCCATGTATTCGCCGTCCGCGTTGCTAACCAGTTTGCGGCTGATTCCCGTGGCTACATTCTTGAGGACCACGGCCGCTGCGGGCACCACCGCGCCGCTGGAGTCTCGAACCGTGCCCACCAAAGACGAGGTATCCTGGGCGGCTGAACCGGGAACTAGAAGCAAAGCTCCGATCCCTAACCAGAGCAACTTTGGAATTGAACTCCTCATCGCCACCCCCCCAACAGCGGCAGGGGCTGCGCCCCTCCCGCAAGTTTGTTCTCCTTAGCTCTTAATAGTCTTGCTGGCTTCGTCCCACCACACCGGCTTTTGGCGGAAGTACGACTCATTCGCCATGTGGCAGGCCAAAGCCGCGTGATGACCGAACACCGCATCCTCAACCACCGGCTGGCGCGATTTCACCGCCTGGAAGAATGTCCAGAGATGCGGCTTCATGTCGTCGTAATCGGGCCCGCGGTAGGATACGGATTCCGGCATGGGCTCGTGGCCGATCTTGGGATCATTTTTCTCGTGCCACTCCTTTTCGTAGGCAGTCTTCATGTCCTTCGGAAATCCGGAATCGTAGTAGCTGGGCGCGTTATCCTTGCCCGACTGCGGCGTGTAGGTGAGTCCGAACTCGGTAACTTCGAGGATGCCTTTCGATCCCTGAATGCGGTAGGTTTCGGGCATTTCGGTGCCCAGATTGAGCCGCATGTAAACCGGAAGCTGACCGTAGTAATAAACCGTTGCCTGCACATCGGGCATGTTGCGCCCATCTTTCCAGCGCAGGATGCCGCCCATCGACATCGCCTGTTTGGGCGGCTCATTGATGCCCAGCATGAACATCATGCCGCTAATCAAATGCACCAGAAGGTCTCCCGCGACACCGGTGCCGTATTCTTTCCAGCAGCGCCAGCGGGCAAAGGCATAGGGATCGAACGCTTTCTTGGGTGCCGTGCCCTGCCAAGTGTCCCAATCCAGATTCGCGGGCGATAAATCGAGAGGGGGAGGATACTCCCAGGCGCCCGTAGGATCGTTGCGACCCAGCCACCCTTCGACCAGAATCACGTCGCCGATCGTGCCCTGGGCGATCAACTCCTTGGCTTTTTTGCAGATCAGCGAACTCACGCGTTGCGAACCAATCTGCACGATCCGCCCGGTTTTCTGTGCGGCCTCGACCATGGCCACGCCATCGCCGGCAGTGTGCGACATCGGCTTCTCGCAGTAAATGTCCTTGCCGGCATTCACGGCATCGACCACGACCTGCTTGTGCCAGTGGTCAGGCACGGCCGCGACCAGGCAATCGATATTCTTGTTGTCTAGCAGGTCGTGATAACGGCGGGTCACCGGCAAATCCGTCTTACTGGTAACCTCGCTGGTAATCTCTCGAGCGAGAGTATGCCGTCCATCGTAAAGGTCGCATGCGGCCACGCATTCGATTCCGGGCAATTCGATCGAGTCGGCCAGCAATCCCGATCCCTGCATGCCGATACCAATCATGCCAAAGCGAATGCGGTCGCCCGCAGCCGCCGACTGGGAAGCCCACAGCGGCTCCGGGTTCAGCAGAAAGGTTCTGCTCGCCAAGGAAGCGCCAGCGGCTGCGGCGCCGAGTCCGAGAAACTTACGACGAGAGTATTGGCTCATGTTTTTTTTTGATCTCCACCCTGGCAATCTTTGATTGCCGGCTGCCCTTCCTTTTCCTGAATACCACTACGCTCAGCAAAACCAGACCCGTTTTAACGGGGTCCAGCTTACAGTCCTGGTGCCCCCAGTTTGAAGTCTCTTCCGGTCGGTCCCTCGACCTGCCTCGTTTCATGTAGCAATCCCCCATCATCTTCGACGATGTAGGAACAGAGGCGGAAAGAATCGCAATCCACGCCGGAAAGCCGCGCCAGTCGTTCCGCAGCGAGTTGCGCCGGGATGGCATCGATCATGAATTGCCACTCCGGCGACAGCACGGGGATGGGCAGCACGAGGTCTCCGGCATCTTCCGGGAGGTGCTGGCCGATCAGCATGACGGTGGCGCCCAAGCGACGCAGATCGCGGGCCACGGCCAGATCTTCGGCGCGCATGCGTCGGCCGTCGATCCAGATACCAAAGCGTTGGCCTGGCCTCACCATTTCCTGCGGACCGTGGCGGAATCCGCCCGTTCCCATGGCGGTCGCGGGGGATTTCGCGCCTTCCTCCCACAACAGACGAGCCTCCTGGCAGCTCCCCAAACTCGAACCGCGGCCGAGAAAGTAGTAGTTCGCGCCAGGGACCAGCCAAGCCGATTCGGCGATCCGCTGTTTCCAGCCCAACATCGACTGAGCGGCCGCCCCGATGGTGCGCGACAAGGCGGTCAGCAGCGTCTCGTCCAACGGTCTCAGGGTGGTCGACGCCAGGATACCCGCAGCCAGCAACAGCGTGGAGTAGGTGTTCACCGAGATGCCGTGATCGAAGGTGACCGGCACGACGATCGGAATCTGCGCCTCGCGGGCGAGCGGTCCATCCTCCGAGTTGGTCACTCCGATGACAAAGGCACCGCTTTCCCGCGCCTTTGCCAGCAGACGAACGATCTCAATGCTCTTCCCGGTACGCGAGATGGCCACGATGACGGCACCGCGGGGAAAAGCGGCAAAGTGCAGCAGCTCGGCGGCATCTTGCAAGTACACGGGACGGGCGCACGTTGATAACAAGGGCCCGGCGCACAGGGCGGCGTGCCAACTGCTGCCAATTCCGGTGAAGTACACGTGGCTGGCGCTGCGCAGGGATTGCGCCGCTTCTTCCAACCCTTGCGAGCCCGCGCCCGCCAGATAGTGAAGAGCCCGGCGGAGCTCGTCTGGCTGGCGGAGGATGTCCTCAAAGAAACGGGTCATTGCTATGCCTACGCGTTATTCCGCGGTTTGGCCGGGGCCTTCGCCGGGGTAACCACAATGTTGCGAAAAGAGACATGGCCATCTTCGCTGCCTTGGAGGTAGATCGGTCCCGGCAACTCCTCGTGGCTATCCAGCGCACCGCCGGTTATACCCGGTATTTCCCGGTTGTCGATAATGGTCTGGCCATTCTGGACTACGGTGATCTTCCGTCCCACGAGCGTGATATCAAAACTCTGCCAGACTCCGGGCCGGCGCGGCAATTCCGGCGACGGCGCCAGGAAACCGTACACCCCACCGGTGTGGTGGCTCGGCGGTTCCTCGAGGGAATTGTCTTCGATCTGAACCTCGTAGCGGCCGCGCAGATACACTCCGCTATTGGCGTTCGACCCACAGTTGAACTCGATGTGCAACTTGAAATCTTCGAACTTGGCCTCGTTGATCAATTCCGGGCCATGTCCGGGGCTGACCAGGACTCCATCTTCGACCTTCCATTTTGCCGAGGCTCCCGGTTTGTCTTCCCTCCATCCGGTCAGGTCTTTCCCGTTGAATAACACCACCGAGGTTCCCCAGGTCGGGACACCTTCTCTCAGTAGGAGCGGCGCTCTCTGCCCGGTCCAGGACCAGGGCTTTCCGGTCGGACCCCTGGTCGTCCCGGCCAGCTTGCTTCCTACCAGCTTTCCTTGAAAGACCAAATCATCGGGAGTGTCTTCTTCTGCCTTCGGGGAGACGAAGGTCAGAATGCCATTCGAGAGTTCAACCTTGGGAAGCGGTCGGGCATTACCCCAGCGCCCCACCATTTCGGCTTTCAGCTGTCCGGATTCCTCGCGCAGCTCTAACCAAGAGGGATATTCGCGGTCCGGAGCCTGGAGCGTCAAGTCCCAGCGCCCGAGAAACGGCGCTGCGGAGTTTGCCGTATCGGAATCAGCTCGGGGGGTGAAAAACAAGGTCAGGAAGCCCGCCAGTAAGATAGTCGCGCTTAGCTTCATAGGTATTGGCCGTGGACGGTTTCGAAGAAACCGGTTTCCGAAACCGATTTCTTGAGCCACCTTTGTATGTATCCCGACCGCCGTTGTCAAGCTTTTTCCTGGCGGTGTGCGGGCCTCGGCGGGGCGGGGAAGACCCCCAAAAGGCAGGATTGATGCCACTTCTCGGCCTGCCCCCGCCGGGGTCCGCCAGCCTACAGCTACCCCGATGCCCCCCATTCTAAGCATGGCCTTTGGGGTCAAATCATGATAGTTTCAAAACAGTAGGTAAGCGCTTTCGGAAATCGCTTTCTCGGAGTCGCTGGCTAGAGGATGAGGCGAGAAGCGTTTCCTTTGTAGCAACTGCGCGTGCCCCCCCAATTTCACGCCAAGCGGAAAGGAGAATGGATGGGCTATACCATGCGCGACGTGGCCAAGCGGGCGGGTGTTTCCCCGGCCACGGTGTCGCGGGTGCTCAATAACACACAGCGTATCGCCCCAGAGACGGAGCAGCGGGTCCGCGAAGTCGTACGCCAGTTGAACTACCACCAGAATGTTCACGCCCGCCGTCTGGCCACCGGTCACAGTAATCTGTTCGGATTAGTCATTTCCGAGATCGTCAACCCTTATTTCCCGGAAATCATTCGCGGCTTTCAGGCGGCGGCCTGGGACCGGGGATTTGACGTGCTGCTGTGCAACACCGAATACCAGCAGGGACGGGTCGAATCCGTCATGCGGAAGCTGATCGAAAGCGACGTGCGCGGCGTAGCCATCATGACCTCGTCGGTTGACCAAAATACGACGGCTGAGCTCAGTTCTGCCGGCATCGGACTGGTCTTCTGCAACCTGGGACCGGCGGCCAAGCTCGTCAGCAACATTTCGATCGACTACCAACGCGGGATTGCGCAGGCCATCGAACATGTCGTGGCCCTTGGGCATGAGCGGGTCGCGGTCATCGCCGGGCCGGGGGACAATCGTACGGCGATCACCATCAAGCATGCCTTGGTGGAAGGACTGGATCAACGCAAGCTGAATCCCTACCCAGTGCTCGACGGTAACTATCACGTGGACGCCGGCGCCTCGGCCGTGCGCGTCATTCTTTCCCAGCCCGAGATACCGACGGTCATTTTTTGCGGCAACGACCTGATTGCCATGGGAGCCATGAGCGCTCTAGAGGCGGCCGGAGTGCGCGTCCCTGAGGACGTCTCGGTGATTGGTATCGACGATATTTCTTTTGCTTTTCTCGCCCGCCCTCCCCTCACCACCATCAGCGTTCCGCGAGAACGCTTGGGCACAGTGGCATTTGAGGCGCTCGACAAAATCCTGAAGCTCAAGCGGAAGCGCGGCGAGGAATACTACCTTGGGACAGAGCTCGTGGTTCGCCGGTCAACCGCTGCCGCCCGTCGGCACCGCCTCGAGACCACCGTACCCGATGCCATGCGCTTCCCTCAGGCCGATTGACGGTTTCTTCCATCGCAAACCATGGTTGAGGCGGAAACGGTGTCCGGGATAGCAGGAGAACGCGCGTACAAGCTGGTGGCTAAGTTGCCCCTGATCGACAGCGTTTAGGGAGCGGATTGAAGCGAGCCTTCTTGGCAAAGCTCTAGGATGAACAAGAAGCTTATCTCTTTCCTCTGCGGACGCGGAAGCCTGCTGATTTTCTCGCTGTACTGGATGTGTATTTCACTGCCAGAGCGATTCTGGCCGCTCGTATGTCCTTGGCATCGGTCGCCCGGAGCATTCGCCTTGTGGATGCTGGCTGGCGTGGTTCTTGGCATCCTAGCAGGCATTTATAGCTCTAGGACTTGGTTTCTTGCTGCCATTATCGCCGGAGTAAGCGGGTTCTTGGGACTTTCAACGCTCTAGCTGGGAAATCAAACTGACCCGCAAAGTGCCGCTGGTGAATTCGGTTGACAGTTGCCAGGCGTCACAGGGATAATTTAGCCCTACCATGCGCTGGTTTCGATTTAGTCCCGTTCTCGGTTACCGCTACTGGTTTAGGAGTGGCGGCCGGGGCGAGGCGCGCGTTGAGCAGCGAGGATTGGAATCCTAACTTAAGACGCCAAGCTTAGAACCCGACGCCGCGACTCCTAGGAAGTCGCGGCTTTTGCTTTTTAGGCGCAAAGCCAGCCGTCCATGGCAATTCAGTGAGTCCAGGCTCAGAACCGGGAGAAGCAGGTCATGATCATCAATATGCGGGAGGGAGCGTCGGAGGAGGAGATTCAGCACGTAGTCGAGCGGGTGAAGGAGGCGGGATACCAGGCGCACGTTACCCGTGGAACCGAGCGCGCCATCGTCGCGGCGGTCGGTAGCAACGGACGCCGCCACGAACTGCAGGCGCTCGAAGCAGCACCAGGCGTTGCCGCGGTGGTCCCCATCGCCCAGCCATTCAAGCTCGTCAGTCGTCAGGTGAGACCCCACGGAACCGTCGTCGAGGTCGGCGGTGTCCGCATCGGGGACGGCGGTTTCGTCGTCATCGCGGGTCCGTGTTCGGTCGAATCGCGCGAGCAGCTGTTCTCGACCGCGAAAGCCGTGAAGGCCGGAGGTGCTCACTTGCTTCGAGGCGGTGCTTATAAGCCGCGCACATCGCCCTACGAGTTTCAAGGTCTCGGACTCGAAGCCCTGCAATTGTTGAGCGAGGCGCGCCAACATACCGGGCTACCGGTGGTCACCGAAGTGATGAGCACCGAAGACGTGGACCTGATTTCCGAACACGCCGACATGCTGCAAGTGGGCGCCCGCAACATGCAGAACTTCGCCTTGCTGCGCCGGCTGGCAAAGAGCAAGAGGCCGATCCTGCTCAAGCGCGGTCCTTCCGCCACGGTCAGGGAATGGCTCTTGGCAGCGGAGTATCTGCTCGCGGGTGGCAACCAGGATGTTGTGCTGTGTGAACGAGGCATCAAGACGTTTGAAACTGAAACCCGCAACACCCTCGATCTCGCATCGCTCGCCCTGGTACGGGAACTGTCGCATTTGCCGGTC
This sequence comes from Terriglobales bacterium, assembly GCA_035501575.1. Taxonomy (GTDB): domain Bacteria; phylum Acidobacteriota; class Terriglobia; order Terriglobales; family Acidobacteriaceae; genus JAFAGX01. The sequence goes on along the minus strand of DATJVZ010000078.1, from coordinate 12,878 downwards.
GTGGCTGACCCCTCGCACGGAACCGGCCGGCCCACGTTGATTGCGCCGATGTCGCGCGCGGCCGCGGCTCTCGGCGCGGACGGAATTATGGTCGAGGTGCATCCTTGCCCGGAGCGGGCGCTTTCCGATGGTCCTCAATCGCTGGACCTCGAAGGATTCTCGCGCCTGATGCGCAGCTTGGCTGAGCCCTTGCGCACCATGGCACCGCAGTGAGTTGGCGGTCTTAAAAGCCTCTACGACCCGGCTCCGGCTAATCTCGAACCGCGCGGTCACAGATCTCGAGGCCGCGCTCGATGATGGCAAACCCTTCGCGAAGTTGTTCTTCGGTAATCGATAGCGGAGGGTTGGTGAAGAAGGTATTCCAGCGCACAAACGTGTACAGCCCTTCTTGGCGGAAGAACTTCCCGAGAGCCGCCATTTCCTCCGAGGTGCCGTTGAAAGGTGCGAGTGGCTCGCGTGTGCTTCGGCTGCGAATGAGTTCCACAATCCCGAACAGGCCGATGGAGCGTACGTCGCCGACCGAAGGATGGCGCTCGCGAAGATCGGCCAGTAACTGCTTCATGAGCACTCCCATCTTGCGTGCGTTTTGGATCAAGTGGTCTTCTTCGTAGACTTGGATGGTCGCCAGAGCTGCGGCACAACCCATGGGATGACTGTTGTAGGTGAGTCCTCCGTAGAAGACGTTGTCCTGAAAATGTTGTCGAATGAAGGGACGCATACCCACGGCCCCCAAGGGGAGGTAACTGCTGGTTAACCCTTTTGCCATCGTCATCAGATCGGGCACTACCTTCCAGTGATCGACAGCGAACCACTCTCCGGTGCGGCCGAAACCGGACATGACCTCATCGGCAATCATCAAAATGCGGTACTTCGTGCACAACTCCCTTACCCCTTGCAAATACCCCTCGGGCGGAACCAGAACGCCATTCGTGCCCGTAACCGGTTCCAGAATGAAAGCCGCAATAGTCGATGGCCCTTCGAGCTGCATGACCTCCTCGAGCATGGCCAGCGATTGGGCGGCGGAATCCCAGCCGCGTCGGATGCCGTGATAGGGATCGAGGACGTGAACCACGCCCGGGATGCCGGGCTCGTTGGCCCAGCGGCGCGGGTCGCCAGTCAGCGACATGCTGCCCGCCGTCGCCCCGTGGTAGGAACGGTAGCGGGCAAGGATCTTCTGGCGCCCGGTTACGAAGCGCGCGATCTTGATCGCATTCTCATTAGCCTCCGCACCGCCGTTGGTAAAGAAAAACGTATCGATATCCCCAGGGGTGATTTCGGCCAGCTTGGCGCCTAGTCTGGCGCGCGGCTCGGTTGCCATGAAAGGGTTTGCATAGGCCAAAGTGGCTGCCTGTTCGCTGATGGCGTTGATGACTCGGGAATCGCCGTGTCCGATGTTGACGCTCATCAACTGGCTGTTGAAGTCGAGGAAACGCTTGCCGTCGGGCGTCCAGAAGTAAACACCCTTGGCCTTTGCAACCGGAATGGGATCCACTTTGGACTGTGCCGACCACTCGTACAGCGTGTGCTTCTTAGCCAGAGCGATGATTTCCTCGCTCGTCATACCCCTTGCCACAGTATCAGTTGCCATGCTTTTCTCTCCAGCCGAAAGGTTCGTGCTAGGGCGTCCAAATCGGTCCTTGCCGGGGCGCTGCATTCCGAGCCGCCAGTGGACGACGTCGTTCGAGAGCAGTTCGTCCGCAAGCACCGGAACTGCGCCGACTGCCCCGAACGCGGCGCAGGTCGTTAATTCCGCGTGGACAATAGTTCAGAATCCGGCGTCAGCACCTAGCCATGCGATTATACCGAACAACCAGGCCCGGATCGGATGACGACGCGGACGAGCATCTCGAACCAAGCCAAGCTTTTCCGGGATTCGTGATCACCAACAAGAAGTATGGTTAACCGTCACTCTACCTGCGCGGTTACTCCAACCAGGCTCTTGGCCGGAACGGTCGAAGCGACGGAGGAGAATGCGCCATGGACTATGATGCGCAGTAGAATTGGCCGATGACGCCAGCGCCGGTGAAACCCCCGATCCCATCCGACCTTCTCAACCAACTTGACGTGCGGGTCGGCACGATTCTGTCCGTGACCGATGTTGCCAATTCGGAAAAGCTGGTCGCGCTCGAAGTGAACTTTGGCGACCACAAGCGCACGGTTCTTGCCGGAATGAAACGGGAGCGTGCCAACCCTCGTGAGATTGAAGGCAAGCAAGCTCTGTTTGTGGTGAATCTTGTGCCGAGAAAAATGGCTGGAATGGTTTCCGAAGGCATGCTCTTCGATATCGGCTACTTGGACGGGATCACTCCGGTGCTGGCAATGCCCGAAACCCAGGTGCCGGACGGAGCCAGAGCCGGATAATGTTAATACTCGGCAGAAGTGTCCACGAAAGCGGCACGTCGTCACTGATTACGACCCGCTCAATTGCTATGGCTATCCTCAAAATTTTTCTGGTATTGGAGGGGAGAGGGAGTGAAACAGGAAAGGATCGCCGCTTATGAATTCGTCTACTTAGCTGCTAGCACGGGTAATGACAGAGGCCAAGCAAGAAAAGGAAGCTTGGAAAAGGAGTTGACTCCAAAAGAGTTGGAAAAGGGAAGGGCGAAAGCCACCCAAGGGTCGAGTCAACATCATCCTCCGCTCGTGCTAAAGGGGAAGACGCGTAGTTGATCGACCGACCATCTCTTCTATCGCCCTCGTTGACCTTGGGGGTAGGGCGCCGTCATTCTTGCCGGGATCGTGTTGCTGGATCTTTTTGTGTCGCGCCCGCTACGCATAGAAGACTGGTACCGCATACCCAATGCGTTCCGGAGGTCTTCAGTGTTAACGGAACACCAACATAAAAGTAGCGTTATAATCGCCACTCTTTGAGTGCAGAAAATGTGGACTGCTCTAACCCGCGGCCTATCTGCCCGCATCCGCGAATGCGAACTTAGCTTCATTGATCGCGTTCCCATTGATGTCGCCCGAGCCCAAGAGCAGCACCAGAACTACCAAGAATTGTTACGCAGCCTAGGATTAGATGTTATCGAGATTCCCGCTGATCACAACTGTCCCGATTGCTGTTTTATCGAAGACACCGTGCTGGTTTTGGATGAAGTGGCGATCATTACGCGCCCCGGAAGCCAGGCACGCCGCCGCGAGGTCGAAGGAGTGGCGCCGGTGGTCAAGGAGTATCGGAGCTTGATCCGCATCCAACCACCAGCTACCCTGGAAGGTGGAGATCTGCTTCGAGTCGGGCGCGACTTGTTCGCGGGTCTTACAACGCGGACCAATCGCCGAGGCATTGAAGCGTTGCGAGCCGCCGTTGCACCCTACGGATACAGGGTTGTTGCGGTTCCAGTTCCCAGAGCGTTGCACTTGAAAAGCGTCTGCACCGCCGTAGATGAGCGCGTCGTGCTGGCTGATTCGACCCGTGTGAACACCGCCGCTTTCTCCGGGTACACAATCATACAGGTGCCGGCAAACGAATGGATGGCGGCTAACGTGCTCCGCATAAACGGCAAGATCTGCATGCACTCCGGATTCCGCCGAACCATCGATCTGCTTCGAAAGCGGGGACTGGAAATCCGTACGGTAGATATTTCCGAGTTTCTCAAAGCCGAAGCGGGGCTGACATGCATGAGTGTGCTGATCCGTACCATCAAATCGGAAGCGCGAGCGAATTAGTCCGCCGCGATATGGCTGGCCCCGCGTTCTTGTGTTCGCGGCCTCAGGCACCAGAGCAGTGCACCGAGAGCATTGCCACCGGCGATAACGGCCACAGTTTTCGCGAAATACTCCCACCTGCCTCGTACGTCAACGATTGGAAACACGGAAAGCACGACGGCGAGCAGCGTCACTAGAAAACCAGAACCGGCAGCAATCCGAAGCCACAGAGCCGGACGGATTGCCATCTCTTTTTGTGCGAGCACAGGAATGGCAAACAGAGCCAGATATGCCGTGGCATAAAAGGTGAAAGCCCAGACCAGCAGCAGTTCAAACGCTTCTTGCTCTCCAACTCCGATCAGGACAGCTATGCTTGCGGCTAATGCGACTCCCCCCGCAAAGTAGATCGAGTTTGTCGGTGTCTTGTACTTTGGATGGAGGCGCGTGAACCACTCCGGCAAAAGACGATCCCAACCCGCCACCATCGGGAGTCGGGCACTACCGTTGAAGTTTACGTTAAACGTACCCAGATAGTTGCAGAGGAGCATAAGAATCGCCAGCGGAATGATGACGCCGGAAAAACCCCAGGAATGAAAACCGCGGCCCAGAGCCTGCGGGATCGGCGCAATCACATTGACGGAGTCCGGTGGGACAAATGCGAGGATCGCGCTAGTACCAAAGATATAAAGCAGCGCAATGATGGGCGCCGTAAGCAAGATCGAGCGCGCAAGGTTCTTCTCCGGGCGGCGGCATTCACCCGCAAATATTGCCACATACTCGAAGCCGCAGAGCGCTCCAAACGCCATCTTGCTGAAGACACTGAGGCTGAAGAGCGTCAGAGGCGGAAGTACCAATTTGAGCGGGTGGTACGCGGACGATGTTCCATGCCGTGGGTTAACCAGCGGCATCACTACCAACGCGCCGAGAACGATCACGGTGAAGACGCTGCCCACGTTAGTTACCCACTTCCCCACACCAAAGCCGTAGCGAGCCAGAGATATCATCGCCACCATTAGTCCGACCGATGTGGCTAAAACAAGCCACTTGTTCTCAGTCATCCACGCCGCCTTGGGACCGAGCGAGTAGGCAACAAAGTTTGTCGTTACGAGCCCGACCAGGGCCATGTACATGACCACATAAAGCCAGAGATTCCAGGCTACGAAGAATCCAACCCGGACATTGAATGCGACCCGTGCCCACTCATACAAACCTCCTTCCAGCGGGATCAAGCGGTTCAAGTGTGAAACGACGAGGGCCAGCGGTACGAAGAACGCCGCAATTGCGAGCAGCCACAGCACCACGTGAGAGGGGCCGGCTTTGGCGGCTGTCCCGAAATACTCCGGTATCATCATGTACATGAGCTGCGCCAGTACCAGGTCTGCCAAGCCGAGTTCTCTGCGCAGCCCGCGGCTGCGCTCGAGAACCCTCTCCTCCACCGCTTCGAGCTGGATGTTGTGCGCGTTTTCCAGATGCCTCACTCCTCGTCAGGACACGCCGTAAGTTGTCATCACAACGCGGGTTTAAGCCAGAACTCGGCCATGGTAGGTGCGATAGGGAGGGCAAGTCAATGAAAAGTGAGAACTTGGCGATGCCAGGAAAGGATTGTTGCTGATAAATCTCTCGACTCCACTCATTGACCTTGGGTGTGGATCGCGTCATTCTTGCCGGAATCGTCTTGCTGAATCTTTTTGCGTTGTGCTCGGTATGCATAGAACACTGCGAGTAAGGGCGGGGCCACGAGCACTCCCCAGAATGGCCAAAGCACTCCCAGCACGATCGGCGTAAAGACCGATGCCCAGATAGGCACCTTCGCCGTTCTTTTCATGATGTATGGCTGGAGCAACAGGCCGTCGAGCAGGGCAATGATGGCATAAAGCACAAGCACGCCGAGAGGGTGCTCCCAATCCATCCACCTGATGGTTGCCGCGAGAACGGGTCCCAACAACCCGAGGATCGGCCCAAAGTGTGGCACGATCTGGAGTACGGCTGCGATGACCGCCCACATCGGAGCCAGCGGGACGTGCAGAATGTAGAGTCCGGTCAGCCATAGTACACCGACAGCCAGAGAGTCCTGCAGCTGGGCAACGGCCCAGTTCTTAAGCGCGCCGCCTGTGGTGCGTAGGTGATCTCCGAACTCCATCATCGCTCCTGCACAACTCTCTTGATACCACACTGGGCAATGAGTGACATCGCGCCTCGGAGCGGGCGTGGTGCCCCATCCTGATCAGCAGGCCTCCGAAGATTGAAATCGAGCAAAGCATCTTCGCCAGCCAACTCGCTTGTACGCGACCCGGCGTTTCATTCCTGCGTTCACGGGCTCTTTTGGGGCTCGGAGATCATCTTCCATTTTTTGATCTGCGCGGGAGACACCAATAGATCACCTGCAATCCGGGTGAATGTCTGCAAATGCACCGATTTGGCATGGGTCGTAAGATTGGCCGCGCTCTCCCAGTTCTCGTGAATTGCGAATTCGTTAGAATTTTCTTCTGACTGGTGCAGGTCGTAGTTGATGCAACCGGCCTCTGTCCTTGTGCTTGTCACCAAATCAAGCAAGGCATCGCGCAGTTGTTGCTGATGACCGGCCTCGGCAGTGACGCAGGCGATCACCGTCAGTCCTGGTATCACTGGTTGTCTACGGTGCGAGCAAAGCATGTGAGGAGCTCTTCCTTCTAACACGCTTCCGCTAAATCGGACCTACTAATCGCGGGTGATTTTTCAACACCCACGCCGGTTGTCATCAAGTAGCCAATCTCCTACACTGTTGCAAGACAGATGGCCTCTGGGGTTGTCGAGGCTGCGAACCCAACCGCTAGTCGAATCAAGCAGTCGGGGCCCTTGATTTTCAGCTTACAGAACATATTGGAAAGAGGATCGTATGAAACACTGCACGTTCCTTGGGATCGCAATTGCGGCAATCGTTAGCCTTGTCGCTTTCCGTGTCCCAGCATCAGGACACGCGACGCGCGCCCGCCCCGTTCGTTAGGGAAATTCCCAACGGGTACCGTGACTGGCAGTGGGTTTCCTCGGCCCATGAAGCCGGCGACCGCAATAGTTTAGGCGCTGTTTTGGGCAACGATATTGCGATCAAAGCCCATCGCGAAGGGAAGCTCCCGTTCCCCGACGGCTCAATCATCGCCGCTTTGCATTACCGCAACGTCCCGTCGGATGAAAACAACAAGGTCTTTGGCAAAGTGCAATCTTTCGTTCCCGGCGCTCCCACAAACATTCAGTTCATGGTCAAGGACTCAACCAAGTACGCAGCAACCGGCGGCTGGGGATTCGGTCACTTCCAAGAGGGCAAACCTGCCGACGCGGCTTTCATGAAGCCCTGCTTTCCCTGCCACGAGAAGGCCAAAGCGACCGATCTTGTCTTCACTCGTTATGCACCCTGATTATTAGGAACATGCCTGACTTGCCATTCGGCTGCCGTTAAATTCCGATAGCACCTGGGAACCACCGGCTGGACTTTGTCGTATAGGAATGCGTGCGAACATCTGCGCATTCGTGGGGCGGCCCGGAACTGCTTATCGTCGCTGGCGCGTCTATGTTCATTTTCATCCTGGCGCTGTCGGCCTACCTCGAAGCAGACATCCGCTGGCTGCACTGCTTTCAGGCGTGGATGTATGTCGCCACGATGGCCCTCTCGTTGTGCCATGATCGCTGGGGATATTTCATCGGCATTTCTGTGGCTGGCTTCTGGAACTATATCAATCTTTGTGTGACTACATTTTTCCGCAACGGTTGGCATTGGCTGGCCGCATCATTGGCAGCAGGACAAATCCAGCACGTCGATCAGATAATCGCGGTGCCAGCGTGGATTGGCAACTTCCTCGTGGTCGTGGGCTGCCTCGGGGCATATGGACGGTTGCCGGAGAAGAATTCGCGAGATTGGATGCGGTTTGTGCTTGCATTTGTTCTGACCACTGCTTTCTTTGCCGCAGATATTTGGATCTTCCAACCGCGTTACCTACCGCTATTTCGGCGCTCTCTCCACCCGCACGCGCCATTTGCAGTTGTATTGCTTCCACTAGGTTGATTGCCGTGAAATCGCCATCAAACTCTTACCCCGACGCACGGATTTTCCAACGTTATTGCGCATGGACAACGGCAAGACCGCCGGAAGTGCCTCCGCCGTTGAGCGGTGCAATGGAGGTCAGCGCTCCGGAGCTGTTGATGGTGAAGGCGAGAATGCTGGTCGAAGTTGCCGCGGTCGCAAAAAGCAGAGAAGAGGACGCATTGACGGCCAAAGAAATCGGGTTGTTGGACGCGGAAAATGGACTGCCGCTCACGGGCGTAAGGGTTCCGTTCGAGCCAAGGGTAAAGGCAGAAATGTCGTTGCCGGCGAAATCAGCGGAAAAGAGGAATTTTCCGGAGGGATCCACCAGCACGGTATTGGGTTGAGCGCCGACAGAAAAGGGCGAACCGGGAATCACCGTCAATGTCCCGGTAGAACCGTAACTGTAGCCGAGAACTAAATTGGTACCCGATGCCGGCACGTACAGGTAATTTCCTTTGGGATCGACCGCCAAATTCGCCGGCTCGGGTTGCAATGTGGGCAACGGGGAGCCAACAGCAGTAAGTGCGCCGCTACTCGAATTAATGGAAAAGATGGAGATTGTACCTTGCGTACTCTGGTTGTTGCTCACGTAAAGAAATGAACCGGTGGAATCGACCACGGCGGCGATGGGGTAACTGTCTTGAGTGTTGTAGGGTGAACCGGAAACGGGCGTGAGTGCTCCGTTCGAGGCAATGGTAAAAGCTGCGATCTGATTGTTGTTGGCCTGCGTTACGTAGAGAAATTTTCCAGCCGGGTCAGTGGCCAGGCCCTGGGTAGGGGCCGTGAGCCCAGCGGTAAAAGGTGATCCGGCCACAGGGGTAAGCACGCCGGTAGAAGTGTTGAGCGAATAACCGTAAACGTCATCATCCGTGCCGTTCTGGTCAGAGACGTATATGAAATTGGTGGAGGTGGCGATGATGCCGCCGGGAATCGCAGGTCCGGTGGCCGGCATGGGCGTGGCCGTTACTGTGCCGGAAGTGGAGTCCACCTCAAAGATCGAAACTTGATTGGCGTTGGGTTCATAAACGAAGTCGGAAGAAGTCGGGGTGCAATTGGTGCAGGGCGGGTTTGGGCCGGAGCTGCTTCCACAAGCAGCGAGAGCGAGTATCAGGGGAAAAGCCACGGCGGAAAGAACCCGCCAGAAGAAAATTTTCTGGGATGCTGAAATCATAAGAGGCTCCTCGCTGAACAAAACTTCTACACGTGAAAATATGAGCAACGCAGTCGTTGGGTACCGACACAAATTTGGCCGGCATGGTTACGCGTCAAGACCACCTGCCATTTGCTATAAGAGACCAATGCGCTTCGACGATTGCACCCCCCGACCGGCGCACCTCGAATGGCTTCTCAATTCTGATCCCGCCATCCGCTGGCAGGTCATGCGGGACCTCACCGCTGCGGCGCCCGAGGCGATTGCAGCCGAGCGCTCTCGCGTCGCAACCGAAGGCTGGGGAGCCCGACTTCTCGCCCTCCAAGCGCCCGCTGGCAACTGGGGCGGCCCGAATGAGGACCGAGGCTTACTTTTTACTTTCTACACGCTCGTCGTCTTAAAGGACCTCGGGCTCGACCCCGCCAGCAAGCAGGCCCGCAAGATGATCAACCGCGTCGACCGGCGGCTCGTGTTTACCTGGCATGCCAACCGGCCTTTTCTTCATGGAGAAACCGAGCCTTGCATCAACGGCAGAATCCTCGGCCTCGGCGCATATTTCAAAGAGCCCAATGACGCGCTGGCCAATCAACTCCTGGGTGAGCAGCTCGCAGATGGGGGCTGGAACTGCGAAGCACCCAAAAGCCGCCGCTCTTCTTTCCATACCACCATCTGCGTGCTCGAAGGATTGCTCGAATACGAACGGGCAGGGCGTAAATCGACGGCCCTCACCAAGGCCCGTAAGAGGGCGGAAAACTATTTGCTCGAGCGCCGCATGTTGCGCTCGCTTCGAACCGGCGAGGTCATCGACCGACGCTGGCTCCGCTTTTCGTTCCCCACATTTTGGCACTACGACGTCTTGCGCGGACTCGATTATCTGCGGAATGCAGGAGTCAAACCCGACAGCCGCGTCCGTGAGGCAATCGAGACCGTGATCCAGCGCCGCCACCAGAACGGGCGCTGGCCCCTCAACCTCCTCCATCCCGAACGTATTCCATTGGAAATGGAGACCGCTGTGGGCAGCGCGAGCCGCTGGAACACACTCCGCGCCCTCCGTGTCCTGAGTTGGTACAAGAATTCGATTTCGTAGTTGTGACTCGGGCCTGCTCCCCCTGTGACTTCGGTCGGAAGCCGACCGGAATTTGCCCTCCGCAGCTGTTCAGGGACTAACCTTGGGTGCCGGTTTCTGGAAGAGCTGCCAACCATGCTCCAACCTTGTGAGTAACATCACGACCAAAAAAAAGGCCGCCATTCGCCGCAACGGCGAGTAGCGGCCAAAGCCAGAGGAAGATTGTCGGGCGCCCTTTCTCGCTCGTCAGGCAGCCATAATACCCATGTTGTAGGCGCTGAGGTTGAACCACCCGATGTCATCGCCCAGGACGAAAAGAACGTTTGGTTTTTGGGGAAGCTCTCGTGCTTTATCAGGCATCCGCATCTCTCGCTTAAACAATGTAAGAGAGAGAAAACCAGCATGGTCGCTTTCCGCACTGCAGTGAACTGTTACATCTGACAGGGGGCTGTGAAGGGAGCGGTCAGGCGTTGTCCCAGTGCAGGTAAATAGGGTTGAGGGAGCTTCTCCCGTATATGAGCGGATCGTTCCTAACTAACTTTCTTTGCGTGAGTTGACTGGCTGGGCTTGATGTTGTGGTTCAGGCGAAAGAAGTTACTCGGATCATATTTGTTTTTTAGCGCAACCAGACGATCATAATTGCAACCGTAAGCTTCGCGGGCTATGGCTTCTCCTTCGTCGGTGACGTAGTTTCCGTAGGCTCCCGCGACCGAGTAGGGCCTCATGGCATCGCAACACTCTCGCGTCCATTGCAGGTTCTTTTCGGTTTCCGACGGGTCTGCCCACATGGACCATGCCAGAAAGTTCCACGAATATTTCCGGTGAGGGAAGGCCGTATCGGTGGCTGCTACGCGGGTGGCTTTGCCATTCCAGTGTTCGACGAAGGGGGCAAACGTGTAAGGCGAAGGGCTCTTCGCCACATACTCCACCATGGTTTCAATGGCCTCGTCGCTCAGGTCACGCAGGAAATTTGATCGGGTGTAGACATGACGTCCGGGCGGGAAGAATGACTCGAACATGCTCTGAATTTGAATGTAGCTCATCGCACTAAGCGCGTCCGCGAGCGGGGAACCGAATGTGCGCAACGGCTTTAGGACCTTTTCTCCGTCACCTACCGCCCCGCAATAACAGGCGGCAATGCCAAATACCGGCACCCCGTCCGGGAGCCGGAAGGAACCGCCTTGCGTGACCAGTTCGTCCGGGCTATCCGCGGCAAATTCACGCCAAAAGCGCAGCACTTCACGGGCTTGTGCGGCCGGATAGAACACGGCACCGCCGAACACCGGACCCACTTCGTGGAGTTGGTATTCGATGGAGGTCACAATCCCGAAGTTGCCGCTACCGCCACGGATTCCCCAAAACAGATCCGCGTTCTCCGAGGCGTTTGCCACCAGAAAGCGTCCGTCCGCGGTGACCACATCTGCGCCAAGGACATTGTCGACAGCCAGACCGTATTTGCCGTGCAGCTGACCCCAGCCGCCACCTAGCGTTAAGCCGGCGATGCCAACCGTCGGCACAACCCCTTGCGTCGTGGCTAATCCAAAGGCCTGCGTTTCACGGTCGAACTCACCTAGTTTTAGACCGGTTTGGGCACGAACCGTTCGCCGGAGCGGATCGACGCGGATTCCTTTCATCCCGGACATATCAATCATCAAGCCGTCCTCGCAGACGGCCTTGCCCGCGACACTGTGTCCGCCGCCACGAACCGAGACGACAAGGTCGTGTTCGCGGGCTGTGCGCACACCGGCTATAACGTCGGCCGCACCAGCACAACGCACTATCATCGCGGGACGTCGGTTAATCATGGCATTAGGAATGGTTCGAGCTTGATCGTAGCCAGCATCGCCCGGGCAAAAGGTCTGCCCGCGGAAAGTAGCCCTAAGCTTTTGAAGAACAGATTCCGGAATCATCACTATCCCCCTGATACCGCGATGCCCAGCCGAACTGACTAGCTTAAAAGCTAGGGCTGTCCGACCGCTCATGGGGCGGCACCCGATCGGCTGTAGAATCTTCTCTGAATATTTCCAATAAGGCAAATCCGGTAAAAATCAGGCAACAGGGATGACTGCGTCTTATTTTCTTGGGCGCGACTTTGGCGGCAGAAGTCCCCGCGGTCATAAGCTGTGATTTGACCGTCAGCCTCGTCGCGCAGAGTTGCCGTCGGCTGCAACGCGGACCGAGTCACGACCAACGTGACCTTAACCCACATACGTTGAAAGGCCGCAGCTTCCAGGTACAGCTCTCCTGTCTTCTGTGGCGTGAACGAGTAATCGCGAGTTTCACCGACCGTGATGGAGTCCCCGGTCGCGTCCTTGATCACGACCTGCGACGGAGGAAGATCGCGGCCGTCTTTGGCGATCACACTCCATTCGAGCGCTGCGCCACTGGCGTCTTTGAGGGAATAGGTGAGGTCGGAATCGACGGGGGTGATATTAATGAAGGTCCCGGCACGAGGAGGAGTCATCCGGGCTACGAAGGAGGCGCCGGGTGCGATGGGGGGAGTCGTCTCGGTCGAGCTGCCGCTCCAGTCGGGAACTCCGTCATAAGCACTTTCAAGTTCGATGCCATGCCAGTGAACGGTAGTGGGTTCGTTGAGGCGATTGAAGATTTCGATTTCGGCGGGCTCGCCGCGTGTAAGCACAAGGGGGGCACCGATCGGCGGGAGCGTGTCGGCTGGGGGTTCATGACCGGATTCGGAAACAACGTAACTATATCCCGCAAAGGCCAGGCGACTGGCGGGGCGCTCGCGGACATCCAAACGAAATGTGTGAACCGGTGGCCTCGGGGAACGCTGGGTTGCTTCGGTCTTGGCGGAGGGAAGAACATCGAGACCGAGTACCAGGCCGCCCATGCCGGCATTGTGCGCACTGTATGCCGTGGAAACGAAGTAACCGGGAAGCGACTCTGGCTGCATCATGTGAAAGGTCATGTGGCAGTGCATAAGCCAATGCCCGGGA
>DATJVZ010000077.1:0-6218 GCA_035501575.1 Terriglobales bacterium | reverse complement strand
GTCCTATTCGCCATGATTGCCGTAGCACCCCTGGGCTTGGCGGACACGGTTGTCACCAATAACGGGTCGAACCTGATCGGAACAGTTGATAGCGCCGACGGTAAACAACTCATACTAAAAACCGACTACGCGGATGTCATCACCATTCAGTGGTCGCAGGTGAAAGCCGTGACCACCGACAAACCGATCTTCGTGGTTACACCTGACAAGCGAACGGTTAGTGGAACCGCAACAACGGAAGACAGCAATTTGGTGATTCATTCCTCCAGCGGCGACGTAAGAGTGCCCCTGACCAATGCCCAAACCATCCGCTCGGCCCAGCAACAGCAGACCTACGAATCCAATCTGCATCCTTCGTTTGTTCAAGACTGGCAAGGCGGTTTGAACCTCGGTTTCGCGCTGGCTCGGGGGAACAGTGACACTACCAACCTGAACCTTGGGTTTACCGCGGACCGCAAAACCCAGAACGATGAGACCAAGGCCTACCTCACGTCCGTATACGACACCAACAACAATCCGGGAGGAGGAGGCGTCACGGCGAACTCGATACTCGCTGGAATCCGTTACAGCCACAATCTGAACCCCAAGGTTTTCGCTTTCGTTTCCGCGGATTACCTTCATAATGAGTTGCAATTCCTCGATCTGCAACAGATCTATACCGGCGGCATCGGTTATCACGCCATTAACACTCCGAACACCACCTTCGACCTGTTTGCCGGCCCCAACTACACTCGTCAGAGCTATAGCGCCGGCGCAACCGCCATCGGGTTTTCACCGGGGGTGACGCGAAATATTTTTGGTCTCACCGCCGGTGAGACTTTCATGCATAAGTTCGGTTCGCTCACCACCTTGACGGAAGACTTTACGTTTTATCCGGAACTGAGCCCGGATGCAGGCCAATATCTGTTTGCATTCGACGCCGGTGCAACCACCCAGATTCACAAGTGGCTGGGCTGGCAATTCACCGTCAGCGACCGCTATGTTTCCAATCCACCCGTGCCGGGAACGAAGACCAACGACGTCATCTTCGCTACCGGTCTGACGGTCTCCTTTGACACGACCATAAAGTAAGGAAATCGCAGATGCAGTGTGGCCAACAGCGTTTTGCGGGCCAGAGGACACAATCTCGGTTCATGGAGGGAGGCTGCTTGCGACGGCCATTCTGTCAGCAGACGGCGCCTCTCCTGGCAGCGGTTGGTAGTTGGGCGGCGGGCTAGGGCAGGGAATCAGTGAGGCCCCCGCCTTTGAAAACCGCCAAAGGCGGGGGATCGCGCGGGGCTCGAGAGTTAAGCTCTAATTACTGAACCGTATTGCTCCGAACGTGCCGGCGACATTTTTGAATGGACCCGCAGTGAAGAAGAGTTCATTTTTGGCGCCATCGTTGGCTGTTCCGCCGCCAAATTCGATACCCCAGAGCTGGTCGATAACGATGGCCTTGCCTGTGGTGTCGCGAAGCGTGCCCACAAAGCTCCCGGTAACCGCGTTGAAGCTGTTGATCGTGCCGTGATCGGTGTTGTTAGAAACCAGGAGGGTATTGCTGAGCGGGCCAAAGTTGGCAGGTGCCAGGGCGAATCCCCACGCCTGGTTTAAGGGCCTACCTTGAGCAAGCTGCTTCACAAGAGAGCCGTCCTCGCTAAAGATATCGATGAAACCTCCCGACCCTCCCGATGAGTTGGCGAACGAGACATAGACCAAACCGGCGATATCCTGAACGCCGAAAACAGAAAACCCTAAAGGTACGGCCGGATCAGTGAAGGAACCTTGTAAAGTAAAGGTGCCGTCGTACATGTCGATCTTGTTGTTTGCGTTATCGGCGGCAAACAGAAAGTTGCCCGTAGGATTACTGGTAATTGCAAGACCGGTATAAACCGAGCCCGGACTTGTGGCGGCGACGATGGCAGCATTCGGATTGGACTGGGGAGCCCAGCCGCTGATCGTGCCGTCGAGGGTCGCGAAGAGGAAGCGTGCAGCATTATTCTCGACCTGAAATTCTTCGGATCCGTTAAAAACGATGCCCGTCGGAGTACCTGGGTACCCCACCGCCGTAGGGATAAGAACAACCAGGCTTTTCTTCGCGCCGTGACCATCGTAGATGGTCGACCAACCGCTCAGGTTGTCGCTGACCCAGAACGGTCCGCCCGGCCCATAGGCCAGCCCCCAAGCATTGACCAACAATGGGTCGACGTGGTTCGCAGCCTTCACTTGGTTGGAAACCAGGTTGGTAAGTTGATATTGTGCGTGAGCCTGGCTGGAGGCAAACGCCAGTGCGAGTGCAAAGCAAGCTGTGAGGGAGGTGCTGTAAGGTCGCATGCTGATTCTCCTTGGTGCAGGTCCAAACTTGAGACCGGCCCTTCGCGCAAAATGCTAGGTGGTGGAAATTATGGATTTGTCATGCCAGTGTTGCAGTCGTGTAAATATTTTCGTAGGGGATAGCCTCACTCGAAGCGCCGAACAGGCCGCCCTGCGCCGGTTTTGCGGAATCAGCGCATATCGACCGGCTCGATCGACTCGCTGAATGCCGCGCAAGCCGCTACAAAACCTACACTTACAGCTATTGGTAAGAAGGTATGTCAAGCCGATCGGCGCTCCCGCCAATCGCCGAGCAACCGGCGGCGATTGTCATGGAGCGCCAGGAGCTGCCAGAAAAAAATCAAGAGCTTGAAAGTCAGGTTGGTTTCTTTTTTACGAACTCTTTATGAGGTCTTGGCTACGAACTACTCGATGGCGGAGGCGGGCCGACATGCTTCTTTTCTGTGGCGGAGAGTTGTCGGACGGTGGCAATGAAGCTGGCTGTCGATCGGGTCTGAGTACGGTCACGGCGGTAAGCCATTCCTAGCTCCCGCCAAAGCTCGACGTCCTGCAAAGGGATGAGGACCACTTGTCCCGCTAGAAGCTCGTCTTTGGCAAAGGTAGAACTGATGAGCGACACACCTAGCCCCGCGGCCACGAAGCTTTTAATCATTCCTATGCTCGGCAATTCCATCCGAACATGCAGGTGCGAGTTGTAGGGACGAAACAATTTGTCCATGAGTTGGCGGGTGTATCCGGTTTTTGGAAACAGCAGCGGTTGTTTCGCGATGGCGTCAACCGAGACCCGATTCTTCGTGGCCAGGGGGTTGTTCGGGGAAACCATCAACATCAGTTGATCGCGAAAAATAGAGTGAGTTTTGAGACTTGGAGATTTGACCGGCAGCGTCACGATACCAACGTCAATCGAGCCGTTCTCCAGTTTTTCTATGATTTTGTAGCTGAAGTTGCGATAAATGCTAATTTGCACCTGGGGATACAGGCGGCAATATTCGGCGAATACTTTTGGCAGGACGTAGAGGCAGGTGGCCTCGTTGGCCCCGATGATCAAAGTGCCGCGAGCGGTGACCCCCTGGTCGGCCACGGCCAACAGAGATTCCTCCCGCAGCTTTTGCATGCGTTCGGCGTAGGAGAACAATACTCGCCCGGCCGGAGTGAGCCGCACACTCTTGCCCGAGCGATCCAGAAGCTTGTCGCCATACTCTTGTTCAAGCTGCCGGATTTGAGCGCTAACCGCAGACTGCGAGCGGAAGACTTTTTGTCCGGCACGCGAGAAGCTGCCCAGCTTGGCCACCTGCAAGAACGTGACTAGTTGGTCGAAATCCATGAATTGTCCGTGATTATAGAAGGCTAGAGGCAGAAAGCATTATTGATTCCAGAGCCGGGCATCGGGCTTGCGATACGCCAATGGCCCCTCGACGGGAACCGGGGGAAGATTCGGTAATCTCGCCGGCTGGAGGCGTTCGAGAATCGGCTCCCAGGTTTGCGCCACCGAGCACGGTGGAGAGAGAGGCTCAATGCGCAGAAAAGGCAGGGCTCCGCTGGCCGTAACCAGCTTTCCGGCCAGCGGGCTACCCGTCAAGCTGGCATGCCGGTCGAGCACCCGCAGAAGCCACTCGCTTTCCTCAATTCCCATGGCGATCGCGCGTACCGACTGACGGTTCCAGACTTCCTCGCCCGGAACCTCTAACAAATAAGCCAGCCCTCCGGTCATGCCGGCGCCCAAGTTGATGCCAGCAGGACCAAGAATCAGGGCTATGCCTGCGGTCATATATTCGCAGGCATGTTGACCAACACCTTCCACCACACCGAGCGCGCCGCTATTGCGTACGGCAAATCTCTCTCCCGCTCGCCCTGCGATATAGAGTTCCCCACCGGTCGCGCCGTAGAGCAGGGTGTTGCCGGCAAGCACGTCGCCTCGCACCGAGGCGGTTTCGCCCGCGGTGACCACGATCTGGCCGCCACACATGCCCTTTCCGACGTAGTCATTGGCCTCGCCGAGGAGGCGCAGGTGGACGCCGTCGATAAGGAACGCCCCGAAACTTTGACCGGCGGTGCCGGTGAATCTGTATTCACCCCGAACGGCACGAAGCGGCTGCCTGCGGCGAAGGATTGCGCCGCTTAGCTCCGCGCCGATCGCCCTATCGGCACAAGTGATGCGGAAAAAACGGGAGGCGAAGGCCGGCGGGCCTACCTCGTCGATGGTACGTAGGATGGCTTGGGGCAGGGCATTGTCCGGTTCCTGCGCCCGTTCGATCTGCGGAGGAGCGGAAATCGGCGCGAGTATGTCCCGGACAGCTCGTGCGGCCTGTTCATCCTTCGGTCTCAGCCGCTTGACGTCGCCCACAATGTCAGCGATGGAAAGGGCTCCGATTTTCGCAAGGAGTTGTCGAACCTCGTCCGCCACCGCACGGAAGTAGCTTTCCACCATCTCGGGCTTGCCGGTGAAACGGGTTCGCTGCGTCTCATCCTGGGTCGCAATGCCCACCGGGCAGGTGTTCAGGTGACATTGCCGGGCCATAACGCAACCTAGAGACAGGAGAGCCGCCGTGCCAAAACCAAATTCGTCTGCTCCCAAAAGGGCGGCGATCAGGACGTCTCGTCCAACTTTGAACCCGCCATCCACCCGTAGGCGGACACTACCCCGCAAGCCGGCGCGCAACAGCGAGCAATGTGCGTCGCGCAGACCCACTTCCCAGGGCAAACCGGTGTTCTTGATCGACGTCAGAGGCGATGCTCCGGTGCCGCCATCGTGCCCACTGACGGTGATCAGGTTGGCTCCCGCCTTGGCCACGCCGGCGGCAATGATCCCGATCCCGGTGCTAGAGACTAGCTTCACTCCGATCCTGGCATGAGGATTGACGGCGCGAAGGTCGTAGATGAGCTGCGCCAAGTCTTCGATGCTATAGATGTCGTGATGCGGCGGAGGCGAAATGAGCGACATGTTGGGCACTGCATGCCGCAGGCGGGCAATGTACGCAGTAACCTTCCCGGCCGGAAGTTGTCCGCCTTCGCCGGGCTTTGCCCCCTGGGCAATCTTGATCTCTAGTTCGTCAGCGTGGATCAAGTATTCCGTTGTTACTCCGAATCGTGCCGAGGCCACCTGCTTGACCCGGTTGTTGTCTTCTGCCGAGCCTCGATAAACTGCAGGATCCTCGCCGCCCTCCCCGGTGTTGCTGCGGGCCCCCAAACGATTCATGGCAACAGCCAGCGTGCGGTGGGTTTCGGGAGAAATCGCGCCCAGGGACATGGCCTGGGTGCTGAACCGGGAGAGAACGGAGGCCTCCGATTCAACCTGCCGGAGAGGCAGGGGAGTCCCAGGGACAATTTCCAGAAGATCGCGGACGGCCACCGGCAGTCTCTGGCTGGCGAGTTCGGCAAGGTTCTGGAAATTCTCCTGGCTTGGCGACGCAATATAGCGGTGCATTCGGCGTACCAACTCAGGAGAATTGCCATGCCGCTCTCCGTTCCGCCGGAAGCGATACAAACCCTCATCTCTTAGTCGAGCCTCGGGAGCGCTAAACGCCTCTCGATGACGATTCAGACAATCGCCCAGAAGTTGTTCCAGTCCCGTGCCACCCAGGGCACATCCAGCATCCTCGAAAAAGCGTTCGCACAGGTCCGTATCAAGCCCCACGGTTTCAAAGAGATGGCTGTTACGGTAGCTGGTGATACTGGAAATTCCTACGCGGGCCATCACCTTCAGCAAGCCTTTTTCAATGGCAGCGCGATAGCTGGCTGGGCCATCGCTTGACAAGCTCGCGGCCTGCGCGAAAGCGACATAGGGCAGGACTGCACTCGCACCTGCGGCGACGAGCAAGGCAACATGATGGGTGTCGATGACCTGGCCGGTTTCGACGTTGACCGGCACATTCCAGGATCCTCGCCTTACCATGGACTTCCAAGTGGCC
>DATJVZ010000076.1:0-3139 GCA_035501575.1 Terriglobales bacterium | reverse complement strand
GCACGGGCTCCAGGAGCAGCTTATTCGGTACTTCGAATTTCATCGCAGGGCGAGATTTCGGGGAATGCTCTACCCGTAACAGCAGGTTCGTCTCTCAACATCTCCATTACTCTTGTTGGAAGTGCCACGCGAGTCGAAGGGTTCGCCAAGCGAAACGGCCAGCCTGTTCCCAGCGCCATGGTCGTTCTCGTACCCAAGACCGGAGAATCCAGTCGCGATCTGTTTCGCAGAGACCAGAGCGATCTGGATGGCAGTTTCAGCCTGCTGAATGTAATTCCCGGTTCGTACACCGTGTGCGCCCTTGAAAATGGGTGGGATCTGGATTGGGCACAGCGTGAGGTGATCGCTTCCCATTGCAAACATGGGCGCTCGCTCACAGTTCCTGATCGCGCGGCAGCTTCCTTGCAGCTTGACGGCTCTGTCGAAGTTGACCAACGGTAAAGATGACATCGCGAACAGAGCAGGTGGATGAAGGATGGAGCGGCGCGTTTCTGGTTACTGACTCTTGCGGTCCTTCGACCCGGTATAGAGCAACTCGACGACGGTGCAGTCATCTCCGAGCGGTGTGCCGCCACAGAAGGCCGCGATGGCGGCAAAGATATCGTCCAAGGTGCCGCCCTTGGCGGCCTGCTCTAAGCGAGCATCCTCAAAGAACTCGCCGAGCGCATCCTGCGCTTCGGTGACTCCATCGGTGACCAGGATTACCCGGTCCCCGGATTTCAGCGCCACCCGCGCACTCTTATATTCGGCGCCGGGCAGCAACCCGACCGGCAAATTGCTGTCCGCAGGACGCTCAACCCGATCCCCGGAAACGATCAGCGGCGGAATGTGGCCGCAATTCACATACTCGAGCTCCCCGCTGCTGCAGATACGAGCCAGAATCAGGGTCGCATATTTTTCCCCGATGTGCTTGTGGGTGAAAAACAAATTGACCCCCGTCACAATGTCGGAGAGCTGCATGCCGGCCATGAGCTGAGAATAAATCATGCCCTGCAGGGTCGATGCCAGCAGGGCGGCCGATACCCCCTTGCCGCTGACATCGGCGAGCACCACGGCCAGGCCATCGCTGGTGTTGACGGCGTCGAAAAAATCTCCCCCGATTTCCTTGCAGGAAAGATTTCTGCCGGCCATCCGGGCAAAGGGAACTTCCGGGATGGTGACCGCCATCAGCCCCTGTTGAATGATGGCGGCGATTGCCAGTTCCTGCTGATATCGTTTGGCTGATTCCTCGGTTTGTACCAAGCGGGCATTCTCGATGAGGGAGGCCGCTTCGGTGGCAATGGCGTGAAGAATGTCCTGACTCACGCTCGAAAGATCCCGCGAGGCAAAGCGCGAGTCCACGTAGAGCGCTCCCATGGTTTCGCCGGAAGTTCCTGGCGAGCCGGTCTTGGCGCCCCGCGTAGTCTGCACTTGTGGTTTACGAAGGAGAACACAGATGACCGTGCGCAGATCGTACGCGACAATGCTGTTGCGTCCGACCAAATCGAGCGAGCGGCTGGTGTCGGTGAGAACGAATTCGGAGTTGGATCGCAGCGCGTCGTCGAGAATCGAATGGGAGATCGTCGTATCCTCGAGCAGCGGCTCGCCCTTGGCGTTGCGTCCGGCGGCCAGGCGCAGCTGACCGTGTTCGTTCTTGAGGAATACATAAGCGCGCTCTGCCCGGGTCAGCTTGAGGGTAAGTTCGAGCAACGTCATCAGAATTTCATCGAGAACCCCGACGGTATTCAGTTTGCGGGCGGCTTCGAGGAAAATAACCAGCTTCTCGAGATCGGTGGTCTCATCCGAGATGTGCATCCCCGAGATCTGGCTGAGAAACTCGCGAGCCGAGTTGGTCGTCGTGTGCTGGGGGTTGAAGATGACGTAGGCTGCCTCGCGCACGCCGAACTCCAGCCGGTCATTGCGCTCGAGAACCTTGCGCTCGATCTTCTCCCCATTGACGAAGGTCCCGTGCTTGCTGCCCTGGTCGAACACCGAGAATTGGCCGTTCTCCGAGACGATGATGGCGTGGTCGCGGGAAACGCGAGGATCGGCAATCACCAGATCTTTATCAACCTTTCGCCCCACGCTGAACGGGCTGTGATCGAGATTGATGATGCGCTGTTCGTTGCCCTGCACGAAGACGAGAGTAGGAAAGACTCCCGACCCGGGAGGGGCAATCATGGTTGGAAGAGACATCGTGCCTGACCTGCTCCGTGAATGAAGAAAGCTTTAGAAAAATCCTGTCACAATTGAGCAGCACGGGGGAAAGCGCTCAACCGGGGTTGGCAGCACTTTTGTCCGGCTTCGTCCCGAACGCAAGGGCTAGGCAGCGCCCTGCTTGAACGCCGCCACCGCCTTTTGCTCGCTATCGTAAGTCTCAAATACCGTGACCAGCTTCGTGATCTGCAAAACATCGCGAACACGCGGTCCCAAACCGGTAAGCTTGATGTCCGCTCCCTGGGAGCGAGCGGAAGAATACACGCCCACGAGGGTTCCTAACCCGCCGCTGTCGATATAGCTTACGCCGGCAAGGTTCAGCACAATACTGCGCGACGAATTCAAGGTGCGTTTCAAGTAATCCCGTAAAGCCGTGGCTTCCTCGCCAAAGACAATACGCCCAGTGCAGGAGACGACCGTGACTCCGTCAATTTGTCGTGACTCAATTTGTAGGTTCATGTCGGCCTCCGCGGCGGCTTGGGACCATCCCCTCAGAAGTTTACCTTAGAGCGAAGCTTTCGAGAACCCATCCGGTTTTTCCTACCCTTGCCCTGAACTTCAGGCCCCAGGGAACTCCGGACCCGATTACGGCAAGAAAGAAGCATCCGTGGCCTCCTTGTAGCAGATTGAGGCACTAGGTCTTAACTGGTTGGCCGCTTTGGGCGGGACAACACCAAGCGCTGGAGCGTCGATATTCGGAGTCCGGTCTACCCGTCCCAGGACTCAGAGTCCGACCTCGACGCGACGGCAAACCAGCGCTCGACCGGTTGGATCTTCCCACACTGGATCATCGCCCGATATGGATATAGAATCGGCCCGCTTGTTCCCGCCCTTCCGATGAAGAAGGACTTCAAAGCACTCCTCATCTTATTCCTGGCAGCGATGGCCTGGCTCAACTTGCTGCTGGCTTGGAATTCCCGGGACTTACTGCACAAGGGATACC
>DATJVZ010000075.1:0-4120 GCA_035501575.1 Terriglobales bacterium | reverse complement strand
GTTGGGTTGGAGAGGGTCTGCATATCCGTCGAATCCTGGGACCGTCGGTTGGCCAGAAGCCCCCGCACAGTCCGTTCTTGTGCAGGAGTCATTGGTCGCCGCGAGGACGACAGTTTAGGCGAACTCCACCGCCGCTATGAGGATACCAGGATCGCGATCGTGCGAAGAATCCTTGAGGACCCCAGGAACCCGATCGTCCTGTCGAAGACGACCAACTCCCAAGGGGCGGCGTCAGGCGCTGGCGGGCGCCGGGAACCCCCTTGAGCGGAGCAGACCTGTGCTTCTATAATCGTCTCAAGCGGTGGAGTCCGCATAAACGCCGCGTAGCGGCCAATGACTCCTGTGGCAGGAAGCTGCAGGAGGCTTTGGCGAAGTTCCCTCCTGTAGTGCCCCAGACCAGAAGCGCTGCTGATTGGTGTTCTCTTGGACGCGGAATATCGGTTGTCGGGACATAACGGTCCGGTGGGTTCCGCCCTGCCCTTAGTTGGCTTGTTGCGGGAGCGCCATGCGCTCGTGGACTCTATCCGACGCGGTGAATCGCTCCTTCTGCTTGGACCCGGCGGAAGCGGGAAGACAGCTCTCGTGAGATCCGCATTGGAGTCTGAGCTGTGCGGAGCGCCCTTGGTTCACGTTTCACAGTTCGACACCCTTCACGATCTCCTCGTCACGATCGCTCGGGGGCTGCTCAGGTCCGGGCATCGGCGCTTCCGGCAGTCCGTGAAGTCTCCCGGCGATTGGGAACTCTGGCTTGGACGCCAGACTAGTGTTCATCTGAAGGGGCTGTTATGGACTGCGCTGGAGCAGGAACCGACGCCGATAATCCTTGACGGCATTAAAGGGGCCGGCCATCAGACCTACCGTTTCCTCCAACGACTCTACTTCGCGAAGGGAATGACGATAGTCGCGACAGCGCGGGACCACCTGCACCTTGGTGAATTGGCGCGTCTCTTTTGGGATCCACGGAAGACGCGCCAAATCCAACCGCTCTCAGAGACTGAATGCCTCCGTTTATTTGAGACCGCTGTCGATCGTTTTCAACTCCGTGAACTGTGTCTGGACGACTTCCGTGAAAAGGTTCTCGATTCGGCCAAAGGGAATCCGGGCCAGATTGTCGAAATGTGCCGGTTCGCCTCAAATCCGATGTATGTGACAGCCAGCCGCCACATCAAATTCGCGCCATTGCGAATTGACGTCATAATGCGACTCCTGTGACCTCTCCAGGCCGGGCTGGCCCGCCTGGCCCGCCCATTGTCGTTGACAGCCAATCCGGCATCTTGGGATACTTGTATCAGCGTGGGTGTTGGAGTCCACCGCTAACCGCCCCAGTCCCTGGGGAAGATGACTCCTGCGAGGCCGGACCTCGGAAGGAGTCGATGAGCCCACCAACTATCTTTGGCACGCGTCCGGAGCAGCCCGCTCAAAACGGCCGGGCATTGGCTGTTGTCTTTCGGAGTATCCTTTTTGGCGACGCCGGTGCGCCTGCAGAAATCGATCAGCAAAAAGCGCCTGATTTCTTTACCGATCTGAACCTTGAACAGATTGTTGACTCGATGACGACGGGACGCGACGAGTACAATCTGAAGCCCTTCTTCTACACGCCCTTGACCGATGTCCACACGGTCAATTATCGGTACGACGTGCTGCGCGATCTGGAAGACTCCGACCTGCTGTGCCAGATCGGCTCGTTCGCCCGGGTAATGCGCACGATGCGTAATCATCTCACGCGGGCGGGCAAAGCCTATTACCGATACGAGAAGGAAAGCTGGTTTGTCGATGCTGTGGAGATTTACTTGGCGGCGGTCCGAGACCTTAGCCGCGATCTGACGCTCGCCGGACTGAGTTCTCGTGGCCTCCGCAGCTTTGGGGAATATCTGGAAGACTATACAGCGAGCGCGGATTTTGTTTCCCTCGCCCGAGAGACCGAGGCCCTGAAATCCGAGTTGGCGGCCATCCGGTACTCTCTCCGCATCGTCGGCAAGCGGATCCATGTCAGTAAATACGACTCGGAACCTGACTATGGCGCCGATGTGCTGGCAACGTTTGAGAAATTCAAGCAGGGCGCGGCGAAAGAATACCGGTTCGAGTTTCGTACGGCGGCGGAAATGAACCACGTCGAGGCGGCGGTACTGGACCTGGTCGCGCGCCTATATCCTGACGTGTTCTCCACATTGGACGAGTACTGCCGCCGTCATGCCACCTTCGTGGACGGCTTGATCGCTACCTTCGATCGGGAGGTTCAATTCTACATCGCCTGTCTTGAGTACACGGAGCGATTCAAGTCCGCCGGGCTGCAGTTCTGCTACCCGAAGGTCAGTGCTCAATCCAAAGCAGTGCACGGCGCCGATGTGTTCGACCTTGCACTGGCACGCCGGCTGATCGCCGAAGGCACAGCCGTCGTGACCAACGAATTCCACCTGCGTAATCGGGAACGAATCCTTATCGTTTCCGGTCCGAATCAAGGCGGCAAGACGACCTTCGCTCGCACGTTTGGACAGCTTCATTACCTCGCGAGTATCGGCTGCCCGGTGCCCGCCAGGGACGCCGCTCTTTTTCTGTCCGACCGGCTATTCACGCACTTCGAAAGAGAGGAAGACATTCAGAACCTGAGCAGCAAGCTCGAAGACGAGTTGCTCCGGATTCATCAGGTGCTCGAACAGGCAACTCCCAGAAGCATCCTGATCATGAACGAGAGTTTCCTTTCTACGACGCTCGAGGATGCGCTGTTCCTCAGCAAACAAGTCATGGATCGGATTATTGCCCTGGACATTATCTGCGTATCCGTCACGTTTCTCGATGAGTTGGCGTCCCTCGGCGAAACCACGGTAAGCATGGTCAGCACCGTAGATCCCCAGGACCCGGCATTGCGCACGTTCAGGATCGTGCGAAGACCAGCCGACGGCCTGGCTTATGCCGCGGCGATCGCCGAAAAGCATAATCTCACATACGAGAAAATCAAAGGCCGCATTGCCAAAGCCGCCAAGGGGCCAGTTGCATTATGAAGGCGTTGCTGATGTACCAGGATCGGGATTTCGACCCGCAGGCAAGCCTGGCTACCAATGCCGAGGCGTTGACGCAGGATCTCGAGCTCGACACGCTATTCCAGGCGATGTCCGCTGGAGACGAGTTCCTGTTCGGCGTGGCCCGAACCGCCGTGCTGCGGAGCATCGTTGAGCCGGATACGATCCAGTACCGGCAGCACATCCTCGCTGATTGCCTGGAGCATCCGAAAACCGTTCGGGACATGTACGGCCTTGCCGTCGAGGCGATGGAGCGCGAGAGAAAGGTATGGGGATGGATGTCGGCGAGGTATCCCGAGGGGACCCTGCACCGGTCGATCGAGGTTCTCAAGCTGTTTATGGAGTCTCTGAAGCGATTGAGGGGGATCGCTCTGGAGCAGAGCGACGGGTTCCACTCCGAAGGGTTCAGGCGATTCTTCGCCATGATTGCTAGTGAACTCGATGAGGAATATGTCGGGCTCGTCGAGGACCATCTGGCGCGCCTTGAGTTTCGTAATGGCCTTCTGATGAGCGCCGAACTGGGCAACGGCAACCGGGGCGTCAACTACATTCTTCGCAGGTCATCCGAGGTAAAGCGGAGTTGGCCCGAGCGCCTTCAGGGCTGGCTGGAACAGGTCACCGGCAAGAACAATTCGAGCTATGTTTACGAGATTGCGGACCGTGATGAGGGTGGATTCAGAGCACTATCCGATCTGCGAACCCAGGGAATTGCTCACGTCGCCGCTGCGCTGGCGCAGTCCACCGACCATATTCTGAGCTTCTTCAACATGCTCCGGACTGAGTTGGGGTTCTATGTCGGCTGTCTGAACCTGCAGGATCTGCTGATGCGGAAGGGTGAGCCTATCTGCTTCCCCGAACCGCTACCCGCGGAAAGCCCCATGCTCTCCGGTCGCGCTCTTTACGACGTTTGCCTGAGCCTGAAGATGGACGCGAGAGTCGTCGGCAACGAAGTCGCTGGCGATGGGAAGCTTCTGGTGATGATCACGGGCGCCAATCGTGGTGGCAAATCGACGTTCTTGAGAAGCCTGGGTCTGGCACAACTGATGATGCAGTGCGGCATGTTTGTGCCGGCGCAACAGTTCCGCGCGAATGTGTGCCGCGGT
>DATJVZ010000074.1:0-8000 GCA_035501575.1 Terriglobales bacterium | reverse complement strand
CCCTTAGTGGCACCTTTGCCGATAGTCAGCCCCGATGCTGGCTTCCGCGGCTTCTCGGCGCTTACCGGAAGGAATCAAGCCTCGGTCTCAGGAGGCGATCTCGAACCTCCGGATCAGGGGCTGTGCAGCGATGGAACCTTCGTCATGGAGGCCATCAACCTGGCCGCCGCCGTCTACGACGCGACCTCTCACAAGATGTTGTCGGGACCGGTTTATTTGAATGACTTTTTCGGAGTGAATCCGGCCGACTTCACCAGCGACCCACGATGCTACTTTGATCCGCCCACACAGCGCTGGTTTGTGACGCTGACCGATCTGGGTTCGGCAACAAATGCCACGACCGACATTCTGGTCGCCGTAAGCCAGAGCAGTGATCCGAGGGGCAGCTACAACTTGTATGCCTTCGACACCACCAACGACGGATTCATCGGTGTCTGTCCGTGTTTTGGAGACCAGCCGCTCATCGGGGCGGACACCAACGGCTTCTACATTTCCACGAATTCATTTGGGGTGGCATTTTTTGGGGGAGCACAGATTTATGCGCTCTCAAAGTTCGCCCTTGTCCTCGGGATTGTCCCGTTTGGAGTGCACATCACTCCGCTGCCGGCTTCGGGGGGACTGCCTTTCCCGTATAGCGTCCATCCTGCACTATCCCCCGACGGCCAAGGCGACCCCGCAAACGGTGGCACGGAGTACTTCGTCAGCTCCTATGACATCTTCTCAGCCCAGAACAACAAGGTGTCAGTGTGGGCCATGACCAATACCGATACCCTGAATGCCCAACTTGGCATCCCGAGCTTTACTACCGTGGCCGTCAATACCGAAACCTATTTTGTGCCGATTGAGGCGTCGCAGAAGCCCGGCCCCATCCCGTTGGGAAAGAGCTTGGGTCAGCCGGAGAGTACCCTCGATCCCGACGACCAGCGAATGCAAATCGTGAGCTTTGCCAATGGCAGCTTGTGGAGTTCGGTGGGCACGGCGATTCAGGTCGGGAGCGACGTCGTGGATGGTGCCGCCTACTTTGTGATCAAACCTAGTTGGAAGAATGGGGCTTTGCATGCCTCCGTCACCAAGCAAGGCTACGTCGCCAGCGCCGGCAATCACCTGCTCTATCCGGCTATCGGTGTCACCGAAGGCGGCAATGGAGCCATGGTGTTCACCCTGACCGGGCCCGATTATTTTCCCAGCGCCGCTTACGTCCCCATCAGCACTAGCGGGACGGGCAGCGCAATCCGCTTGGCGGCCAAGGGCGTTCGGCCCGAGGACGGGTTCAGCTGCTATCCCACGTTCGGACCTCCGTGTCGTTGGGGCGATTACTCTTGGGCCGTAACGGCGAATAATTCTGTCTGGATTGCGACCGAATACATTGGACCAAGAGAACGCGACGAGTTCACCAACTGGGGTACTTTCATCGGCTCCCTACCGCTTCCCTGACGAACGGGTGGGCGACCTTGAAAGAACCGGGGCTA
This sequence comes from Terriglobales bacterium, assembly GCA_035501575.1. Classification (GTDB taxonomy): domain Bacteria; phylum Acidobacteriota; class Terriglobia; order Terriglobales; family Acidobacteriaceae; genus JAFAGX01. The sequence goes on along the minus strand of DATJVZ010000074.1, from coordinate 6,531 downwards.
TAGTAACTGGGCGAGGACGCTGCCGGCGTCTTCGCCCCGCACTTTTTCAACCCGACGCGGTGCCATTTAAGTGCCTCGATGGTCGCGCCGACTATTCAACTGTTGCTTCAATCGCAAACCGAACGCTGCGACAGCTGCCTGCCGCAACTGCGTGCCTTCGCAATGAATCCCCCACTGAACTGGGCTACACGACCTCATCTGTGGTCACATGTTAGACGTCTGCACTGGATCAGTTTGCTTTTCACCGGAACGTTAAAACAACAGCGGCACTACGACCACCCAGAAAATGAAGCGTCTACGGTCACGCCCGGCGAGGGTGAGTCGGGCGCAATAAGTATCTGTTTTCCGGCGATCTCAGCGGAGAGATCGTCCACCTCGAAGGAGACATGCGGGACAGTACGCAGCAGTTCAGGGACCGGCGCTTCAGGTTCGAAGCGCATCCGCTCGATTCCGCAGGCGCTCGTTTCATATCCAGACACGAAAGTCGCGTAGTGCTCGACCAGGCGTTCACCTTCCCGACGTTCGGTAGTGGGAATTCCGATGTGATGGTACCGCCTGTGGGAAGCAACTGGTGACTTTTTCACGTGAATTAGTTTAGCCCATGGCGGGTATCTATTTCTGTCAGTTGCTCACAACAGGCGAGGCTCAAAACCCCTGCTACGGGGATTTCGAGTGCGATTTATCTCCAATCATTTCAGATGACCGCACGACACCTCTCCCCCGTCTGTGAAAATATGAGCGCGGGGGGAGCATGACCGATTTTGTTGTAGAGGGCCTGATTCTCGATCTTCTGGAGTGGGTAGCAAAACAAGACCGTAGCTATGACGTCACGATGGACGCTTGGAGGACGTCTTGCCCCAAACTGCCGGTGTGGGAAGATGCCACCGACCGCGGACTAATCGAAGTAGACGCCAATTTCGTCCGCCTGACCCCGACTGGGCGTGCTTTCCTGGAGGAGCATCGGCTCTCCAAACAGTTGCCCTTCAAGCTCAACAACCCTCGCGGTGGTCAATGAACGATATGGGCATTTTCGCCAATTATCCGAGGGGGTAGTTCAGAAGATGCTCCATACACCCGGCGTGACCACTTCCAACAAATGACCGTCGGGGTCGCGGAAGTAAAGCGCTTCGCCGCCATATTTCCAGGTCTTCCTTGACTCAATCGCAATCCCCTGCTGCGACAGCCATGCCTCCCATGCTGGCAGTTCGGAGCGGGAAATGCCGAAGGCGACGTGGATTGCGCCAGTCGCGTTGGTGTCTGCTGTAGCGTCCTTCCTAAACAATAGAAGCACGCTACGGTCACCGGCACGCATCGCACACAGTCTCGTCTTGTCGGTGATGCCTTCCTTCTGATCGATGTCGATCGGCTCAAATCCGAAAACGCGGCGATAGAACTCGACTGATCGGGTCGGGCGCTCGACGTAGAGCGAGGTTTCAAGGATCCCGTTGACTTGCGGTCGAGAAGTAGCATCTGACATCGTTACCCTCCGAATGCTTCCGACGTGACTCGAACCGGATGGCTATTCAGATGCACCAGCGGCCATTTGGACGCAACCGGCGAGTGGGCGTAGCCCTTGAAAGCAGGCGGCTACACTCAGAAACTCCCTTCGCCGAGGTTCTGCGGGACAGGCAGCGAGCCCATCCGACAGCCTGGTGTGCAAGGTCACGTCCTGGCTATCGCGCCTCATCGCCGCGTCTCTCCAGGCAGTCTTGTCACGACCCTCTCTCGGCGTGACCCGAATTCTCATCATTAACCGGGCCTGCAGTCGCGGGCAAAAGGGCAGACATTTTCATCGATACTGCAAACGTGGCCGGTGACGGCAGCTTCCAAGGCCGGCGTTACACGCAACGTCGAATGGACTCGGCGGAAGTTGGAATACAGGAAAGAAAGGGCGACCCTATGCCGCTGATTGTCCACTCTTGATTTGGCCCCTTGAACTTTCCCCCCTGCAATTGCAAACTGGTGCATGCGTGTTCTCGCCCGATTGCTGATGGTGGCGACCGATGCCCGTCACTTTCCCGCGCCTGCGCTTCCCGAAATTGCTTTCTTGGGGCGATCGAATGTGGGCAAGTCCAGTGTGATCAACTCTCTGGTCGGCAAGAAGCTGGCGAGAACCAGCTCTACGCCCGGCCGCACCCGCAGCATCAATTTCTTCGAGCTGCGCTGGCCCGGACAACCCCGGGCCGAACTCATCTTCACCGACCTGCCGGGTTATGGCTTTGCCCGGCTGCCTCGGGAAATCTCCGCCCGCTGGCCGGAATTTATCGAGCCCTACTTGAAGGAACGGCCCTGCCTGGCACTGTGCGTGGCCTTGGTCGATGTAACGGTGCCGCCCCAGGAGACGGACAAACAACTGCTACGATTCCTTGAAAGCGTTGGGCGACCCTTCCTGATTCTCGGCACCAAGAGTGATCGGCTATCCGGCAATCTGTTGAGCCGGGCTCTCCGCAACCTCGGACAAGAATTTCCTCATTCGAAAATCCTTCCCTATTCCGCCCGGACCGGAGCAGGCCGCGACGAGCTGTGGCGAGAGATCCGGCACGCTACCCTCCCCCGCCAGGCCCAGTCTGCGCTTGCCCGCCTGTGAGCCTCGGCGCCTTCGAGAATTGAAAGGCCTCGAGTATGATAAGAGGGCTCATGTCCACTTACTTAATCACCGGCATTGCCGGCTTCATCGGCTCGTCTTTGGCACGAGCCCTTCTGGCCGAGGGCAATCGGGTATGCGGAATCGACAACCTGTCGACTGGCAAGCCCGAGAACCTCGCCGAAATCGTAGGACAAATTGAACTTCATCAGGTGGATCTGCTCGATTTCCCTCGGGTCGAGCAGCTCTGCCAGGGCGTGGATTACATCCTGCATCAGGCCGCAGTGCCCTCGGTGCCGCGTTCGGTCAAGGACCCGCTCGAGAGCAATCGCGCCAACGTCGATGCGACGGTCAACCTCCTCGTGGCCGCCCGGGATGCCAAGGTGAAGCGAGTTGTCTATGCCGCCTCGTCTTCCGCTTACGGTGACACTCCGACATTACCCAAACGAGAAGACATGCTCCCCAATCCCATCTCGCCCTACGCGGTGGGAAAGCTTGCCGGCGAACATTACATGCAGGCTTTTTGGCGCTGTTACGGATTAGAAACAGTTTCCCTGCGTTATTTCAATGTATTCGGACCTCGGCAAGATCCAAACTCGCCCTACTCGGGCGTTTTAGCCCAGTTCATCACCCAGATGCTCGAAGGAAAATCGCCGACAATTTTTGGCGATGGCCAGCAAAGCCGCGATTTTACCTTCGTGGACAACGTCGTGGATGCCAATCGCCTGGCCCTGAAAGCGCCGGGAAACGAAGTGGCGGGCCGCGTCTTCAACGTAGCTACGGGATTCGAGGTCGATCTCAATGCCACATTCCGCACGTTGAAGAAGCTGATCGGATATGCAGGCGAAGTCCGCTACGGACCGGAGCGCGCCGGAGATGTGAAACATTCGCTTGCGGATCTCACCTTAGCCAAGAGGCATCTCGGCTACCAGCCCAGGATTGGCCTGGAAGAAGGTTTGCGGCAAACCATTGAGTGGTACCGCAGCCAGAACAAAGGTGCCTCCGTCTAGAAGCCATCGACCACCATTACTTTCGTCATCTATAGCACCCCTGCCCCCGAGGAATAGAGTGACTGTATGATGCTGTCGTCGATTGTGCTTTCCCGCGACTGGCCTGAGATCTGCGTGCTCGAATGTATCCTGGGCGGCCTGCATTTCGAGGTTGAGGTCGAAACCGAACCCGAGCGCGTACAGGCCAAGATGGCGCGATCGAAGATCGATGCCCTCATCGTCGATTCCGCGGTGGAGGGAAGCGCGGAGCTTCTCGACGCACTCCGACGAGACCTCGGCGCCGTGCCCCTGGTGATTCTGGGCAATCCCAAGCACTACCAAAGTGGACCCGCCGAGGGGACCATCATTTTCGAAAAGCCGATCTCCGTAGAACGAGCCGTGCACGCCCTAGCGGCTGCCCGCAGTTCGATTCTCGAGGGTAGACTGCGCTACCATCGTCATCCCTTAGATCTTTCGGTTTCACTTCATCACGGACACGAGCGGTCGATGGCCGAACTGCAGAATCTCAGCCAGGGGGGAGTGGCGGTCCGCACAACCTCCGCCATAAGTTTGCCCGAGCGGGTGCAAATCGACTTTACCCTTCCCCGCGATCTTCGCTTCAAGGTTCAAGGCGAGCTTGTTTGGAAGCAGCTCGATGCTGCAGGTTTTCGCTTTGTGGCAATGACCCCGGGCAAGAGACGAGACTTGGAACTCTGGCTGGCGCAGCGCTACCTAACCAAGGAAGCTCGCGTCGGCCATATCCCGCCGCTACACCCCTGAAGTTCATCGAAATCGAGTTCTTTCTAATTCGACCTTAGCTGATTTCTCCTCGGCGTCAGAACCTGCCAACTGGGCGAGTCGATTGCCGGGTGTGATGCCAAACCATACCGCAAATACAAACCAATAGAGCAGGCCGAACACGGCGGTGAGTCCGGCCAGAAAGGCAACCGCCAGCGGCCACCGCGGCCAAGCATCGGTCAGAAACAGAGTAAGCAGGCTGAACAGCAAAACCGCGCACGACAAGGCCAGACCGTCCACAAAGCGGGAAAATCGGAGTGGGGAAACCGCAAACCACAAAAAGCCGATGCGTGGTGCGTCGTGACTCAGCCGGGGCGGCTCGTCGAGACGAATCGCGGTCCGCGCAGGATTCGAAAACAAGAGTTCTTCCCGCTCCTCCCGCGCCCAAAACTGGGCGTCGGTTAAGAGCTGGGTGAATAACCACTCCTTGAGCAACTGTCGCGACCGAGGCGCCAGGGCAAGAAATTCCAAACCGGCTTGTCCCAGGGAATCGGTCCAAACCACCCGGCCTTCGGCTTCAAATCGCACTCTGGGATTGGGCAAGTCCAAGCCAATACGAACCCGCCTATTCAACCCGAAAGGCGTGAGCACTTGCACCGCCGCCCCGGATTCACTGACATCGCGTATGATCCCAGCCTTTTGCGAGTCGAACTGGAGATAGGCCAAGCTGCGGAGCTTCTGCCGGTGATGGAGGCGGTGGTTCTCGGGCACGGGGGCGACGGTTGCAGCCGGGTGGATTCCTGGAGGTTCGACCGCAACCCCAGGCGTCAATCCTATCTTGGGGAAAGGCGCCACTCAGTAACCCGGGTGATTCCCCTCAAGATGCAGTGCGCTCCTCGTTGGCCTCGACGGGACGGAGTTTTGCGGGCTGTTGAGCAAGGTCCCAGGCAATCAGGTGATTCAGGTCGTAGCTGTAGGGTCCATAGGCTCGGAAAGCGTTTTCATCGAATAATCGCTTGATTCCGCAGCTTAAGCAAACTTGATACGAGTGGCCTTGAGCGCGCACCGGCCAACTCATCTTGCGGTGCCAGCAGCCTCGCAGAACAACCACGCCCGCCCCCGCCAGCCCGGTTGCCAACATGCCCCAGAACCACAACCAACGCGACTTCTCCTGTTTCCTCAAAGCGGGCGCCGTAAATCCCCAAGAAAGGTCAGAATAGCGCCAATTTGGAAGCCGCGCAAGGAACCCTCCAGTGTTGGTGAAGTGCTTGAATCGCAAATACTTCCTTACCAAAGAGCATACCCCAATCCCACTTTCGTGTCCTGCGCATCTATTGTGGTGGAAAGGCAGGGGCGGTAAGGTAACCATAATGCTGAACATGAGCCAAGAACAGTCAACTTGGAGAATTGACAAATTCCAACACCCCGATAGGATTGAGTTTCACCGACGATTCGGATTTGACCGATGAGCTTGAGCCGCACCAATGCAGACCTAGCAGGATTTGAGGCAGAATCTCAGCCGGCTGCCGCTTTGGGCTCCGAGCGCCCGCGGGGTTCTGAACAGGCCGGACATGAGGCCCTGGAAGCCCTTCTGGCGTTTTGCTCGTTGCACCAACTAGCGAACCAAAAACGCACCCAACAGCCGAACCAGGCATCCGGAGCCGATTCCGAGCGTGTCGAACTGGAGCATTTCGTCTTTGATGAAGTCTTGCAAATGGTGGCCGAGCGCGCGGTCACCATCTCGGGAGCCGACGGCGTGGCCATCGCCCTGGTCGACGGCGATGCGATCCTCTGCCGGGCCTCGGCAGGAGCGGTCGTCCCCGATCGGGGGATGCGCGTGGATCTAAACTCCGGCTTCTCCGGAGCCTGCTTGGTTTCGCGGAAAGTGGTTCGCTGTGACGACTCGGACGCTGATTTCAGGGTCAGCGCTATCGCTTGCCGCCGCCTAGGAGCCCGCTCCATGGTGGCCGTCCCGCTGATCGCAGGGGACTCCGTGATCGGCTTGATCGAAGCCTTCTCCACCGTACCGTATGGATTCAATGACAGCGATGTTTCCAACCTGAGCCTGCTCGCGGAATTGATCCTAGCTGCCCTGCGACCGGAAGAAGAGCGGGCTCTGGTCGCGGCATCGCAGCGCTTGGTTGGCCAAGAGGAGTCCGCAACCGCCGCTCCACCCTTGGTCACACATGAAGAAGAAACACACGAAGAAAAATCGGTTGC
>DATJVZ010000073.1:0-3687 GCA_035501575.1 Terriglobales bacterium | reverse complement strand
TTTTCCGGCTTGGCTGCCCAGGCACAGGGAAATCAGTTCAATACCAACGGCAACATTCTGATTTCCGATCAGTTCAACAATCGGGTTATCGAGGTCAACCCCAACAATCACAAAATTGTTTGGCAGTTTGGAACCGGTTCGGACAAGCCGGGACCAAAGACCGTCGTCGGCGTCAATGACGCGCAGCGGATCGACGATGTAACCCTGATGGCGGGGACGGGGATACCGCCTGGCGGCACACCCGGCTGCCCGAACGGCTGTGCGGACAATCGCGTGATGCTCGTCGATTCAACCGGAACCATCATTTGGCAATACGGCAAGGCTGGGGTTACCGGCTCTGGCCCCAATGAGTTAAACACCCCGGTGCAAAACACCTTCTTGCCCAACATTGATGTGCTGATTACCGATCAGGGCAATCAACGCGTGATTGAGGTCAACCCCTTGAACAACAAAATCGTCTGGCAGTACGGGAAGACCGGGCTGGCGGGCTGTGGCGCGGATGAGCTCAACAGCCCTAACAGTGCGGAACTGCTGGCGAGGTCATCGAAGTCAACCGCAATAAGCAGATTGTCTGGAGCTACGGCTCTTGCACGAGCGACCGGCTGAGCGGCGCAGCTTTTGCCAGCCGCCTGCCCAATGGGCAGACTCTGATTACCGATTCCAACAATCACCGCATCCTGGCAGTTACTCCAGCCAAAAAGATTGTGTTCGACTATGACACAACCAGCCTGCCGGGGAGTTGTGACGTGGCCAATACCTGCCCACTTCCCAGCCGGGCAGTCCGGCTGGCGAATGGGAACACGCTCATCAGCAATCAGTTTGAGAATCAGGTGATCGAAATCAACCCGCAAAAGAAAATTGTGTTCACGCAGGGACGCAAGAATGTTGCAGGCAAAGGATTCGACGAGCTGAACGCGCCGTACGACGCCAAAGTAATCGGCGACTATACGGGCCTGACAGCACCCTAAGCAGTCGAACCAATCGACCGGGTGACGATCTCGAGGGACGGGAGGTGAACCTGAGGGCGGAGTGGAGCTCCCGCCACTCTGCCCCTTGCTTAACATTCTCCCGTCCGGCGTACGGGTTGCTAGAGACGAAGGTCAGGCGTCTAACCCCGGTCCATTGGCCGTGTCTTCGAGCTACCGGCTCAGAATCAATGGGTTGAACGAGGGTTGGGAATGGGGTAGGGTAGTTCCTTGCTCTTCCGAAAGGGGTTACGGAAGTCCAAAAATTCGGCAGGTTTTGCGTAAGTTTTGCTTGACGTTTCTTTCAATGTGACGTAGGGTGAAGTGTTCCGAAAGGTTCCGTATCCTGTCGGACGAGCTTCCCGTTGGCAGCCGCAGCCTATCCGAGAAACTTTCGGCTGTCCGGGAGCATCTATATCAATAACCAGAGCTTTCCCGTACAACCCATCTGGAATGCTTTACTTACACACTCTGGTTGTGGACCGTTAGGACACTCAGGTGGGTCTTTGGCCGGATCGGCTTGGTCAGGAGACATAACAGAACAATGCGTTCGGATCGGGTTTTTGACGCGTTACACACCTTGCGGAATCGATATATGCTGTGCCAGCTCGCCTCGAAGGCTACGCGAAAGTTTCACAAGCCAAACACGAGAATTCAAGAAACCATGAATGAGGTCTTAGACCGGATTGCGAGCTCGGAACGGCAGACAGTTTTGTCAGAGCCGGAACACTTCGCCGAGGCGCAACGGCGGGCTGCCTAAACTCGACCGCCGTCTGCTTTACGACAAGTCTTCCCCCTGAACGGCCTTCCTGGAAAATCTCCCTTCGCAGGTGATTCGATAATGACCATCGCAGAACTAAAAGAAAAGAACATTACGGAGCTAACCAAGATCGCCCGATCTTTGGATCTCCCCGGCGCCAGCGGACTGCGCAAGCAGGATCTGATCTTCAAAATACTTCAGGCTCAGAGCGAAAAAGAAGGTCACATCTTCGCCGAAGGTGTGCTCGAGATTTTGCCCGACGGTTACGGCTTCCTGCGCTCGCCCGACTACAACTATTTGCCCGGGCCAGACGACATCTATGTCTCGCCGTCGCAAATTCGGAAGTTCGACCTCAAGACCGGCGACACCATCAGCGGTCAGGTGCGGCCTCCGCACGAAGGCGAGAAGTATTTCGCCTTGGTGAAGATCGAAGCCGTGAACTTCGAGTCGCCCGACGAGGCGCGCAATAAGATTCTCTTCGACAACCTGACGCCGCTTTATCCCCAAGAGCGCGTCAAACTGGAGACGGTACGGGAAAATATCAGCGCGCGAGTCATGGATTTACTTACGCCGCTCGGCAAAGGACAACGCGGTCTGATCGTTTCTCCGCCCCGCGCCGGCAAGACCATGCTGCTGCAAAATGTCGCCAACTCGATTACCACGAACCACCCGGAAGTGGTCTTGATGGTTCTGCTGATCGACGAGCGGCCGGAGGAAGTCACCGACATGCAGCGCTCGGTCAAGGGCGAGGTCATTTCTTCGACCTTTGATGAACCGGCAGCCCGTCACGTGCAAGTCGCGGAGATGGTCATCGAGAAGGCCAAGCGTCTGGTCGAACACAAACGCGACGTGGTGATCCTGCTGGACTCCATCACCCGACTGGCCCGAGCGTATAACACGATTGTTCCGCCTAGCGGCAAGGTTCTCTCGGGCGGCGTGGATTCGAATGCTCTCCAGCGCCCGAAGCGTTTCTTCGGATCGGCGCGCAACATCGAAGAAGGCGGTTCACTCACCATTATCGCCACTGCGCTCATCGACACCGGGTCCCGAATGGATGACGTGATCTTCGAGGAATTTAAGGGTACGGGTAATTCCGAAATCATCCTGGAGCGGAAACTGGTCGACAAGCGCGTGTTCCCCGCCATCGACATTCAGCGCTCGGGCACCCGCAAGGAAGAACTGTTGATCCCGAAGGACGACTTGCAGCGCATTTGGGTGTTGCGCAAGGTCTTGAATCCGCTGTCGCCGGTTGAGGCCATGGAACTGCTCATTGATAAACTCAGCAAAACCCGGTCAAATGGGGAGTTTCTCGCCAATATGAGCTCGCTCTGATGATCGGGCGACCTTGCTCGTGGACTGTTGGTTTCGCCGGGTGATTTCAGAGGCCGGCTGGCTCGGCTAGCCATTCCCAAGAGCCGGACCTCGGCTCAAGGTCTCGACCCGCTTCTTGCCGTATTCTTTCGCCGATCACTAGGTCTTCGTTGGCCATCCGGACAAGCCACGGGACGGCAGCTGCGGGCTGCCTAGAGCGCCTCGTATAATCCGAGGGTTACATCGTTCGAGGTGAACCGTGCGATTCCTGCGTTTGGCCTGGATTGGCTCGTCTTTGCGGTTTCTGCTTGTGGGGTTGGCAGTTTCCTCTTCGTGGGTCGACGGCAGTGGTGCGCAGCTTCCCCAAGTGGTGCCTCTTCCCTCATCCCCCAATCAAACGCCGCCCGACGATCCCAACCGCGAACGGGCTGAGAAAGAGATGGCCAAAAGAGCAAACCAAGAAAGGGAAGCGCAACTGAAGCGCGACACCGAGCGGTTGTTCAAGCTGGCTACGGAATTGAAGGATTACGTGGATAAATCGAACGAGAACACTCTTTCTCTCAATGTCATCAAGAAGGCCGATGAAATCGAAAAGCTTGCCCACAGCGTGAAGGAGAAGATGAAGGGGAACTAAGGCCACGCTTCGCGCCC
>DATJVZ010000072.1:0-8331 GCA_035501575.1 Terriglobales bacterium | reverse complement strand
CCGAAGTGGTTGCGATCCGCGAAGCCTGTGCCCGGCTCGGCGTTTTCGAGCTCAAAGACTGCGAATTGTACAGCTCTTGTGAACCCTGCCCGATGTGCCTGGGGGCAATCTACTGGGCTCGCCTGGCTCGCGTTTATTTTGCGAACTTCGTCGCCGACGCCGCCAAGATCGGCTTCGATGACTCCTTCATTCCTCAACAAGTGGCAAAGCCGGTTTCCGAGCGGACGATTCCTATGGTGCAGATGATGCGCCAACCGGCGCTCGCGGCCTTTCATGCCTGGCAGAAGAAAGGGGACAAGATTCCCTACTGAGGGGGTCACTTCCCCAGCCGTGGGGCAAGCCGCTACCGTTCTGCGGCATTAGCCTGGCGCAGCCGCTGGGCTGGGACACGGGCAAATCCAAGAAAGACAGCTCAATAGAAAAGATACTTGCGCCACTTGTCGTCCGAGCGTCCCATGAGCCGCATAATGTGACGGCTGGTGTGGAGATTGAACGCCCGCGGCTCACGCATCAGCTTCATTCCGGCCTCACCAGGAAGCTGATTTCCCTTGCGACGATTACAGGGATGACAACAGGCCACCAGATTCTCCCAGGTGGAAGTTCCGGCCCGCGAACGAGGGACTACGTGATCGAGCGTCAGGTCGCTCGAGGGCAACACTTCGGCGCAGTACTGGCAGGTATTGCGGTCACGCAGCAGAATGTTCTTCCGCGAAAGAGCCCGTGTCTGGTGGGGAATCCGCCGGTATTCGAGCAGCCGGATTACCGAGGGCAAACGGATCGCGAGACGTGCCGCATGGAGAAAGTGGCCATTCTCTTCCTCGGCAATCGCCGCCCCCTTGAGAACCAGGACAATCGCACGTCTGGCAGCGCAGACATTGATGGGCTCGTAGGAGGCATTCAGCACCAGTACGGGAGCATGGAGAACGGGGCCGTTGCCTTCACCCGACCCTCCGGCCGAAATCGCCGCCGCTCGTTCAGGCGTACTTGGCGAATTGTGCCATTTCCCTGACATGTCCGCTTAGCACCACCACATGCCTTTTTGATGTCGGCACTGACCCCGAAGGCGTGCGCGCAGCCCTAACCCTCGAAATGATGCCACGCCTGTTCTCGCGCCTGGGAGGACAAAAGGGGCAGTTCGTAACCAAAGTGACCCTGTAAAAGACCTGCATTCTCTGTGGAATCGGGAGCTTACAAAAAGGTTCCTGCCGTGATACGACGAAGGCAACAGACGTAGGCTGGCGGCGGAAAGCAGATGACTGCTAGGGGGGAAAAACAGCCGATCACGCTGTGCAAGTGCGCCACCCGCGAGCCGAGTTGGGTTACTGCAACTGCTGAAGACACGCCTCCCCCGCTCGACCTCTCGAATGGAGGCTCCGGGCCGGGCGACTGACCCCAGTATAGTCATGCTGGATTCGACACGCAATTCGAATCCCAACGACCAGCAGGTACGACGGTCAGAGTCGGCGTTACGCCGGTGCTAAGTCCAGCAGGCACCAAGGCGGGGAGGACAGCCGAACGCGAACTCCAGCAAGCTTTTGCGTCCCGATCTCCGGACCGAGAGAGGGCGCTCCCGCCGGGTCAAGATGCCTCCGCCCGATCTTCTCTAGCGCATGGACGGGCCCGCAGCCGGCCGTGCAGGCGAGGCCCAAGCAGGCTAAGCGCGACTGTCCGTGCACTTGTAAAACAATGTGTTTGCATGGTAAGGTGCGCCGTCCAAACTTTGCCGATCATTCTCGGGAGGATTGTCAGATGAGCACACAAGCTACGCTTCCACCCGCGCAGAAGAAATATCAGCCCTATGTGCCGCAGAGTATGGAAATGCGGGAATTCACCTTCCGCGCGGTCCTTTTGGGAATGATCATGACCGGCATTCTCGGCGCCGCCAACGCCTATCTCGGTTTGAAGGCGGGAATGACGATCGCGGCGACATATCCCGCCGCCGTCATTGGTATGTCGATCCTGCGCTTAATGAAGGGATCGCTGCTTGAAGAGAACATCGCCAGAACCGTGGGGGCGATCGGGGAATCCGTGGCAGCGGGCGCCGTATTCACCATCCCGGCCTTTGTTCTCGCGGGCTTGTGGCCGAGTCTCGGGGTGGAGCGGTATTGGCAGTCGGTGGCGCTGATGGTCATTGGTGGCCTGCTGGGGATCTTGTTTGTCACCTTGCTGCGGCGCGTCATGGTCGAAGACGCCGAGCTTCCGTTCCCCGAGTCGGTGGCCGCCGCGGAAATTCATAAGGCCGGACAGCAGGGTTCCAAGGCAGCCAAGATCCTGTTCGCCAACATGGGCTTCGGCGCACTTATGTATTTCCTTTCCCAAGTCAATCTATTTTGGTACACAAAAGAGTTTCTCATCGATATCCCCAAAATGCCCGCCGGTCTGCGCCTCGGGCGCAGTGCCACCTCGCCCATGCTCGCTACCGGAGGCATGAGCACATTCACCTCACCGGCGGTGAGTCCCGCCTATCTTGGCGTCGGCTATATTATTGGACCGCGCTTGGCGTCGCTGAACTTCGCCGGAGGTGTGCTGGCCTGGGGTCTGTTGGTTCCGCTCTTGATTTATTTTCTTGGTCCAAGTCTTCCTGGCATGCCTACGAACGTCTCGGGCGAAGCCTATTGGAGTGGAATTGCGTTCAGCGTCTGGTACTCGATCGTGCGCCCCATCGCGGTTGGAGGCATGCTGGTAGGAGCGGGCTTCACCCTGTTTCGTATGCGCAAACAGTTGATGGCAGGCATGAAGCGTGCCGTTTCCGATCTCAAAAAGTCCGCCGAAGCGCATCAGGCCACCGACCGCACCGATCGCGACCTGAGCGCCAAGGTCGTTTTTCTGGGAGTAGGGGTGGTGTTTCTGGCCATGATCGCACTGTACTACTTCTTTATTGCGGGCGCGCATAACTTGACCGCCAGCAAGGCGATGGTCGGTGCCATTGTTGCCGCCGCCGTGATGGTCGTCCTTGGGTTCTTCTTTGCCGCGGTTTCGGGCAACTTGGTGGGCATGATCGGCTCCTCCAACAATCCTGTTTCCGGGCTAACGCTGTGCACTCTGGTCGTGGCCGCGCTCCTGATGGTGGCGCTCGGCGTGTCAGGAACCGGCGGAGTGGCGGCGGTACTCGGAGTCGCCGCTGTGGTTTGCGTCTCCTCGGCGGTGGCCGGCGAGATGTTGCAGGACTTGAAAGTCGGACACATCCTCGGCGGAACACCCGCCAAGATGGAACTGGGCGACATTTTCGGCATTCTGGTCGCCTCCCTGGTTCTATTTTTTCCTTTGATGATCCTCGATAAGGCGTATCACTTTGGCAGTGCCGCCCTGCCGGCACCACAAGCCGGGCTGATGGCCATGCTCGCGCAAGGCATTGTCGGAGGCAACATGCCTTGGCCGTTGGTGGTGGTTGGCATCCTCATGGGGTTCGCCCTGATCATGGTCCAAGTCAAAAGTCCGATGCTGTTTTCCGTCGGCATGTATCTGCCGCTTGAGACCACCTTCGCTATCTTTGTTGGCGGCGTCATTCGCTGGCTTACCGACATGCTGAGGGATCGCCGCGGCTACAACGACGCGCAAAAGGCGCGAGTGGACAATGCCGGGGTACTCACGGCCTCCGGTCTGATCGCCGGGGAGGCGTTATGCGGGCTGGTCATTGCGGCTATTGTTGGCACGAACCATACGCTCTGGCACATTGAGTCGGGCAATCTTCTGTTCTCCGGGCTGGTTGGCATGGCCGTGCTGATCTTGGTCATGATGAAGATACCCCTGGCCAATGCCGGCAGCCCCGACGAACCAGCCCCACCCACAGCGATCATGTGATCGACGTCTGGGCTTCAGAACCACCAAGCAAGCGTTCTCGAATTTCGCCTCTGGTCTCGCGTGAGTATGGTTGCTAACAACTGGAAGGAGGTACAAGCCCGCATTCGAGCTGCGGCTTCTCGTGTCGGGCGTAATCCCCAGGAAGTTGCTTGTATGGCGGTTAGCAAAACTTTCCCGCCGGAGCGAATCCGGGAAGCTTACCAGGCAGGGCTGCGATTGTTCGGGGAAAATCGGGTGCAGGAGTTTGCTGGCAAATGGCCGGCCTTGCAGGATCTGCCGGGTGCGGAGTGGCACATGATCGGGCATCTGCAAAGCAACAAAGCCTCGAAGGCCGCCGAGTTGTTTGCCGCCGTAGACTCGCTCGATTCTCTGCGCTTGGCCGAGAAACTGAATCTCTCGGCCCGGCTTCTTGGTCGAAAGCTTCCGGTTCTAATTGAGATCAATATGGGGGAAGAAGCCGCCAAAAGCGGGCTCGCAGCTGAATCGCCGGCTTTGCAGGAACTTTTAGAAAAAGCAGCCGACCTCGAGCACCTGGAATTTCGCGGGCTGATGGCCATTCCGCCATTCACCGACGATCCGGAACAAGCTCGATTCCTTTTCCGGCAACTGCGGGCGTTGCGCGATCAAATCGCCGCCCGCGCGCTGCCCTCCGTCGGCATGCACGTGCTGTCCATGGGGATGTCGCACGATTTTGAAATCGCCATTGAAGAGGGGTCAACGTGTGTGCGAGTCGGCACGGCAATCTTTGGCGAACGAACTACTACAAGAATCTGAGCGCACTAGACAACCACCGTTCTCCGGTCCGTCTTCGCCGAGCTCGGGCTTCGCCAGTGTCAGGATGACAATGAGAACAAATTTCGTGTCTCCTCCAAGGAGCCTGGCTTGAGCTTCGCCGAGCGGCTGGAGGAGATTCGCACCGGCTTCGAGCGGTCGTTCTGGATCGCGAATCTTAGCGAGATCTTCGAGCGTCTTTCCTACTACGGGGCATTCGCCTCGCTCGCCTTGTACCTGCAGGAGCGACTGAATTTCTCGGCCCAGCAGACCGGAACTCTGGCCGGCATCTTCGGCGGAATGGTCTGGTTTCTCGCCATTTTTGGCGGGGCGGCCGCCGACCGTCTAGGCTTCCGCCGCGCGCTCTCTCTCGCCTACCTGATTCTATCCGTCGCATATTTCCTGATCGGTTCGATCGGAGCCGCATGGCTGGCGCCCATCCGCGATCGTGTACCTCTGGATCTCTTTGTCGGCTGCATCCTCGTCCTCCCCGCCTTGGGCATATCCCTGGTCAAGCCCTGTGTGGTGGGAACCACGGCTAGGGCCTCCGACGAAAAGGTTCGCTCGATTGGCTACTCGATTTACTACACCATGGTGAACATTGGCGGCGCTGCCGGACCCCTGGTTGCGTCCTGGGCCCACCGCCGCCTGGGAATTGAGAATGTGTACCGGGTTGCTGCCCTCAGCGTGTTGGCGATGTTCTTTGTGGTCCTGTGGTTCTTTGAAGAGCCACGGAAAGCGCAGGATGGCCCGCAACCTTCGCTACGGACTGTGGCTCACAATTTTTGCGTGGTGGTGGGCAACTATCGGCTGGTCTTCCCCGCCTTATTGGTCGCCGCATTGTTGCGCATCAGCCTGTGGCTCCATCCCGGGCTAAACATACCCTGGTGGCTGTGGCTGGGATTGCTGCTGGTTGGGCTGGCGGGCATCAGCCGCTTCATGTGGTTCTTGCTGCTCTTCACCGGCTACTGGGTCGTGTTTTGGCAGCAGTACATCACCTTGCCCGGATTCATCCACGCTTACATCGATCCCCACGCGCCTGTCGAACTCATTTTGGCGACCGATGGGCTGACCGTGATCCTCCTCACGCTCGCGGTGAACTTTCTGACCCGCAAGATCCCTGCCGTGCAAGCGGTGATTCTGGGGACCCTGATTAGCTCGGCTGCTTGGTTGGTCCTTGCCTTCCGCCCGACCGTGTGGGCCGCGGTGCTGGCCTTATTTGTGCTGGCGTTGGGCGAGATCATTCAATCCCCAAGGTACTACGAATATATCTCGCGACTCGCGCCCCCGGGCCAGCAGGGCACGTACATGGGATTCGCCTTTCTGCCGATCGGCATCGGCTCCCTGATCGGGGGATGGTTTGGGGGAATGCTCTTTCACCAGCTGGGGGAACTCCGACACCAGAGCGAACGCATGTGGTGGTACGTGACCGCCATAGGCGTGGCTACGGCGGGCGCTTTGTGGATCTATGACAAGAAGGTACGGAGTTGACGGTCGAGGAGGACTAACCATCCCAGGCGTTAGTTCTCCCCGATGCCGTGCCCGGCGCAGGTCAAACCCTGACCTGCCGTTGCTGCGATTCCGCGGCGGTTCGGCACCGCCGCGTCGCGGCGAATCAGGCAACACCTCTGGTGGCCCTGGCCTCCTCGAGTTTCGGAGTCGGTCCTACTTCCGTACTGGCCAGGGTGCGGGCCGCTAATGGCTTTAACCAGAACAATGCCATCAAAGCGGCGACAATATCGCAAGCAATCATGACGTAGAAAACCGGTACCCACGAACCCGTTTTCGACATCGCATAGGCGGCGACCGGCGCAGAAAAAATAGAGGCCAGGCCTTTGGAGGTGTAGACGATTCCGTAGTTCGTCGTCGCCCACTTCCGACCGTACAAATCCGCCGTCAAGGAGGGGAATAGGGAGAAAATTTCGCCCCAGGCAAAGAACACCAGGCTCGACAGCAAGACGAACATCAAGGGTCGGTTAATGGTCTGCAGCCAGAGCCAGATCGCCATTCCTTCAATCAGGAAGGCGCCGAACATGGCGTTTTCCCGGCCGATGTGGTCGGAGATCCAGCCCCACAGCGGACGGGTGAGTCCATTCACTATCCGGTTCAACTGAATCGCCAGAATGGCCGCCGACAGACCCCAGATCACAATGCTCTTGTCCACCTTGTAGAACCCGGCAATCTCCTTGAGTTGCGAGGTGACCACCAAGCCGCCGAACGCCACCAGCGTCATCGTGAGGTAGATGGCGTAGAAGGACGGCTGCTTCATCATTTCCACCCAGGTTAAGTCGCGCATGGTTTGACGGACAGCAGCCACTGGCTTCCAACTCTTGGGAAACCAGCCCTTGGGGGGAGCGACGATGAACATGGCAGCAATGGTCACCACAATTCCTTGGAGGATGCCCCAAAAGATAAACGCATGCCGGTAGCCGGAAGACCTGATCATCGAATCGATCGGAGCCACGGTGAGAGCAGTCCCAATGCCGTAGGCTCCAGAGACAATCCCCGCGCACAATCCGCGGTGATCGGGAAACCATTTCAGGACGTTTCCCGTGCATCCACCGTAAACCGCTCCCGCCCCAATCCCACCGATGGCATACCAAATGTAGAGTTCGGTGAGTGTCGTAGCGTAACCGGATCCGATCCAGCCCGCTCCAACCAGCAGGCCGCCGATTCCAATGACTAGCCGTGGGCCAAGAGAATCGATCAAGTAGCCCTCGAAAGGTACCAGCCAGGTTTCGCAGAACACGAAAGCCGCAAAAGCAACCTGCACGGCTGTCAGCGTGGCGTGCAGACTTGAGGTTAAGGGCTTGGTAAATAGCGTCCAAGCATATTGGAGGTTAGCAATCGCCATCATCGCGATGATGCAAGAGACCATCTGAATCCAGCGGTTGATGACTTGGGGCTGGGAATCAACTGCCTCAAGATTGGGACGGACTGACTTTGGAGAAGTAGCCATAGATACCCCCGGGAGCTCCATCTGGTCGGAAACGGTGACCAGCGTTTTCTATTTACAATTGCAAGCCTTACGGCCCTTCGAAAACAAACATCTTAGGGGGAATGGGGGAATTCGGATCGCACCGCTGGCAAGAGCGATGATAGTAGCGGCGTTCCAGTCAGCAACGCAGCGTAACTACTGAGGCCTGAAGCCTCGATTTCTTCACTCGACAATCGGATCACCTGGTCGTTTGTAACGGTTGGCGCAGTTCCTCGATAATTTTCACTCCACTGCTCGTGCCGATGCGATTCGCCCCCGCCTCGATCATCGCTTTCGCATCAACTGCAGTTCGAATTCCTCCCGACGCTTTCACACCGATACTTGGTCCCACGATGCGCCGCATCAACCGCACATCGTCCACCGTAGCTCCTCCGCCTAAAAACCCGGTGGAAGTCTTCACAAAATCTGCCCCGGCCTTGACGCTGAGCTCGCAGGCGAGCTTCTTCTCGTCCTCGGTCAGAAGGACGGTTTCCAGGATGACTTTGAGCAATCCGCCCCGCTCATGCGTCACCTCCCCCACGCTCTCGATGTCCGCTTGCACGAATTCGCGCTTGCCCGACTTCAGGGCGCCAAGATTCAGAACCATATCGATTTCGCGAGCGCCCAGCTTTAAGACCTCGCCGGCCTCGAATCGTTTGACGCTCGAAAGGGTGGCACCCAGAGGAAAGCCCACCACGGCCGCGACTTTTACCTCCGATCCCGCTAGTTCGGTTGACGCCAGCTCGACGTAGGCGGCATTCACCACTACGGCTGCGAAGTCA
>DATJVZ010000071.1:0-13340 GCA_035501575.1 Terriglobales bacterium | reverse complement strand
GAGTCTCGCGCCGGCGAATTAACTCGCTATTGCTATGACTATTACGGCAACCGACTGGAAGCGATCCTGCCGGCCCTGGGGACGCATGCCGCCATGTCGCCCGCTCAGCTGACCAGCATGTACGGCGCGATACCTCATGATCTCTTCCGTATTCACAACTGGCGCAGCGACACCGAGACGCTCGGGGAAATTCCGGCGACGTTCATTCACGAGCAATCCGAGGGCAAGTTGAACTACTCATGGCCTGTGCAGGTGAACCGCCTGCTGCGGCGCGGCGGCTTCGACCTTGTGCTTTCCCTGGGACAAGTGGTGCCCCACGAAGTGAGCGGAATGGCGAACTATAACAAGAACATTCTGATCGGAACGGGCGGTCGGGACAGTATCAACCGCAGTCACTATCTCGGCGCAGTCTACGGCATGGAGCGCATCATGGGGCGCGCAGAGAACCCAGTACGCTGCGTGCTCAACTACGCCTCCGCTCACTTTCTGCGGCAAATCCCCATTGTCTATGTGCTTACCGTGGTGGGAGACAGCGGAAATGGCAAATTGGCACTGCGCGGCCTGTTCATCGGGGACGACATAGAGTGTTTCTATCGGGCTGCGGAGCTGAGCCTCGAGGTGAACTTCCAGATGCTGGATGAGCCAATCCGCAAAGCGGTCGTCTATCTGGATCCAGGCGAATATCGCAGCACCTGGTTGGGCAACAAGGCGGTCTACCGCACCCGCATGGCGCTCGCCGACGGCGCTGATCTCATCATTCTGGCCCCGGGTGTGAAAGAGTTCGGCGAAGACCGCGATATCGACCGGCTGATCCGCAAGTACGGTTACCGGGGTACAGCTCGAACCCTGGCCAGCGTTGAGGCCAATGGCGACCTGGCAGACGACCTGAGCGCCGCCGCGCATCTCATTCACGGTGCTTCCGAGGGACGCTTCTTGATCACCTGGTGCCCCGGTCATCTGACTCGCGAGGAGGTGGAGGGGGTTGGGTTTGCTTACGGCGACCTCAAGAAGATGCTCGCGCGTTACGATCCGGATAAACTGCAGCCAGGCGAAAACATGGTGGACGGCGAAGAGATTTTCTTCACAGCGAATCCCGGTCTGGGGCTGTGGGCTTATCGCGGTCGATTCTGAATCGAGGTGGAAGTGACTAGCCGGCGCCTTAAGCTTGAGAAATTTTCCGTCGGAGTCGGGGATCGCTTTCTGCATCAGGCGAAGGCGCAACTGGAGGCCTGCGTCCGGGCTTCGCAGGCGGGAGTCGAAGTCGTGCCGGTGTGGAATAAATCAAACCGCGAGCACGACCTAATCGGCTCGGAGCCGGCGGCAACACGCGCCGCGGCCGATGCTGCCGTGAAGGCTCTGGCGTGGACCAGACCATACTACTGCGACGCCGATCACATCAATCTCCATACGGTTGCGCGGTTCCTCCCCTGTTGCGACTTCTACACCATCGACGTGGCCGATTTCATAGCCCGAAAGGCGGACCCGTCGTCGATTGATGCCTTCGTGCGGCGGCACGCCGAGCTGGTCGGGGAACTCAGGCTAGAGGGTATCGAGACAAGCTTCACGATCACGCCGGCGCTCCTAGCGCAGGTCGCAAACAAGTTTCTTTCCGCCGCCCAGCAGGCCGGCGCCATCTACCGCCAGGTTGAATCGGCAAAAGGGAAGGACAACTTCATTTCCGAAATGTCCCTGGATGAAACCGATCGCGCCCAAACTCCGCTCGAACTTCTCATCATTCTGGCGGCCGTCGCGGATGAGGGCATTCCCTTACAAACCATAGCCCCCAAGTTCAGCGGTCGTTTTAACAAGGGAGTGGATTATGTCGGCGATGTCTCCCAGTTCACGCGCGAATTGGAGCTCGATCTGGCTGCCATTGCCTATGCCGTCAGGCAATACGGATTGCCCGACAACCTGAAACTGAGCATACACTCGGGCAGCGACAAATTTTCTTTGTATCCGGTGATTCACTCCGCCTTGAAGAAGTTCAATGCGGGGGTTCACCTGAAGACGGCCGGGACCACGTGGCTCGAAGAGGTCATCGGCCTAGCTGAAGCCGGGGGAGACGGCCTGGCGCTGGTCAAGGAGATTTACGGCGAGGCGTGCGTCCACCTTCAGGAACTGTGTCAGCCGTACGCCACCGTGATTGCCATCGACACCGGCAAGCTTCCCGCGCCCGCCGAAGTTTGGCGTTGGTCGTCCCAGGAATTCATCGCCGCGCTCCGGCACAACCCTCGATCAAAGGCTTACAACCGCAGCTTCCGCCAGTTGCTCCACGTGGCCTTCCAAGTCGCGGCAAGAATGGGACAGCGGTATCTTGATATGCTCGTAGCCAATCAAGAGGTGATCGCCAAGAATGTGACCTACAACCTCTATGCGCGCCATATCAGGCCGGTGTTCGTCGGCAGCGACGGGGTGGGCTCATGATTCTAATTCTTTTCGGCGTGAGTGGCACCGGCAAGACAACGATCGGACGCCTGCTCTCTGAGCGTTTGGGCTGGCGCTTCGTGGAGGGCGATGACTACCACCCGCCCGCGAACCGCCAGAAGATGCAGGCGGGCATTCCGCTGACCGACGACGACCGCCGGCCTTGGTTGAATGTCTTACATCAGCGCATTGAGGAGCTTCTTGGGCAAAGGGAAAATGCCGTTGTGGCCTGCTCCGCCCTTAAGCAAAAATACCGCGACCGGCTGGTAGCGGGCTTCGAAGCCGATCAGTTCCGCTTTGCCCTGCTCGATCTTCCCCGCGACCTGCTCCGCGAACGCCTTGGGAAACGGCACCACCCGTACATGAATCCCAACTTGTTGGACAGTCAGTTGGCAACTCTTGAAGTGCCGGCGGATGTGTGGCGTATCTCGGTCTCCGGGACGGCGGAAGAAGCCGTCGAGCAGGTGTGCGAAAGGCTTAAGAATGCTGGCAACGGCCGGCCGGCGGCCAAACCGGAGTTGCCCAACTGATGGCAGAATAAGCTGAGTTATCGCTCGGGGGCAGTCCTGTGGTAGTAAAGGTGTTTGCCGACAAAACGTCTCTTGGCCAAGCAGCCGCCGCTCAGGCGGCGGACGCCATCCGGCGGGCGATTGCCGAGCACGCCAGCGCTCGCATTGTGGTGGCCACGGGCACCTCCCAAATTGACTTTCTTGAGGCGCTGACCAAAACCGACGCTATCGATTGGCAGCGAGTTGAGCTCTTTCATTTGGATGAGTACATCGGCCTGCCCATCACCCACCCGGCTAGCTTTCGCAAATACCTGTTGGAGCGGTTGATTCTGAGAACGGGAATTACTCACTATCATTTCCTCGATGGCGATGGCCCGGATGCTGGGCAGGTGGCGCAGCGGATCGGAGCCGAACTGAACACCGCAGCGATCGATATAGCTTTTGTGGGCATCGGGGAGAATGGACACTTGGCCTTCAATGATCCGCCCGCCAACTTTGAAACTGAACAACCGTATCTGATCGTCAATCTGGATGAAGACTGCCGGCGACAACAAGTCGGAGAGGGTTGGTTTGGCGATCTTTCGCAAGTGCCCCGCCAAGCGATCTCCATGTCGATTCGTCAGATCCTGAAAGCTAAAGAGATCATTGCAGTTGTCCCCGAGATGCGAAAAGCGAGCGCAGTAAAAGCCTGTTTGGAAGGCGCTATCACAGCTCTTCGACCAGCTTCCATTCTGCGCAGCCACCGCAATACCACTGTGTATTTAGACCGGGGTTCCGCTAGCTTGTTAAACGATCATGGGCAATTCTCTGCCTAATTCAAATGCTGGCCCGCGGCAAAGAGTCGCGCCAATCATGAGCTCAGTTACGGCCGAGAACGGTGAGTCCTGGCCGACTCACGATTTCCGAGAGGCCGCAGGAATTCTTATCCATGCTCACGATTTCAGCGGCTGACCGCCTGTTCATTCTCACCGGGGCCGGGGTAAGTGCGGAAAGCGGCATTCCTACCTTTCGAGGCGTTGGTGGCCTCTGGCGAAATTACCGGATCGAAGAAGTCGCTTCAGCTCAGGCTTGGCGACGGGATCGGCAGCTGGTATGGGAGTTCTATTCAATGCGCCGGCGGGTAGCTTCGACGGCCAAGCCAAATCCAGCGCACATTGCCTTGGCAACGCTGGAGCGAGCTTGGCAAGAGCGCCTATTCCTCTGTACCCAGAACGTCGACGATCTTCACGAACAGGCAGGGTCGAGAAACGTCGTGCACATGCATGGGGAACTGTTCAAGAGCCGTTGCGACACCTGTAGCCGCCCGCCGTTTGAAGACACAAATCTCTACGAACCCCCCGACGAGATACCCCGGTGTGAGTGCGGAGGCTCAATTCGTCCGCACATTTGTTGGTTTGGGGAAGTGCCCTTCCAATTGGATCGCATTTATTCGGCGTTGCAGGAATGCACAATGTTCGTGGCCATCGGAACTTCAGGTACAGTCGAACCGGCAGCGAGCTTCGTGGCCCGCGTTTTTGGCCGTGCCCGCACCGTCTATGTTGGGCCGGAGAAGCCTGCGAACCTGTCCACATTTACCGAATCCCATTTGGGCAAAGCCGGTGAGATACTGCCTGCGCTGTTTACGATTTTGCGGCCCCATGATTAGCGGAGCGCCTGGAGAGTGGTGTTGGGGAAGCCGGGAACTGCGAAATTGAAATCCGTACGGTCTCCTGCCTTCTTGCCCGGTGCCGGGATCAGCCGTGCAGTGAGCGGCTTGCGCCACTTGAACGCCAGGCTCGCCATGTCCCCAATGATTCTCTCTAACTGTTGCTGGGAAATATCTCCGGGCAAAGGAATTGTGTCCAGACCGGTGCCACATACTGCTGAGTACGCCAGCAAAGAATCCAGGTCAATGGTGCCCTCACCCCACCTTTCGGCGAGCACCGGGTCTTCGAGCACCGGCAGCATGAGACCGGAGAAGCCGACCCGCTTGACCGAGACGGAATGCACCGCTTCCGTGATGACAGCGGCGGCCGAGAGCGTGCCCATGGCCCCAAACTTGGCTCGGCTGAGGGTTTCAACAGCCGCGGCGATGGACGAGTCGGTCATCGGCGCGGGGGTTGGATCCAGCCCCATGTATTTCCACCCAGATTCGCTTGCGACTTGCGTGGCAATTGTGTCAACCGCACGTGCCTCCCGCTCGAATTCACGGACGAGAAGTTCCTTCGCCATTTGCATGTCTCCATTGGCCCCGGCCACAACATCAGAAACAAAAGCTCCCGCTTCCCAGCCTATCGAAAACTCATGGCCAGCCCCGTCATGATTGGATGCAGGGAAAAACGGGGTGTGGGGCGGTACCATCGCAACCGCCGCGAAATCAAAATTGTTGGCCCCGTTGGGACTACGGTCTTCGAGGTACTTAATCACGCGGGCAGCGGCTTCGACCGCACTCCAACGCACGCCCCCGTCATCCGCCACCACCAAGCTCGCATTTACTTTGGTGGTTGCTAAAGCCAGGTTGAGCAACTCCAGCTTTGTGGCATCGGCCAAGTCCGTCGGAGTCAGGGGCCCGATGTTCAGCAGAAACGAATCCTTTTTCGATAAATTGTCGAGGTCTTTGAACAAATCCAAAGCCTCCGTTGTCGATCGGACGCCTACGTATTGGGGAAAGGGTTGAGTTGTTATACGGGTGGTCTGAACTTCGTAGCCGCGCTTTTCAAATGCCGCTCTTGCCTGACGAAGCATGTCCACCGTTTGTTCAATCTGGGATCGAGCTTGTGAAGGTTCAATGCGAACGAATGCTGTGATGGTGCGAATGCGCGGCTTTCGATACAGACCGCTGACCGGAAGGGGTGCGAGCCCATAGCTTACGAAGAGGGACGTGACCAGGAGAGTTCGAAACGAGCAAAGTCGCCGGAGGGAAGAAAGCCGATACATACCTGCACTCCCTTCATAAGAACTCGAGAGTTTGCGCTTCTTGGAACTTTGCCACAAGAATTGAGCTCGCAGCGCCGGATTGTGCTGAGCAGGTAGAGATCTGCTGAGGGCGCGCGTACACCACAAGAACTGACTTCGTATCGTCGGTGCTACGCCGCCGATTTCCCTTCATAGAGAGGCTTGAACTTCTCGGCCACGAAAGTCTCGTAGGAAGTCGGTGTGGTGGTTTGTGCGGATCGTGGCTCCAGCGCTCGCATGTAGCCTGAGTTCAGCGCCGCTGACATCTCAAGCAGGAGGCGAGCTATGCTGGCGGACATGCCAAGCTGGATGAGCGCTGCCTGCACTTGGTCATCGGGTGCCTGAGTATATCGAAGGCCAGGATTGCCGATGGCCTTTCCGATGATTTGGGCGACTTCGTTCATGCTGATGTCGCGCTGACCTTGCAGCTCGCGGGTATTTTTCTGTTGGAAGTCCAGACGCAACAGTGCATCGGCTGCAACCGCCCCCACATCCTCAGTGGCGATCATGGAAAGCTTCAAATCAGGACGCAGGGGACCCACCGAAATGCCCATCTTTTGAATGACACCAACCTGCGAGAGAGTGTTCTCCATAAAGTAGCCAGCGCGCAGGTGGAGCACATGTAAGCCGTTAATGTGGTTGAGCTGTTGCTCCAGATAGCGCAGGCCCAGGACGGGGCCAGTTCGATCTGGCTTGTCGGCCCCTATGCTGCTTAGTGTGACTACATGCGTAATTCTGGCGCTGCGCAGAGCCGCTGTAATCGTATCGGTAACACGGTCTTGAAACGCCCGATAATCCGGAGCGGCGAGGTTAGGAGGGAGCATGACGTAGGCGGCCTTCGCTCCCTCAAAAGCCTTGACGAGGTGCGATACCTCGGTGAGATCCGTGACAAACGCCTCGGCCCCTTGCGCCACAAGAGCTTGTAGACGATCGGCGCTCCGGCCAATCGCCCGAATCTTGGCACCTTTACCCAACAGAGTCCTTGCGACGACGTTCCCAGTATGGCCAGTTGTACCCGTGACAACGTACATTCGACCCTCCTTTGAGGTTCGATTCGCCCGCAAGTTATGGAGCTTCAATAATTCTGCTATCTTATCCCGCCTCAAAGCCGGCTTTTAACGCCGCGCACCGGGTAAGCTCTCCCACTGAGCCAGGCTTCATGGATGCTGAATGTGACGGAAGGTCAGATTAATGCGTGATCGGGTGATGCCGTGTTCTTTGGGAATCTCGTGCTTGAAGTTCTTCTGCGTCGTGCCTGCCATGATCAGCAGGCTGCCATGGGGCAGTCGTTCGGAAAATGCCGGGGTTCCGTTGCTTTGCTTCAGTCGGAATAGGCGTTCCGCCCCCAGACTGAGGGAGGCGATCACCGGCCCCATTTCCGGCTCGGCATCTGCATGCAGGCCGACGCTGTCGTTTCCATCCCGATACAGATTGCAAAGCACGGCATTGTAACCAACGCAGGGCAAGTGCGAATTGGCATAGGCTGCCCTCGGTGTGACCTGTTCCACACGGGCTTTCAGCGCAAGCAACTCCGGCAACCATGGAATGGGTTTGTATTCGCGCCTTGAGTAGCGGTACTGGGTCCCGGGATCGCCGTAGTAGGCCTCGTCGCGAGGTACCATCGGTCCAAACGAAGTTCGGCGCCGCATCCAAGCACAGTCCTTGAGCAACGTATCGAAGCAGCGAGTTGCCTCTTCGGGAGGCAGGAAATTCCGGTCATAATAGAGTTCAGCGCCGGGAATTGCGATCAAATCCATCGCTTCATCGGGAGAATGGCTTCGGCCATAGTCGTTCCCTGGCAGTGGAGTGCCTAAGATAGTACACCATCGCGAACCTCACGGCTGGGCCTCGGGTCGGTGTCCGGGCCGGTCGAAGCCGGTGAGAAAGCGATAGACGGCCGCTGAGGCTCACTGAGAGAATGATAAGTCTCCGATGAGCTCTGTTATCACTCCGACGCTCCGCAACGCTCTTTCGCAGGAGCGTTGGGACGAGGCTGCGGAGCTGCTACGAAATTCCGATCCTGCCCAGGCGGCTGCGGCGTTGGGCGAACTCGCCTTCGAAGAGCAACAACAGCTATTCCGCCATTTACCGCTCGACCTAGGCTCGGTCGTGCTCCCGCACCTCCCGTACTACGACCAGTATGTCCTGCTGCACTCGCGGTCGAAAGAAGAGATGCGCGCCATTGTTGACCTCCTGAGCCCAGATGCTCGCTTGCGCTTCCTCGACGAACTCCCGGAGGAAGCCTGGCAGCGCCTGATGGACGAACTGTCCGATGCCCCACTTGCCCAAATCACGGAAGTGCCGAGGCCTGTGCCTAAGGTCGAACGCCACCCCGAGCCGCGGCGAGAAATGAAGCGAGAACCGATCATTGAGGCGCGGCGAGTAGAAAAATCGTACACCCAGCCCGATGGCAAACAAATCCAAATCATCGCGCCTCTGGACCTGTCGGTGGATTCAGAGACGATTTGTGCTCTTCTTGGACCTTCTGGATCGGGA
This sequence comes from Terriglobales bacterium, assembly GCA_035501575.1. GTDB lineage: Bacteria > Acidobacteriota > Terriglobia > Terriglobales > Acidobacteriaceae > JAFAGX01. The sequence continues at coordinate 4,977 of DATJVZ010000071.1, read as the reverse complement.
AAATCAACCCTGTTGCGAATTCTGTCGGGACTGATACCACCGTCGCAAGGTACGTTACTGTGGCACGGCCAACCTCTGAACCACAAGGGTGCGAATGTCGGAATCGTATTCCAGAGTTTTGCCCTGTTTCCATGGCTGACGGTCTTGGAGAACGTGGAGGTTCCCCTGGTAGCGCGTGGATTGGAACACGAGGCTCGCCATCGCGAAGCGATGGAGGCGCTGGCCGTTGTTGGGCTCAAGGGTTTTGAAAACGCTTATCCAAAAGAGCTTTCGGGAGGGATGAAGCAGCGTGTTGGGTTTGCGCGGGCCTTGGCGGTGAAGCCCGAAGTGCTATTTATGGATGAACCATTCAGCGCCTTGGACGTGCTGACCGCCGAGAACCTTCGCAGCGAGCTTATGGAGCTTTGGACTAAGAACCAGATCCCTACCAGGAGCATTTTTCTGGTGACCCACAATATCGAAGAAGCCGTGTTGTTAGCCGATCGCGTCGTAGTACTGGGAGCCCATCCAGCCAGGATCAGGGCTGATTTTAATGTTTCCTTGCCCCAACCACGAGACCGGAAGTCCGCTGAATTTCTCGTCTATGTGGACTACATCTATAAGGTGATGACCCAACCCGAGGCAGAGCTCGGCCCGTTTACCAAGTTGCCCTCTCTGCGCAAGCCTTCGTTCCAGATTCTGCCTCACGCCACGGCCGGTGGAATGGCCGGCCTCCTGGAATTTCTGAACGAACGTGGAGGTAAAGAGGACTTGTATCACCTCGCTGACGAATTGCTGATGGAGGTGGATGACCTTTTCCCGATTGTGGACGCGGCCGTCCTCTTGGGTTTTGCCGATTCGGTTCAAGGCGATGTGCGAATCACTTCCGACGGGAAACAATTTGCCGCAGCCGACATCGTTGCCCGGAAGAAACTCTTCCGCAAAGCAGTCCTCAGTCATGTCACCCTCATTCAACAGATTCGGAATGCTCTCGAGCGAAAGTCGGATCGGGCGGTTCCCTTAGAGTTCTTTCGTGATGTCTTGGACGAGCACCTTCCCGCGGAGGAGGCCCAGCGCCAGATCGAGACTGTGCTGAACTGGGGGCGATACGCCGAGATTTTCACCTACGATTCGGCAACCGATCGGTTGCTGCTCGACGAATCCCCCGATGCGGCAAGTTCACCCGAGAGGATCCCCCTGCATTGATGCTCCAGCCCTTGCACAGAACCGCCTCCCGAGTGTTGCCTTGGGGTATGGTGCCGGCAACGGCGACATCTCTGTTTCGCGAGTTACCGATCGTCCTCGGAGGAATCGGCCTGTTTTACAGCCTGCTTGCGTTTGCCCGTTATTGGTCCGGTCCGGTCGGTGCGGAGGCGGAAATCAGCCTGCATCCCGCAGCCTTGCCGAAATACGCATTGTTTTCGGTTCTGCGGATCGGTATCGCCTATGTCTTCAGCCTCTTTTTCACGCTTGTCTATGGGTATGCCGCCGCGTCTAGCCCCAAAGCCGAGCGGTTGATGATTCCTCTGCTCGACACGCTGCAGTCCATTCCCGTTCTCAGTTTCCTGCCCGGCGTCATGATCTCTATGGTGGCACTGTTTCCCAGTCGGCAGTTAGGCGTGGAACTCGGATCGATATTGCTGATTTTCACCGGCCAGGTATGGAATATGGCCTTCAGTTTTTATGCGTCTCTCAAGAGCGTTCCTGTTGAGATGCGCGAAGCTGCGCAGGCCTACCGTTTGAACTGGTGGCAACGCTTTTGGAAACTCGAATTGCCTTGGGCGGCGATTGGCCTGATCTGGAATTCCATGATGTCGGTTGCCGGCGGCTGGTTCTTCTTGATGGCATGCGAAATGTTTGTGTTGGGAAATCGCGACTTTCGTCTGCCAGGCCTAGGTTCGTATCTTCAGACTGCCGCCAACGCCGGCGATACTCGAGCCATCCTGTTGGGGCTGGTAACCATGGTCGGCGTGATTGTTGTGATCGACCAAGTTGTATGGCGTCCGGTGATTGCCTGGGCGGAGAAGTTCAAGTTCGAGCAGGTCGGTTCCGCGAGTGTGCCTCGTTCACCGGTGCTGACTTTGCTGCGCAGTTCGAAGTTTGTTCCGTTCGTCACCCGCTCGGTTTTATTGCCCCTGCGGGAGCGGTTGGACTTGCATTTCGCGCGAGAGCACGAGACCCCCTCCCCAGAACGCATCAGCAACCGGGGGCGGGTGTGGGCCATGCGTGCAGCGCTGGTTGTTGTTCTGGGCGGAATCGCATACGCCGTGGTGAAGATGTTCACGGTCTTGGCCAGCGTCTCGTCGGCGGAATTACGGCATATCGTTTGGGGAGCAGGAGCAACATTCCTCAGGGTGGAAGTCGCTCTCCTGCTGGCTGCGCTATGGGCTGTTCCCGTCGGAGTGCTCGTCGGATTGCGGCCCAGGCTGTCTGCCGTGGCCCAACCGATCGCTCAGATCGCTGCCTCGGTCCCGGCGACTGCCTTGTTTCCGATTATTCTGTTAGCCCTGGTTCGCGCGGGAGGCGGTCTCGGCATCGGCTCGATTGCGCTGCTGCTGTTGGGAACGCAGTGGTATGTCTTATTCAACGTGATCGCGGGTGCGACGGCAATACCTTCGGATTTGAAAGAGGTCTGTACGGTCTACCAGTTGAGTGCCTCGGAGCGCTGGCGAAGGTTATTTCTCCCGGCGGTCTTTCCTTACTTGATCACGGGTCTGGTCACCGCCTCCGGTGGAGCCTGGAATGCCAGCATTGTGGCCGAATACGTCCGCTTCCGCGGTCAGACCATCTCGACAACCGGCTTGGGGGCGATCATCAGCCAGGCGACCGACGCAGGTAACTTTCGTCTTCTTCTGACCGCGACCGTGGTGATGGTGGTGACGGTCGTTATCATCAACCGCCTGGTATGGCGACGGCTGTACGTGTTGGCTGCTACGAAGTTCAGACTCGAATATTGACCACGGCTGCGCAACTTGATCACCTCATCAGGCATCCTCGGAATTGCCGCCAGCAGCCGTGCCGAAAAAGACCGTGAAGAGGTGAGAGGTTGTATTATGGCGTTTCGTGACGATGGGCAACCTCAGCAATCACGAAGACGCGGGTCGGTCGTCGACGGGTAGGCTGGCCCTCGGATCCACCAATCAGGCCGACGCCGCTCAAATGAACCGGGTGGTCTTTCTCCTGGGGCTCTCCGTTTTCATTAACTACATCGATCGAAGCAATCTCTCGATTGCAGCGCCCTTGCTCAAGGACGAACTAGGCCTCAGTGCTTCACAACTGGGCACTCTGCTTTCCGCCTTCTTCTGGACCTACGGCCTCATGCAGGTTCCTGCGGGGTGGCTCGTCGACCACTTCGACGTGAAGTGGGTATTCGCTGCAGGCTTTTTTGTCTGGTCGGTGGCAACGGCCATTACGGGAACGCTCCACGGATTCCTGGCTCTGATCTTCGTTCGCGTAATTCTGGGTGTGGGAGAGTCGGTCGCATTTCCTTCCTGTTGCAAAGTGCTGAGCACCTACATCACCGAACAGCGCCGCGGCTTCATGAACGCGGTACTCATGGCCGGTCTTTCTCTGGGGCCGGCCGTGGGCATACTGGTCGGAGGAACCGTGGTCGGGCGCTTTGGATGGCGTCCGTTTTTCCTTGCCTTAGGGATCGGAGGTTTGCTGTGGCTGGTGCCGTGGCTGCTATGGATGCCACGCAGGGCCAGCCGTTCTCTCGAACCGTCTGCGCCGGGGATTGGAGTTCTTCCTATCTTGCGATGCCGATCGGCCTGGGGCACGTGTCTGGGACAGTTCTCGATCAACTACTACTTGTATTTTCTGGTGACTTGGTTGCCGTTCTACCTGGTGCGGGCTCGGCACCTTTCTCTGGAGGATATGGCGAAAGTTGGTGGGCTTCTGTTCTTGATGTCGGCGGGGGCAGCCCTAATCTGGGGGAAGCTCACGGATCGCTGGATTCACGCCGGAGGCACGCCGACCTTGGTACGCAAAAGCTCCATGGTTTTCGGATCTCTCGGGGTGGGAGTTTTTCTGATTTTGGCTGCCATTGAGCAGGGCCCAGCGTTCGTCGCGATGCTGGCACTGGTCGGAGCGTTCTTGGGAATCAGCGTCTCCAACGGCTGGGCCATTACCCAGACATTGGCCGGACCTCTGGCCGCAGGACGATGGACCGGAGTGCAGAACTTTATCGGCAATCTCGCGGGGTGGGTGTCGCCTGCCCTTACGGGATTTCTGGTCGACCGGACGGGACACTTTTATGCGCCATTCTTCATCACGGCGGCGGTGGCATGGATCGGGGCCCTGAGTTGGGGAGCAGGGGTCGGTCGCGTGGAGCAAGTGAATTGGGGAAGGCTCGAAGCGCGAAACATGGTGGCTGGCCCAGCTGCTGAAATTCCCCCGCCGTAATTGTTTCGGCCCGCGCTCTGGCCTTATCGCCGGCACCCGGATAAAGATGGTTATGTGAAGGTGGGTAGGTCCATGGAAGCAAGAGATTCTTCCGTGGGATACCTTAAGCTGCGGCAATGCGGCGGATCAGATCTTCTTGCTCTGCCTTCGATTCGGCCCCGATCGTGAAGGCATCGAGCAGACCCAGCGAAAGGGCGTACTTGATGGCTTCATCCTGACGATGGCGGAGTTCGCCCTGACCGAGAATCTTCATCCCGACCACGGCCTTGCCTTTAGCCTTCATTTCCCGGAGGATGGGAACCACCGTTTCAGGACCGGCATCCATGTAGGCTGCGGCAGGATTGATGCGGGCCAAATCTACTTCGACCCACGGAGATTTCGCGGCTGTGCGCAGAGCTTCCACACTGTGGCAAGAGCATCCATGCGCGCGGATGATGCCCTTTTCCTTGGCCCCGGAGAGCACATCCATTACTCCTTTGAAGCGTTCCGTCCAATCGGCCTCGGTGAGGCAGTGCATGAGGCAAATATCAAGGTAATCGGTGCCGAGTTCACGCCGGAAACGATCGAGATCGGCTCGCGCCGAGGCCGCGTCCC
>DATJVZ010000070.1:0-13759 GCA_035501575.1 Terriglobales bacterium | reverse complement strand
CCGAGCAGCACAATCTTGCCCGCGAGCTTGCCTTTGAATTTCTCGAGATCCTCCTCTTTCTTAACGTCCATCCAGATGGCCGGCCCGCTGACCGGGCCGTTGGTCGACGGCGACCAAGGAGCAGCCTGAGCGATAAACACGGCGGTATCGGGCGAGACCATTCGCACCCAGGCGTTGAGTTGTTGCCATCCCATGCCGAATTCGCCCCAGTCGACCAGATTGGCGTTTGCACAACCCATGGCGGTGAGTTGATCGCGGGCCCACTCGTTCGCCCGCTTGGCATTAGGGGAACCGGTCAGACGAGGACCGATGCCGTCGGTGAGCGCCGAAGCGTATTCCATCACATGCGAGTGGCCTAATCCCTCATCGCGAATGCGCTGGTAAGCCGTCAAATCGAGATTTTCCTTCGCCGGTTGGGGCAACTCGTAGGATGGCTTTTCGGGTTCCGATTTTGGCGTGGCTCTGTCTCTGGCCAAAAGGGGCAGAGCGACGGATAAGGCGGCCATAGCCGCCAGAATTTTAGTATTAGTCATGGTGGAGTTCTCACGTGAGACTAGCGAGCGTAGCAGAGAAGGGCGGACGTCAACAACCGGTGGCTGGCCGGTTTCGAAAAGCGTCGCTTAGCAGGTGTGGTGCCTGCCGGTCTCGAGGCGCCTAGGCATCCGCGGGTTCGGTCGGCAGCTGGGGGAGCGAGTGCAGTCCGCACTCGGTCTTTCGAAACCCCGGCCAACGTCCCGCGCGCGGATCTTCGCCTGCTCGAATGGCTCGTGTGCAATGAGTGCAACCAATACTTGGGTAGTTGCGGTCATGGAGCGGGTTATAGGGAACCTGGTGTTGGCGGATGTAGTTCCATACCTGCTCGGAGGTCCAATCCACGATGGGGTTGATCTTGACCAGATCAAACTTTCGATCCCACTCAATTTTTCGCGCCTGGGCCCGAACCTGGGTCTGATCGCGGCGGATGCTGGTAATCCAGGCCTGAAGTTCCCCCAACTTTCTCCGCAAAGACTCAACTTTGCGCAGTTCGCAGCACAGATCGGGGTTGCGGTTCCATAGGTTTGGCCCGTAGATCCGAGCCTGCTCTTCGGGCGAAACCAGCGGATACACTCTCTCGATCTCGACCCCGTAGCGATCCTCGATTTGGTCCATCAAGCCGTAGGTTTCCGGAAACAGAAATTCGGTGTCCAGAGTGAACAGACGGAACCCTGGGCGCACACCGGAGGCCATGTCGATCAACACCATGCCCTCGAGTCCGAAGGCCGACGAGATCGCGACCTGATCGCCAAATCGTTCGAAGGCCCAGTGCAACACCCGTCGCGGGCTCCAGTCTTCGGCCAACAATTCGATCCGCTCGATTTCGTTGATCACAGGGTTTCCTTTTGTACAGCGCAGCTTGCGGCTTGGTTGAGAAGGCTCGGAAGGTTGGACCATCCGAGAACGTCTTGGCCGTCGATCCACCCGACGGGTTGATCGGCGCTTGCGCGGGCGAAACGTACCACTTCTCCGATCAGCAAAAGCGCCGGTGAGCCGACCGGGCTGAGGCCCGCGAGCTCGTCCAAAGAAGAGAGTGCGATCGCCTGTTCCTTTTTGGTGGCGGAGGCAATGATCGCGCAAGGTGTCGTACGGGCGATGCCGGCGTCGAGCAGCCGCTGCGCCAGTTCCGTGTAGTTGTGGCCCGGCATGTAGATGGCCAGCGTGACACCGCTCGAGGCCAGTCGGCTCCAGTCGGCGAATTCGCTCTCCTCGGCAACATGGCCGGGGAGCAGGACCAACGCGTGCGAGAGGTGGCGATGGGTGAGGGGAATCTGGGCCGCGGCCGCTGCGCCCAAAGCGGCGGTCACGCCAGGCACGAGTTCCGCGTGTAGGCCGGCCCGGGCGAGCGCTTGCATCTCTTCTCCGGAACGGCCAAAGATCAGGGGATCGCCGCTTTTGAGCCGTACCACCATCAGTCCGGAGGTGGCATAGCTAACCATGAGGAAATTGATTTCCGCCTGGGTGATCTTTTTCGACCCACAGCGCTTGCCCACGTTATGCAGGCGAGCCGAGGAGGAGACGAGAGCAAGAATCTCCTCCGAAACCAAATCGTCATAGAGCACGACATCGGCGGTTTTCAGCAGGCGGAGCGCCTTCAACGTCAGCAGGTCGGGGTCTCCCGGACCGGCACCGACCAAATACACTTTTCCTTTCATGCTCGTTCCCCCTCGGGTTTATGCTCGCCGTCGGCCGAGGCCATGGCTTCAAATGCCTCCCGGCTGGCAAGCGAGTGCAAAAGAAATCGCTTTTGTTGCGGCGGGAGATTGCTGCCGAGCACTTGCCGCCTGGTCTCGCCCAGCTCTTCCACCCAAGCCGCATAGCCCTCTCCCAACTGCCGTTCCAACTGCTGTCTGAGCCTCTGTGCCAACGAAGGACTCTGCCCGGAAGTGGAGATGGCGATCTGCAGGTCCCCGCGGCGAACCACGGCGGGATAAAAGAAGTCGCACTGCCCCGGAACATCCACCACGTTCACCAGGACGCCTCGTGCCTGGGCCTCAAGAAACACCAATTCCCCGACCGGGGCAGCGCCCGTGGCCACCACGACCAGGAAGACGCCATCGAGATCCTGGATTTCAAACGGGCGCGCGGCGAGAGCGAGCAATCCGTCCGCCGCCCATTCCTGCACCCGCCGGCTCGCCTGGAGCGCCACCACGCGGATCGTCGCTCCGGTGTCGAGCAGGCTGAGAATCTTTCCCTCCGCCACGTTCCCGCCGCCCACCACCAGCACCTGCCGGCCTCGGAGCTTCAGATAGATTGGGAAAAGTCTTTCCATCGATCGTTCTCTCATCCCTCCACACCGTGCGGCACAGGCCCGGCCGGCAGATCGCGAGCCACCGCCTCGGCCAAGTGACCGGCGAGGAAGCTTCGCAGCTCTTCCTCGCTGTGCCGGGAGAAGAATCGCCTCAGGTTCTCGCCCGGCCAACGATCCATCAAATAGGCGCGCAAAAGCCGCTCGATGGCGTCGGGAACCTCTCGGGCAGTGCAGCGATACCCGATCGGCCGCGCAATCGCCTGGTTCTGGCCGACGGCTCCTCCTACGCAAAAGTAATAAGCATCGACCATTCGTCCCTCGACTCGCAGCTTCTTGCCCTCGATTCCGAGGTCGGCGATCCAGTGCTGGCCGCAACTGTTGGGGCAGCCCGTAACGTGCAGTTTGAGGGGCTGGTCAAACTCCGGCAGCCGCTCCTCAAGCTCTTCTACCAGCCAGCGCGAGAAGCTCTTGGTCTCGGTAATGGCCAGTTTGCAAAACTCGGTACCGCTGCAGGCGATGGCACCTCGCCTGAACGGAGAACCTCCGACCGGTAGTTCAACTCGCTCGAGTTCCCTGGCTAACGCTTGCGTGTTTTCGCGACGAACATTCACAATCAGCAGGTTTTGCATGTTCGTGGTTCGCAGTTGACCGTCGGCGAACCGTTCGGCCAGCTCGGCTGCGGCTCGCATTTGTGCGGGATAGATTCGGCCGCGCAGCACGGTTGCTCCTACGTAGAAGTATCCCGGCTGCTTCTGCCCATGAATGCCGACATGGTCGCGGTAAACGTCCGCCGGCGCGTGTTCTTCGACCGCCGGATCCAGGCGGAATCCCATGCGGTGTTCGAGTTCGCGCAAGAAATCCTCGCCGCTCCACCCCTGCCGCAGGAAGAGGAACTTCAGCCGCGCCCGCTCGCGGTGCTCCCGCAGGGAGGCGGAATCGCGGAAGAGTTCAGCCATGCCCTGAAGCACCGCCAGAACTTGATGCCAGCGCACGAAGGCGTTGAGACGGGTTGCCAGATGCGGTTCGGCGGAGAGCCCGCCACCCACGCGCAGCGAGAAACCAATCTCCTCGTTCGCTCGCAGCGTGCGCCGAACGGCCGTCAGCCCAATGTCGTTGATCTCGGGATAGGTGCACCAGGCGCGGCAGCCGGTGATCGAAATCTTGAACTTGCGAGGAAGGTTGTAGAACTCCGCATTCGCCGCCAGGAGCTTGGTTGCTTCGAAAGCCAGCGGGGAAGCATCGCACAGTTCCTCGGCGTCGACTCCGGAGAGAGGGCAACCGGTGACGTTGCGAGTCACGTCGCCGCAGGCCCCTTTGCTGTTCAGCCCACACCGCCAAAGCGCCTCCAGCACTTCCGGCAGATCCTCGATCCGGATCCAGTGGAGCTGAATATTTTGCCGCACCGTGAGATCGGCGATTCCGCGCGCATAGCGCTCGCAGAGATCGGCAATCGTCGCCAATTGCCGCGAACGCAATAGCCCGTTGGGGATGCGGATGCGGAGCATGAAATAGGGCAGGGCCCGTCCCTCCCCGCCTTGCCCTCCGAGAACCCCTTCGCCATCGCCTTGAGTGTAGATACCCCACCAGCGGAAGTATGTACCCAGCCACTCGGGCGGAATCGAGTTGAAGCCTTCCCGGGCGAAGCGGCGGATCTCGTCGATTGCCTCCCAAGGATTCTTTTCCCGCTTGAGCCGCTCGACCCGCTGAGTTTTCGTCTCCTTGGTCATAGCCGTAAAAAAAAACCCATCGCCAGCTTTCCTCTGGCGATGGGTGATGGATGCCGATACTTAGAAAACTTTTAGCTCAGCAGCCTCCGTGCGCCAGAACACACAGGTGCGCAACAACAACAAGCGCAACAACAGGCGTTCCGACGATTCCGATGGCTCGACATGATGAAAAAAGGATTGTACGGTCAAACCAGCCCGGCCGTCAACCTCGCTCGGTCGCGCCGCTCGATCGATGACGAGCCGTACACGAAGAGCGGGGAATGGCCCCGAGGACGGGATTCTGCTCTCGAATTGAGAAGGAATCCGCTACCATGGGTGCGCGCGATCTCTCGACCGAGGAGGAGTACTTGGAAATCCCGGAACGCCGGCAGTTCCTCCGCACCGCCGTCGGTGCGGTAGCGCTCAGCTTCACTTCCCGACTTTCGGCTTACGGTCGAACCCGCAGGCTGGCCATCAGGGGCAGTACAACCGGTGCCGAGCTGCCCGACCGTCTTCCTGCCGCCTGGTATCGCCGCAAGATAGGCCAAGTGCAAGAGGCAATGGCCGAGCGCCGCCTGGACGCAATGGTTCTGCTGCATTCGACCAACGTCATTTACACCACCGGCTACTTTCATCTTTCGACCGAACGACCGCTTGCGGTTTTGATATCGCGTTCGGGTGACCCCGTGCTGTTCATTCCCCTATTGGAGTCCGATCAAGTGAAGCTCTGGTGGGTGAAGGACTACGAAGCCTATTTCGATTTTCCCGGCCCCGTCAACCGCGTGCGCTGGATCTTCGAGCGGGTAGCTAAGCGTGGTTTGGGCAAAGCCAGGATCGGCATTGAGGAGTCCAAGCCCAGCACCTTGAAGCAGATGGCGCTCGGAGCGCCCCACGCGAACATCGTGGAAGCCGGGGATTTGATCGATCAAATGCGCTGGGTGAAGGATCCAGACGAACTCAATGTCATGCGCCGCGCCATGTATTTTGCTGACTTTTCCGTCCAGGCCGGGCGCGAATTTGTCCAGAATCACCCCAGCGCCAAGGAAGATGAGATTCTGAAAGCCACCGCCGATGCCCTGGCCGACAAAATGTCAGCCGAATTGAAAGACGTCGTGGGGGTTGGCATTGCACCACCCTTCGGAGGACTGGTGCCCTTCGGCAAACGCTCGGCCTTTCCGCATGCCGTGCCGAGCAAAGATCACCTGGCGCCGGGCGATGCCCTCATCCTCAGCTACAGCGCCCAAGTCGGTGGCTATAACGTGGAGTGCGAGCGATCCTTCTCGGTCGGCAAACCAAGCGACCATGCCAAGCGGCTTTTCGAGGCCATGCTGGCCGCTCACGATACCGGCGTCGCCAACATGAAAGAAGGAGCCATCGCCGAAGAGGTGGACAACCTTAGCCTGGACCAGATCCGAAAAGCGGGCTTTGAAGAATTCTTGCGGCACCGCACCGGTCACGGGATCGGTCTTGAAGGACACGAATCTCCATGGATCGCCGAAGGCGACAAGACGGTATTGCAGTCGGGAATGACTTTTAGTTGTGAACCCGGAGTCTACGATCCGGACTGGGGCGGTTTCCGGCATTCCGATACGGTGATCGTGCGCCCGGCGAAGGGCGAAGTCATCAACACCTATCCCACCCGCTTGGAAGACATGATCATCGAGGTTTGAGCGCCGTCTAGTCTCCGGAAGCCGTAGAGGACGACGAAGCCGCCAGGTTCAGCGTCGTGAGCGGACTGAGCAGGGGGGGACGAGCGGGCAGCTTCGACAAACGTACGCGATACACCTGGCGGGCCAAACCGAGTTTCTTAAGGATCCAGATGCCGTACCAGTTGAGGTCCACTTCGTACCAGGCTATACCGTGGCGGGCAGAAACCGGATGGGCATGATGGTTGTTATGCCAACCCTCTCCGAAGGTGAAAATGGCTACCCACCAATTGTTGGTGGAGAGATCGCGGGTGGCGAATCGCCGTGAGCCCCAGGTGTGAGTAATCGAATTCACCATCCAAGTGGCATGCAGGCCGACGACCGTGCGAAGGAACAATCCCCACATCAACCACGGCAGGCCGCCCAGCGCCAGCAGGCCCAAGCCCACGGCCACGATCGAGAGATAGTGATACTTCGTGATCCAGACGTGGAATTTATCCTTGGCCAGATCGGGAACATAGCGGGCAAGCGTCGAGGTGTCATGGTGCATGGATTTACCGGTAAGGATCCAGCCCATGTGGGCCCACCATTTGCCCTCGCGAGGGGAATGAGGGTCGCCGTCTTCATCGGAAAACTGATGATGAATGCGGTGGGTGGCTACCCAGAAAATCGGGCCCCCTTCGAGAGCGGTCGTGGCACAAAGGGTAAGGAAATATTCCAGCCACTTCGGTGTCCTGTAGCCACGGTGCGTCAGGAGTCGGTGATACCCAATGCCGATACCTAAACTGCCCGAAATCCACCAAAGCAGGCACGCAACGAAAAAAGCCTTCCAAGTGAAGAAAAACAAGGCTAAAACCGCGCCCGCATGGAAAATGGCCATGAACGTTGCGGTTACCCAATTGATCCCCTTCTCAGAGGATTTCCGATTCAAAGCTTCTATTTGCACTATGTTCACCAGGTTTAGTTGCCATCGATAACTTACCAAGATTGAAGGCAGGTTGTATGTAATACTTCTGTCACCGAAAGCAACACTTTCGGTTACGGCAGTACAAGTACTAGAGAGTCAGATGGGGTGCGAAGCCCGGATCCCCGGCTTAGAGGATCAGGCGGCGGTGGCTCCTTTTACTTCGACGCCCGCCCATTTCTCGAGCAGGGTCAGTGTGGCGGCGTAGTCGAGGTTTTCGTTACCGTCTTCGGTCGCCAGGTCGTAGATTTCCTCGACGGTTTCCAGTCCTGGCAACTTTACGCGGGCTTCTTTGGCCGCTTCTAAGGCCAGCCGGATGTCTTTTCGCATAAGGCGCAAGGGGAAATTGGGGGTGAAATCGCGCTTCAAAACGAAAGGTGCTTTGTATTCGACGACCCCTGAGCGGACCATGGTGGCCTCGATCAAAGGAAGCAAAGTTTCGGCATCGATTCCGAGCTTGGTGGCCAGAGTGAGAGCCTCGGCAAACCCTTCGTAGATCAGGGCAATCTGCAGGTTCATGGCAAGCTTGGCGGCTTGCCCCTTGCCGGTCTCGCCCATGCGGAAGAATTTCTTCCCCGTGGCGGCGAATAAAGGCTTGAGTTTCTCGATGGCAGCTAGTTCGCCGCCAACGATGAAAACCAGAGTGCCGTTCTCTGCTCCCACTTTCGAGCCAGTCATAGGAGCATCGACATAGTCAACCCCGCTCCGGCTGACGCGCTCGGCGAACTGCCGGGTGGCGGAAGGAGAGATAGTGCTCGAATCAACGATAATCTGGCCTTCGGCCAGCGACTCCTGTACGCCTTGCGGCCCAAACAAGATGTTCTCAACCGCCCTGGTGTCCGCTACGCAGGTCCAAACCACCTCTTGACCCCGCGCCGCCTCGCCGGGGGAGTTCGCGACGCTCGCGCCCTCCACGGTGTTGCCGGGAGTACGGTTCCAGACCGTCACTTCATGACCGGCCTTCACCAGGTTCGAAGCCATAGGTCGCCCCATAATCCCCAAGCCTAGAAAAGCAACTCGCATACACACTCCTCGAGGGAATCGAAAGTCCGCAAAAGAATTAGACCTGACGCGGCGCAGACGGTCAAGCAATGCATCCACAAATGTTGGACAAATGTCTTACAATGAGAACAGAAAGTAGTGCTATTTCAAGCGGAGGAGATCGCGTTTCTGACGAGCCAAGGTCCGCGTCACTGATGTTCAAAGCCACCATCAAGAACCCCGCCCTGCGCAATCGCGCCCGTGCCTTCGGCCGCCTGGTTCGTCACTCCGCGGTCAGTCCTCGCACGGGACAGACCCATAAACCGAAGCTGGTAGCAAACGGCGAGTTAGGTGTCACCTTTATCGGGCACGCCAGCTTCTTCGTTCAGATTGGCGGGCAGAACGTGATGATTGACCCTAATTTTGCCCGTTGGTTGTTTGTTCTGAAGCGTTTGCGAAAACCCGGGCTGCAAGTTCGGGATCTGCCGCCGATCGACCTCGTGCTCGTTACCCACGCCCATTTTGATCATCTGCATCGGCCCTCGCTGCGCGCCATTACGCAGCATGCGCGCGAGTGCATGGCGCCGCCTCCCATCATTGTGGTCCCCAATCACGTGCTCGACCTGGTTTCCGACCTGGGATTTGGCGACGTGGTGGAACTGGACTGGTGGAACAACTATCGTCATCGCGGCTTGACCATCACGCACGTACCTTCCCGCCATTGGGGTGCCCGGATCATCAAGGATTCCCATCGGGGCTACGGGGGATACGTTCTACGCCACGGAAAACATTCCATTTATCACGCCGGGGACACCGCCTATTTCTCGGGGTTTCGTGAGATTGGAAGAAGGTTGGCACCCGAGTTAGCCCTCTTGCCCATCGGAGCCTATAACCCGCCGTCTTTCCGCAATGTCCACGCCGACCCGTCCGACGCCACCCGGGCCTTTCTCGATCTCAACGCGCGTTGGATGGTGCCGATGCATTACGGCACATTCCGCCTCTCCCATGAGCCGATCGAGGAGCCGCTCCAGTTGCTCGAACGGGAGGCGAAGGCCGCTGGAATCGTGGATCGTGTTCTGGTGATGGAAGAGGGCGTGACCAGATTTTTTTGAAGCGGAAGCAGCTAACCCTATGCTTCAGTCTTTTAATACGCCAAAAGGATTCGTAGATCCCTGAGGTTGTTGGCCGTTGCCCCAGTGGTGATGTCGTCTGCCAAGGTATGGAAGAAAGGGTAGGCGTTGAAGTTGTCCAGGTGGGCTTGCGCGATGAGACCGCGGTCTTTAGCGCGAGCCAAAGTGGTGCCGTCCACAATTGCACCCGCCGCCGGGCTATTTCCGTCGATTCCGTCGGTGCCGGCGCTCAGCACCGTGATGTTCTGATTGACAATTTTCTCGGCGCAGGCCAGCACAAACTGCTGATTTCGGCCTCCCACCCCTCCGTCGCCAGTCACCTTCACCGTGACCTCGCCACCCGAGAGCAGGCAAACCGGGGTCGACGACGCGCGTACCTGAGCGATCCGACCTAACAGATACGTCGCAGCCTTCTCATAGTCCCAGTCGTCACAAGAATTGTCCACCTCCGTCCTGAAGCCGGCGCGCTCGGCTTCCGCCTTGGTCGCCTCAAGCAATGTTCGGTTGGACAAGACCGTCCACCAGCGGCTGCGACAAAACAACGGGTCCTCCGACTTCGGAGTCTCCTCGAGCGCATGGCGCTCAAACAGTTCCCGTACCGACGGCGGGAGTTGCTCAATCAGTCCGTAGTGCTCGGCGATCCGGTAGCAGTCCTCGACCGAAGTTGAATCCGGCATGGTCGGCCCGGAGGCTAGAGCGTCGGGATGGTTGTCGGGCACATCGGAGACGAGCAGGGAAACCTGTCGTGCGGGATAGGCGGCCTGCGCCAGTCGTCCTCCCTTAAGGGCGGACAGATGCTTCCGAATCGCGTTGATCTCCCCAATGGGAGCGCCCGAGAGAACCAGCCCGCGATAGGTGGCGGTCAAGTCGTTCAAAGAGATCTCCTCATCGATCGGTTTCTCGGCAATCGAGGAACCTCCTCCGCTCAGCAGGAAAACCACGAGCGAATTCTCCTCGAGCGCGTCGACCGACTTGAGGATGGCTTCGGCGGCGGCGATCGACTCCGCATTGGGCGTGGGATGTCCCCCTTGAAAGTAGCGGAACCCACGAATTTGTGAGACGGGGGCTAAGGGACTCGCGATAATTCCTTCAAAGCGGCTGCCGGCTCGACGCTCGAGTGCGTCCACCATGGCTTGCGCGGCTTTGCCGATGGAAACAACCAAGACCCGCTTGTAGGAAGAAAGTTCGTAAAGGTCGTCGCACACTCGCAGCGTGCTGTGCTCGCAACTTACATGGCGCTCGAAAGCACGGTCGATGTTGGCTTCGGAAAGTCCGTGTTGGAACAAATGGCGTGCCATGGCGCGCATCTCGATGGCACCGTCCTCGGCAAGCGGCATAGCGGCATTATAAAAGCCAAGACCTTGGAGATTCTTTTCGGAGGATCCTCTGACTTCAGGCGGGGTATAGGGTCGTGCCAAACCAGTCTTCGATAGTCTGGCGCAGTTCTTGCAACCGGCCTGCGAAGAAGTGATCGGCGCCTGCGATGACCACCAGTTTCTTCGGCTCGGGAACCGAGCGGAGGAACTCTTCGAGCCTCGCAATCGGGCCGAACTGGTCTCGGGCGCCGCTCACGAACAGTTTCGGCTTGGCGCAGCTCTCGAGGAAACGAAAGTCATAGCTGTCGCCATCGGTGGGAATCAGCGGAAGGCCCAGCCCGATGACGGCCTTCACGCGCGCGTCGGGACAGGCCGCCGCAAGGCCAACCACCGCTCCAAAGGAGAAGCCGGCGAGGATCAGCGGTAGGTGAAACTCGTTGGCGAGCCAATCCAGTGCAACCTCGACGTCCTCCACTTCTCCCACGCCGTTAGCGTGCTCTCCGTGGCTCAATCCTGTCCCCCGAAAATTAAAACGCAGCACCGGAAGACCGAAGTGGTGGAGCGCTTTCATGGTGTGGAAGACGACCTTGTTGTGCAGCGTCCCGCCATAAAGGGGATGGGGATGGCAGACCAGAGCGGCGTAGGGGGCCCGTTCCGTGCCCTGGTTCAGCAAGGCTTCCAGGCGACCCGAAGGGCCGCTGAGAAACAGGGAGCGAATGGTGGAGTTCTCAACCACGTTCAGCACTCCACCCTATCAAACTTCGTCGCCATTGGGCAGGGAAGGGAGAAGCCAGACATGCGCTTGAGGTATTCTCTTTGCCATGGATGTTGTCGCTTTGACCCGCCAGTTGGTCGACATTGAGTCGGTCACCGGAAATGAACGGCAGGTGGGCGATTGCCTCTATGCCGAGCTCTCCCGTCTCGGTTACCAGGCGAGGAAGATGCCAGTCGAGGGAGAACGTTCGAATGTATTTGCCGTCTCTCCCCGGCAACCCCGCCCAGCCATCGTCTTTTCCACTCACATGGACACGGTTCCGCCTTTTATTCCTTCTTCCGAGGATGGGACCCGGGTGTACGGCCGGGGCTCTTGTGATGCCAAGGGGATCATTGCCGCCCAGATTGCGGCTGCCGAGCGCCTCCGCTTGGAGGGCATCGATGTTGGCTTGCTTTTCTTAGTGGGCGAAGAACGGGATGGCCTGGGGGCCGAGGTGGCAAACCGGCAGGCTGCTGGAAACCGGTTCCTGGTCAATGGTGAACCGACCGAGAATCGAATCGCGGTGGCATCGAAAGGGTCCCTGCGGCTGGAAATCATTGCCCAGGGGCGGATGGCGCACTCCGCCTATCCGCAGTTGGGTGAATCCGCCATCGACAAGCTGCTCGAGGTTCTCCACCGGCTCAAGGCCATCAAACTCCCGGTTGAGGAGGGAATCGGCCCGACGACCGTGAACATCGGAATGATCGAGGGCGGCCGTGCTCCTAATGTGATTCCCGACTACGCCCGCGCACAATTGCTGTATCGGCTGGTGGGTCCGGCGACAGTTCTGCGCCAACAAATTGTCCAGGCCGCCGAAGGACTGGCGACCGTGAAGTTCCTCTTAGAGACTCCCTTCCTGCGTTTGCGTGCTCTCGACGGGCTGCCAACCATGGTGGCGGCGTTTACCACCGACATCCCGGGACTGACCAACTGGGGCGAACCTCTGCTCATTGGGCCGGGCTCGATTCACGTCGCCCATACCGAGGACGAATTCATCGAAAAACGACAATTGACCGAGGCGGTCGATTTATATTCGAGGATAGCCCGACACCTTGCGGGCCTCGGGATGGAGAACTAGAAACGACAGGGGTCGCATGCGTTCTGACCGCGGCCTGCCCACAAACCGTTTACACTTGAGTGATGTCCACCGCGACTCCCAATTCGCTCTCGAAGTCCTCTTCTGCGTACTTGCGTTCGGCCATGCATCAGCCCGTCCAATGGCTGGAGTGGGGAGAGGAAGCTTTTCGGCAAGCGCAGCGGGAGAACAAACCGATTTTGCTCGACATTGGCGCGGTCTGGTGCCACTGGTGTCACGTGATGGACCGGGAATCGTATGACAACCCCGAAATTGCCCAAATCGTCAATGAACGGTTTATCGCCATTAAGGTCGACCGCGACGAGCGGCCTGACATCGACAGTCGCTACCAAATTGCCGTGAGTTCAATGAGCGGGCAGGGCGGCTGGCCGCTCACCGCGTTTCTTACCCCGGAGGGAAAACCTTTTTACGGCGGAACCTACTTCCCCCCCGAAGACCACTATGGGCGGCCTAGCTTCAAACGGATCCTGCGGGCGATCGCGGACGCCTATCGTGAAAAACAAACCGACGTGGTGGAGCAGGCCAGAATGGTTGAAGGAGCAATCTCCCAAGCGGAAACCTTCCCGGGAGCGCAGGCCAGCTTCTCGCCGACGACCGTCGATGAAATCCTCGAATCGATTCTGAAGATGTTCGATGCCGAACATGGGGGATTCGGCAGCGCGCCGAAGTTCCCACACTCCTCAGCCATCGACTTAATCATCGATCAATATGTCCGATCGAACGAGGAAGAACTTCGTGATGTGTTTGTTGCCACGCTCGAAAAAATGGCCAGCGGCGGAGTCTACGATCAGCTGGGGGGCGGATTCCACCGTTATTCGGTCGACCAGCGCTGGATTGTGCCGCACTTTGAGAAGATGTGCTACGACAACTCCGAACTGCTTAAAAATTACGTGCACGCCTATCAGGCCACCGGCCGGGAGTTTTTTGCCGACGTGGCCCGCGACATCATCCGTTGGATGGATGGATGGCTCAGTGACCGCGAGCGGGCCGGTTTCTACGCCTCACAGGACGCCGATTATTCCACGGAAGATGACGGCGACTACTTTACTTGGACTCTCGATGAAGTCAAAGCGGTGCTCACCCTCGAGGAGGCCCAGGTCGCCAGCTTGCATTACGACGTCAACGAAATCGGGGAAATGCATCACCATCCGGCCAAGAACGTTCTGTTCGTTCGCGCGTCGGTCGAAGAAATCGCTCGACGGCTGGGACGAACGCCCTCCGACGTCGAAACTCTCCTCGAGTCAGCCAAGCAGAAGATGTATGCCGCCCGCTTAAAGCGCCCCACTCCGTATGTGGACAAGACCGTGTACACCGGCTGGAACGCGCTTTCGATCTCAGCCTATCTGGAAGCTGCGAAGGTGCTCGGGCTCGACCCGGCTCG
>DATJVZ010000069.1:0-2456 GCA_035501575.1 Terriglobales bacterium | reverse complement strand
ACCGGGTCGCACGCTGCCGAAAGAGTGCCGAGTCGGGCAGCAGTACACCTGGGACAAAGAAAGCTACACGGTGGCGACGATCACGAAGGCCCATTATCGCGGTGTCGAGGGAGAGTTGCCATTTCAGTATTGGGACAAAGTTGATGTTGTTTTCGTCGATCTGATGTCGCAGGCGGGCAAGTTTGCCACGATTGATTACGGGGACGAGGATCCCGCGCTGTACTTAGGGGAGTCGGTTCCGTTTGACAGTCTCAAGCTCAAGAACCTGCGCGCTTTCGAGGGATGGTCATGAGCGACCAAGGCCCGGTTCCGGCTGGCACGCCGCAGGTGAAATCTCTCAACTGCCCCAACTGCGGCGCGGGGTTGACGCTAAGGACTTTCGGGCAAGCTGTGACTGTGGTGTGTGGGGGGTGCCACTCCATTCTCGATGCCCAGGACCCGCGCTTGAGGATCTTGCAGAAATTCCAAGCGGCTACCGGCGAGGACCCACCCCGCATTCCGCTGGGGACGCGGGGAACGATCCGTGGAACCAAATATGAGGCAATCGGATTTCAACGTCGTTCGATCCGGGTCGACGGCGTCACCTACAGCTGGCATGAATACCTGCTTTTCAATCCCTATCAAGGGTTCCGCTATCTGACCGAGTACAACGGGCATTGGAACGACACCAGCACCCTGCGATCGCTTCCAACCCTCAGTCGGGGTGGAAGCACCCTTACTTATCTGGGTGAGACCTACCAACACTTCCAGACCGCAAACGCGGTCACCAACTTTGTTCTGGGGGAGTTTCCCTGGCAGGTCCGAGTGGGAGAATCTGCGGAAGTGTCCGACTACGTTTCACCGCCGCGTGTGATTTCCCGCGAAACCACGGGGAAAGAGGTCACGTGGTCGATGGGAGAATACATTGCCGGGCGCGATCTGTGGAAGGCCTTCCAGCTGCCAGGCGAATCTCCCGCACCCATAGGGATTTTCGAAAACCAGCCGTCTCCTCTGAGCGCCAATGTACGTAAGACCTGGGAGATGGTGGCTGTATTCTTAACCTTGCTGGTCGCACTTGCGGTACTTGTCTACTCGACCGCCCGTGACGAACCCGTTTTCGAGGATTCCTACAGTTACAACACCAACGCCAGCGGCGATGCCTCTTTCGTGACCGACGCCTTCGAGTTGAAAGGGCGTACCTCCGACGTTGTGTTGACCACCCGGGCCGATGTGAATAACAACTGGATCTATTTGAATTACGCGTTGATTAACGCGGATACGGGACATGCCTACGATTTTGGACGCGAGGTCAGTTATTACCACGGCCACGATGCAGACGGCTCATGGTCGGAAGGCGGCCAGAGAGACAGCGTCACGGTTCCCGCGGTGGAACCGGGACACTACTACTTACGAATCGAGCCGGAAAGCGATCCTCGCCACGGCAGCATTGACTACGAGGTGACGCTGCGACGGGACGTGCCCCAGGCTGGCTTCTTCTGGCTGGGCGGGCTTCTCTTGCTGATGCCTGCTCTTCTGATTACTTGGAGATCCATGAATTTCGAACATTTGCGCTGGGCCGAGAGCGATTACGGCGGCGCACCCGACGGCTCCCTTCTCGGCACGGTAGAAAATGCGGTGAGTTCCGTTAAGGATTCCATCGCCAGAGGCGACGAATGAGCCGAACTGTTCTCCTGATCTACGGGATGGCGGTTCTTGCCTCGGTCTCCTTTGCGGAGTATCGCGGCTGGAGCCTTACCCGCGTCAACGAAGTCCCGAACGTTCCGAAATCCGTGCGCGACAATCCCGGTTCGTACCGGTCCGTCTACGGCTATTATCACCACTACACAGGAGGCAAGTAATGGGCAACCAGCTGGGCAACGTGGTAAACGCAGTTGTCTACGCAGCGATTGGCATTGCGATCTTTGCCGGCGCCTTCCTCGTCATCGATAAAGTCACACCTTATAACCTCTGGAAAGAAATTGTCCAGGAACACAACACTGCGCTCGCAATTCTGCTGGGCGCGATGTCGTTGGGCATTTGTGTCATCATTGCGTCAGCGGTTCACTGACCTTGGGCATCCTGCTTTTCATCACGGTGTTGCTGATCGCCGCTTGTGGGCTGATTTATGAGCTCATTGCGGGCACCCTGGCCAGCTATCTTCTCGGCGACAGCGTCCTGCAATTCTCAACCATTATCGGCTGCTACCTTTTTGCCATGGGCATCGGAAGCGCACTCTCGCGCTTTCTTGACCGAGGCCTAGCTTATCGCTTTGTTTGGATTGAATTGCTGCTCGGGGTGATCGGCGGCTTTTCTTCTGCGCTGCTGTTCCTGGCATTCGCCTATACGCAGGGTTTTCAGTTGCTGATGTATGCCCTGGTCATCATCATCGGACTCTTGGTCGGCCTCGAAATACCTTTATTGATGCGGATCGTTCGGGGACGCTATCACTTCCGAGATGTTGTTGCCCACGTCCTTAC
>DATJVZ010000068.1:0-2344 GCA_035501575.1 Terriglobales bacterium | reverse complement strand
CTATTGGAGTGGAAGTTCAACCTCGGGTGGACCGAGCAGGGGCAATATCCAAGGTCTATTAACGTGGTTCGATAGGACAGGCAAGGTTCTTGGAACAATCGGGGACCCCGGTTTGTATCGCACTCTGGCTATCTCGCCCGACGGCAAACGAGTCGCATTCGAGCGGGCTGATCCCCAAAACTTCGCCCATCGAGACATCTGGCTCTACGATTTGGCGCGGGGCGTGGCCACGCGGTTCACGTTTGACTCGGGCTGGGATGGCAACCCCGTCTGGTCGCCAGACGGCAGCCATATTGCATTCGGTGGAGAGAAACCCGAGACCGGGATCTTCAACCTGTACCAAAAGACTTCCAACCTCGCTGGCGAAGAAGAGCTGTTGTTCAAGTCCGAAGCCCACAAGATTCCCAGCGGCTGGTCTCCCGACGGACGTTTCCTGCTCTTTTTCAATCCGGTTGGCACCACCCACGTGTGGGTGCTTCCACTCGATGGAACCGCCGCAAATCGAAAGCCCTTCCCGCTCGAGCAGTCGGACTTCTTCCAGGCAGCGGGCCGGTTTTCTCCCGACGGCCGCTGGGTTGCCTACCAATCCAACGAATCGGGCAAGGACGAAATCTACGTGCGGCCGTTCGACGCTTCTGCCGCTGCGGGATCGCCCGCTCCGGGGGGCACGGCCGTCACCGGCAAATGGATGGTATCGAAGGACGGTGGGACGGTCCCTCTCTGGCGGGGTGACGGCAAGGAGATGTTTTACCTGGCACCGAATGGAATGGCGATGGCTGTTGATGTCAACACCAGCGGTGTGTTTCAGGCAGGAATCCCGAAGCCGCTGTTCAAAGTACCGTCCGGCTTGGTCTATTGGGATGCCACCGCGGACGGCAAGCGGTTCTTGATGCCGACACCGGCGGCAGCCAACGCCTCCGCGCCGCTAACCGTGGTCCTCAACTGGCAGGCGGGCCTAAAGAAATGACGATCGCGGCGGGGACAAAACTCGGTTCCTACGAAATCACAGGCGCAATTGGTGCGGGTGGGATGGGTGAAGTCTACCGTGCCCGCGATTCCAAGCTCGGGCGCGACGTCGCGCTGAAAATCCTTCCCGAAAAGTTTGCGCGCGACTCCGACCGCATGGCTCGTTTCCAACGCGAAGCCAAAGTTCTCGCCTCGCTCAACCATCCCAACATCGCCACCATTCACGGCCTCGAAGATTCCAGCAGCACGCGCGCGCTGGTGATGGAATTAGTAGAAGGTCCGACCCTCGCCGATCGCATCCGCCAGGGCCCGATTCCAGTCGACGAAGCAGTCCGCATCGCCCGGCAAATCGCCGACGCGCTGGAATACGCGCACGAGCGCGGGATCGTTCACCGCGATCTCAAACCCGCCAACGTAAAGGTGACTGCGGACGACATTGTGAAGGTTCTCGATTTCGGCCTGGCGAAAGCGCTCGAAGGCGACATCGCCTCGATCGACATCTCCACATCGCCGACGATCAGCCGCATGGCGACTCAGGCCGGCATTCTGCTGGGCACGGCGGCCTACATGTCTCCGGAGCAGGCGAAGGGCAAAGCAGTCGATCGCCGCGCCGACATCTGGGCATTCGGCTGCGTGTTCTACGAAATGCTGACGGGGAAGATGGCGTTTCGCGGTGAGACGGTGACAGACACACTCGCGTCGGTGATAAGAGACGAACCGAATTGGTCGCAGCTTCCGCCGACGACGCCTGTGCGCGTTCGGGTTTTGCTGCTGCGCTGTATGCAGAAGGACCCGAAGCAGCGGCTGCGTGATATCGGCGACGCGCGCATTTCGCTTGACGAAGTCATCTCCGGCGCGTCAGAGGATGCGCCATCGCTTGCCGCGGTCGGGCGCACGGCCGATAGACCATGGCGGATGTGGCTCCTCGGCGGAATTGCGGGGGCCTTTGTCATTGCGACGGCGTTGCTGGCGTTTCTGAATTTCCGCCAAAAGCCGTCGGCGACCCAGTCCATGCGCTTCGAGATTCCGCTGCCCGAAAAAACGTCCTTCGTTGGCGGGGCACCGAGCGTCTCGCCCGATGGCCACAAAGTAGCTTTCATCCTGCAGGGCGCGGATGGGCAGAGCCGTCTGTGGGTACGCTCGCTCGATACGCTCGAGGTGCGGCCTCTTGAGGGCACGGAACGCGCGAGCGGCTGGCCATTCTGGTCCCCCGATAGCGGTTCCATCGCGTTCACGGTTGGAGGCAAGCTCCTGAAGATCGACATTTCGGGCGGCCCGCCGCAGGCTCTTTGCGATGGTGGCTCCATCATTCTAGGCGGCACGTGGACTCCCGATCACAGAATTCTGTTCTCATCTGCCGGACAGCTGATGCAAATCG
>DATJVZ010000067.1:0-14596 GCA_035501575.1 Terriglobales bacterium | reverse complement strand
TGCCAACCGATCCCGCTGGTGTAGAGAACATCGGTCCCATTCTCCTAACTCCCGACGCCAAAACCTGCGTTTTTGGCTACCACCGCAATTTGGCAGATTTGTACTTGGTCGAAGGGCTCAAATAAGAAAAGCGATAGCACTTGTAGTGCTTGGGTTACGAGTTAACGGTGTCTTTTCGACAATTGATAACTTATGGGACACTGATGGCCTTGAGCCACCAACGTCGTGCGGCGACTCCGGACCACACGGCTTCTGCAAGACCGAAAGGCCACGCTCCCTGAAGAAACCCGTACACAGAGCCAAGAGCGCAGGCGAGGGCAAAACCTAAGATAAACCACACGCTTTTGGACTCTAATGCATACGTCACTACCATGGCGGTCACAGCGAATAGACCGAACGCGGATAGCGGAGTCATCCGGGTAGAATAACCCTGGCATCGTCCTCAGACCAAATCATTGGCAGTGTTCGCAACGATTTGGGTTATCCGTATGGCGTTTTTGGACGACTATCGCAACCCGCCTTTGATTTCTCACCCACTACCGAAGCGTAAGGTGGATCGGAACGCCTTGTTCCCCTGTTTGAGTGAGGCAAACCTCAGTGGCTACAGTCGCCGAGTTTCGGGGTGTAACCAGTGTTTCTTCGCGAAACAGGGAACTTTTCGCGTATACGTGATCGGCAGGAAAACCTGATTTGCTAAGTTCAACAAGATTGCTTTCGAGCTGAAGATTCCCTTTGGCTACAACCCGTACCCATTCCCCAGGCTTGAGAGTCAACAATGTATTCGCACGATTGGCAGCGCCGTACAGGATCGCGCCTCCCGAAGTGGTGCTCCATCGACCATCGCCTGCGATCCACAATGCAATCTCAAGTTTGAAGTAGGTGAATTTCTCTGCCGGATCACTGGGTTGAAGATCAGCCAAGTGCGGCGAAAAAGGAATCTGAGTCGGTTCAGACCCGGCGTTCTGGATCGTGACCTCAAACCTTGCCTCATCTCCGACCTGATAGTCCGCACGATCTAGAGAGACCAGTGACGTATCCAACGCGCCTGCCTTGTGCGCGGAACCGCAACGTCTCGTGGAACGAGCACCGCTATATCTGGCCGGCATGTCCGAAGGAGCCGCTGGTCGCCGCAGGTCGACACGCGCGTCCACCTTGGTCAGGTCGAGGGACGCGACCTGTTGGGCGGAGCAAGTGCAGCCAGGGAGTGTGGCGGATGCCAGAATCAGAATCACAAAGACCGGATGCCAGTCTGAGCGCATGAACTCACCAAAATAGACCAGTCTTACTCGAGATTGAATTGTGATCGAAGTTAGCCGATATCTAACAACGTCGGCTTCCTTCGTCCCGAGCCTTCTTTGGTTAGATGCAAAGTCTATTTGGTTCCGTTATGTGGACATGTCGTTCTACATCAATTACACCTGAGTTAGTACAATGATCGAAATCTATCTGGAAGAACAATACAGAAACAGATGCTCGTGATACGAAAAGCGACCGCAGCGGATGCCCCACTGCTCACGGCGATGATTCGCGAACTGGCTGAATTTGAGCACGAACTAGATCAGGTAGACATCACTTCCGAAGACCTCGTTCGCGACGGCTTTCGGTCAAGCCCGTGTTTCCACGCCTTGATTGCTGAGTGGGATAGCCAGACAGCCGCATACGCGCTGTATTTTTTTACCTATTCGACTTGGGCAGGGCGTCGCAGCTTATTTGTAGAAGATCTTTTCGTTCGCGCCGAGTTTCGCCGCAAGGGGATTGGGAAAGCGCTCCTGAAGCACATGGCGGTTATTGCCCGCGAGCAGAATTGTTACGGGATGCGCTGGGAGGTGCTCAATTGGAACACCCCGGCCATCGATTTTTACCGTTCCCTTGGAGCCAAATTACAGAGCGAGTGGCTTGATGTGCTCTTCATGGGGGATCGCTTTGAGGCATTTGCGCGTGAGGACGACGAAAGATGAACAAGGCGCGCTCTTTTCTTATCTCGACAATACGCTCCCCGTACAGCACAACTGAACCCACCCTGGGCAGGGAATGCTCAAGCGATCCCGACGTACCTCAAGCTCCGACGGTGGATGCCAGCTTGACCGATTGCTTTGCCGGAGCCAACGCGATCAGAATTAAACCGATAACGACGAGCACAGTCGACCCGATCAGTTCCCGACGTGAGATCATGTTGAGCAAGGCTTGGAAGGACATTACCGCCGCGTGTGCAAAGCTCGACCACGCCGTGAAGGCAATCAGGCTGCGGTGCGCGGAGGGGTCGCGGGAACCAAGCAGCAAGAAGACGCCGAGAGTGACGTAAAGGCTCATCATCATCGCCAGCGCAGGGTCTTGCCTCGCCATCAGAATCAGCGGATAAACGGCAGCTACAAAGATCAGTCCAACCGACACAAGCACGATTCTCAGCGCCCTTTCTCGACTCATGGTGCCCTCCTGCTGTCACCTTGCAAGGCGTTACTGCCGCTATTCTTCCAGTTCGCTTTCCTCTGCCGCATTTGTTGGGCTTTCGAAATCAATGCGGTAGCCGTCGGGATCGCTAAGCGGTACTACCCAGAGGCGGTTGCCGACGAAGGGGCGCTTCCGCGCCTGAATTCCGCGTGATTTGAAGTCGGGCTAGAGTGCCAGTGCGTCGTCGCACATAAAACAGACCGATGTTCCAGGGCCAAGCGTTTCCTTTGGTTGCCGTTCGGGCGGGAACTCCTGAAGCATGATCGCGGCATCGCCAAGCTCCAGCCAGCACCAATGGATCCTGCCGTCTGGGTTGTGCTCCCCACGATCCGGAATCCACCAGTGCTTCATTTTGAAGCCAAGTCCGTCAACATAAAATCGCAGCGAAGCTTCCATATTGGTTACTCCGAAGAACGGAACGGCCTGCTTAACGTTAACGCTCGCAATGGACGCAAGGCTCATGGTTCCCTTCCCCAAGGATCACTGAATATCGTAATGTAAGCCACTCTCGTTCTCTTTGCTCGTAAACCCACCGGGATCACACAGGCTGGCGTCGGTGCCGCGATGGCGAGCGGCGTGCCGCGTGCGCGGTCACAAACTTGTGAGCCATGCCGAGCAACTCCCGCAGTACATCGGGTGTGACGCGGGACAGGCGAACCAACACGGCATTGTAGTCGAGATAGTGGTCGGTCACGTAGTAAACATCCGGAGCGTCTGCGAGCAATTGGGCGCGGTCGTCGAAGTCAACGCGAACCACAAGAGAACCCGGCTCGGCCGAGCGATGAGCAGGCACACATGCCAAGAGTCTTCCGTGAACCTTGAGCGCGGGTAACCCGTAGGCTGTGCTCTCCTTCACGTCGGGCAACGTCAAGCCGATCTTCCGTACCTTGTCGAAGTTAGTTTTGCTTCTCGGCATGTTCCGTTACGGCAACGCAATCATTATGGACGGATTGAATGCTCCGATGCGAGTGCGTCAGGACCGCCTCGGTCACGAGAAAGCTGAGACGACGGTGGGCTATACTCATGCCATCGGCGAAGACCGAGAATTGCAGACGAAAATCCGCAAGATTCTTTGCTCAACTTTGCCTAAGCCGTCTGAGGTTGAAGCAGCTAACCCCAAGCCGTTACAATGACGTAGAGTTGAGGGTTTTTGCGCAAGAAGAGGGCGCGGTACCCAAGTGGTAAGGGAGAGGTCTGCAAAACCTTTATTCGGCGGTTCGATTCCGCCCCGCGCCTCCAGTATCCTCCCAAGGGTTCCGTTCCTCGGAGATTCGTTCCCTCGGTTGTGCTTCGGCACAGGGATTTCACCTGGCGACTCCCATCGCTGTTCTCAAGAAAGTTTGCTCCTGAGATCTTTTTTACGTTGCCGTGCGCAAGAAGATTCTTGGCGTCGACTTTCATCAGCCGGCCAGCGGCGAATCAGGAGAGGCCTCAGGGAGTAGCAGAAGAGCTAAACATGTCCGGCGGATCAAAGTAACATCGGTGCCACATGGCCTGTTCGGATAATGTTCCGGATTTCCATTGTTGAAGTACCGGCAGAGTTGTGGCCATCATTCCGCCATCTTCGGCATCGAATACCACCACAACTCCAGCTGCCATGCTGGTGCCGCGCATGAGTTCGGCGTATTCGCGGGTGAACAGAGATTTGGCAAATTCAAGCTTGGCTTGCGAGTTGGTCTCCTTAGCTTTGCCTTGAGCCTCCTGCACCGAGATGATTTTCACGGTCTTTCCCCGCAGGGGCTCCCAGCTGCCGGGGAAGGACGCAATTTCTTCGTTCTCCACCTGAAAGGGCGCGTTTTTGGAGGTTGCCGAAGCGGCTGGGGCGGCGGCGGGTGCGGGTTTCGTCTCCGTTGCCGATGGGAGCTCATTCGGCATTTCCACGCTGCTGCGGTGGATCCATCCTCGCGAGATCCCGGAAATGCGGACATGCACCCAAGTATCGTTCATGGTCAGCAGTTCGAATTCATCTTGGGCTGAGGCCAAGAACAAGACTTTTGCGCCTTCACTCGGATTCATCAGGATCGGAGTGCCCGACTGTTTGACCGCAACCAGGTTATTGGGACGGGACTGATTGCGAAGAATTTCTTCGAGGTTCTTGGCTTCCTGGTTGAGCTCTTCGTTGTGTGGTTCGGTGGCCGCTGTCCGCGGAGGGAGATTCTCA
Organism: Terriglobales bacterium; assembly: GCA_035501575.1. Lineage (GTDB taxonomy): Bacteria > Acidobacteriota > Terriglobia > Terriglobales > Acidobacteriaceae > JAFAGX01. The sequence continues at coordinate 9,987 of DATJVZ010000067.1, read as the reverse complement.
TCTGAGGCGGTGTCGAGCTTGAAAAGCGAGCTGGTCTTGGAAGAGGCGCTCGGCTCACCCGTCGGCGGAGAAGAGCTCGCAGGCGGAGAAGCGTCCGTCACAATAGGCAGAGGTTGATCAGTCGGGCCTGGTTCGGCCGAGGTCTTGGGCGGACTCTTGGCGACGGCAGTCTTGCCGAGGGCTTCCTGCAATCGATCGAGAAAATCAGTTTCGATCCGTCCATTAGAAGGCAGCACCTGGTATCCAGATTTCGAACCGACGGGATCCGCGTACCACGCCGTCAGCTTCGCGCTGACACGTACCGTCGATCCGCCAGACGGCGCGGGAGTGATCTGCACGCTGCACTGGTAGTAGCCGCGCTGAAAATTATCGAGCGAGCGATCTCCAGCATCTGCGAAGCCATCCAAAGTGGGAAGCCGCCCGGCCTTGGACGATTGCAGTTCCTGCAAGGCTTTCTCTACGGTAGCCTTCGATTGAGGGTACATCCGCTCGTAGGGAGCCGTTTGAACCGCGCCGTAGGGCGCGAGTCCAAGTAATAGCATGATCCCGCAAATTGTCTTGCGGCCTCTACCAAACCGTTCAGCCGGATGTCGCCAGATCATGGCAGAGACTCCAGCTCAGAGCGGTTGATCCAACCGTGTTGCCCTTCCTCGGTCTCGACGCCGTACCAATAGGGAGTGATGATCAGAACTACCACCTGGGTGCCTCCGTCCAGTGTTTTGAGGTTGGTGGCGCTCGCGAACGGAGCAGACTTGAGCTGGATGCCGGAGGTTCTGACCACGCGTTCGAGTTGATGGCGCAAATTCTCGACGTGCTGTTCCAAGGTTTCGCCCGAAGGTGGCGCCGCCTGAACCGCCGAGGTTTGATCCTGCTCCTTCTTCTCATCGAGGCTGCGTTGGGCCGGCACCTCCTGGCGATGTTGTTCAGCTTCTGCCGCCTGTTTTTTCTTCAACTCAAGAGCGTCCACGTGCTCCTGAATGTCCTTGTACTCCGCACTTTCCACGGTGCCGTTAGAGCGATGCGCTACGCGTCGAAAATCCTCGACGAAGACTGCATCGATGCGGACTAAGGTTTGCTGCGGGCCTTTGCCCGCGACGACGTAGCGTACCGCCAGCGTGCCTTCGTCATTGCTTCCCTTGAAATTCACCGGAGCCAACACTTTGGTCCGCACCTTGTAGAAGACGTGTCCGGGATCGGTCCACGGCGGAAAGAGAGGCGAGGAAGTCGCGGGAGAGGCGTTCTCCACATAGCGGTCGCGGTTGTACTCTTTGCTGCCCTGAATCATGCCGTTGTTCACCACCTCCTTCACCGCTTGCAGAACCTCACTCTCCGAAACCGGGATTTCAATCGAGAAGCTCCCTTCCGAATCCGACTTGGTTTTCGCGTAAAGCGAGACGACGAGCGACAGCAGCAGGAAAAAGGAAAGTGCGGGACGGAGCCCCCTGGCCTTGTCGAGCGGGCTCTTTCTCAGAGCAAAAGTTCTGTTCCTAGGTGTGGGAGCGGTTGGAACCGCTGCTTGTTCGACGATAGGATCCATGCACCCCAGCAGCTGTCCGGGCTCAGGTTATGATCGTGTCGAGCCATCCAGCGTTTCTTACTTCTACCTCTTACCTCTCTGCTAGCCCCTCTGTCAACTGCCCATGCGCTGCTCAAAACCCATGGGCAGGCGACACCCTCTTCGCACTGCTGAGTGCCAGTTTCGAAGGAGATCGTGAACCTAAGTCGTTAACTACCGCCGGCTCGTAACCTGGAAGACTAGTTTATCGGCACTAGGCATGAAGCTGCAGCCAGAAATGTGGGGCCCAGGAAGCGTGGTCCAAGCGGTGTTGAATATTCTACTCCCGTGTGATGCGTCCCTTGGCTCTAGTTCGTTTGCAATTCTCCAACCGACCGCCATGCGGTGAAAATGCTGACCTGCAACGCGAAGACCAGCCTGCGGCGATCAGTTTTTTTGATCTCTTAAATTCGTCCTTTTTATTTTCACTTGACAGTGTTGTCGCGAACGTGATACTAACATGCCCCTACGCGCACAGGGGTAGAAGTTCAGGGTAGTGACGTGCCTGCGGTCAGACAGTCAGACACCAAGGCGCAGGGAGTCACTGCCAAGGACGGATGATGACTCAGAGCTGTGCCTTCCATCCGCCACCATGGTTATCGAGCGCTCTTCGTCAATTGAGAGTTTACCCGTAATTGAAAGTTTTTACGCGTGGCTTGCATCACAGGAGGATTGAATGATTTTCCCCCGTCGTTCTATTGCCGCTTGCTTGTTCGTCGTGTTGTTCGCGTTGGCCGCAGTACCTAGGGCCCGCGCCCTACCCGCATTTGCCCGCAAATATGGTCTGCGCTGTTCGGCCTGCCACGAGACTTGGCCTATCCTGAACAATTTCGGGCTGAAGTTCAAAGACAACGGCTATCAACTCATGAACGACCGCGATTCCCCAATCTGGCAGAATCCGTCGTACTGGCCGATCACCTTTCGCATGACAACCTTCTGGCATCGGATCAGCCAAAATACCGCCATCGACAACTATGTGGGGATACCTCCTGGAACATCCGTGAATCAAAGCCTCACCACTACCGGATTTGATCTCAGCGGTTTGGACATCCTGACCGGCGGCACGCTCGAGAAAAATATCTCGTTCTTGCTCGTGCCGTCCGCGGACAATACCGGTGCATTTCACTTTGAGTCCGTCAATGCGCGCTTTGATAATCTTCTTGGCAGCCCTTGGCTAAATGTGAAGCTGGGTAAATTCGAGCTCAATAATTTGCTATCTGAAAAGCGCTCCGTCGCACTCGCCGGGAATGGAGGATATGCGACCTATCACTTCATTCCTCCGAATGATCAAAACATCTTTGGACAAATGGGCGATAACCAGCTGGGCCTGGAATATTTGGGACACTCAGCCAATGATCGGACGCGCGTTTCCGCGGCACTGCTCAGTTCGGTTGATGGCAACGTGAACCTGACTTTCGGGTCCAATTCCTACAGCACATACCTTACCTTTGACCAAGGGTTTGATGCCGGAAAGTTGGGAGTACAGCGTTTAGGGGCCTATTACTTTGGAGGGGAGGCTGCAACGTACTATCGGACCTCCGGTGGGATCCCCATTCCTGGTTCAGGAATTGGCAATAAAGGTTTCTATCGGGTCGGCTTCACCGGGCAATTTTACTTCGGGCCCCACTTTGACGTGAACGTAGTCACGCAGCACGGTTCCGACAACGTATGGTTCGGCCAAGGCTATGGCAACGCCGTCAACACCGACGGCAATGGAGGTGTTCAATGCGTGGATACCACTACCTGCCTGCCCAACAACACGCCGGGTACGGTCCTCCTGCCGGGATCACGGGCGCCTAGTTGGAACGGTTACCTCATCGAAGCACGCTACGTGTTCAATCCCCAGATGATCTTCCTGGCTCGCTATGAGGCCGAGCGGATGTCCCAACAGGCGAACGGACCGGGGTATGTCGGAGGCCCGTCCCCGTCCAACCTGGGCAACATCAATTTGTGGGATATCATCTTTCGCTGGAACCCATTCATGAGCAGCCGCGCCGGCATGGCAATAGCGCCTGAATATAACGTGTTCCAGCAGGTCGGCGCTGGGCCGCCTAACACGGTCACTGGCGTGGGTACCACTCTAAACTCGAGCGAACTGCTGCTCGCAGTTGACTTCGATTTCTAAGGAGGGCAGCACATGCGGAAAGAATCGATCCATGTTTTAGCAGTGATCGGCGCGGTCGCTATTATAGCGCTGAGTGTTACCTCTAGGGCACAGGTCACTTCGGTTCAGGAGCAGCAGTGGCTCCATTCGCCGGCGGCGAGCAGCCAAGCCGGCGGTTTGACGGGAAATGCCGAGCGCGCAGCCATGAACTATCGCCGGTATTGCGTCGGTTGCCACGGCGATCTCGGCGACGGAAACGGTGAGAACGCCATGTGGCTCGACCCGACGGTGTCGCCCGGCAACTTCAGGCCACGTGACTTTACCTTGGGAGTGTTCAAGTGCCGTTCCACGCCCACGGGGACCTTGCCGGTCGATCAGGATCTGTTTGACACCATTGGCCGCGGCATGGATCGCTCGAATATGCCGATATGGAACGTCTTTACCAAACAGGAGCGAGCGGACTTGGTTGCCTGGATCAAGCACTACTCGCCGCGCTGGCAGACGGAAAAAGCGGGAACGCCGATCCAGATCCCTGCGGAGCCCGAAATTACCCCGGACAGGGTCAAGGCGGGACAGGACGTGTTTAACCGAGTGCAATGCTGGAAGTGTCATGGTGTCCAGGGCATGGCCAATGGACCGTCGGCTTCTACTCTGCAAGACGACCTCGGCCGTACGATTGCGCCCTATAATTTTGACGCCGGCGCGCGTCCCAAGTGCGGCAGCACGGACAGCGACCTCTATAGGATCTTCATGACAGGCCTGGACGGAACGCCAATGCCATCCTTCGCCGACAATATCAAGCCGGATGAGGCGTGGGATCTGGTGTTCTATCTGCGGAGCTTGGAGCGACCCAACAAGGACAACGAAAAGGAGCACGACATAGCCAGGCAACTCGGATTAAAGCCAGTTAATCCTAATCCCTGATCCGAACTAAGGGTATTCCCGTAGGAGAAATACCATGAAGACTCAGTACCGACAGAAATTCGTGGCTGTAGCGACAGCTCTGGCATTGGTCGCGGCCGCGACCCTGATTTTGAACCATAAGGTCAGTGCGGCGGGAGAGGGGTCGATCACCGGCACGGTGAAACTTAGCGGAACCGCCCCCCACATGAAGCCCATTGACATGTCGAAAGATCCCTATTGCGTGAAGCAGCACGCCGACAACCCAGCGGCCATGGAGAACGTGGTGGTTGGCTCGAGCGGCGGTATCAAGAATGTCGTTCTCTACATCTCCCAAGGGCTAACCGGGAATGAAGCCAGCGCCGTGTCCTCCGAAGAGCCCACTTTTGATCAAAAGGGCTGTCAGTATATACCGCACGTGCTGGCCCTCAACCCCGACCAGAAATTCAAGGTTGTCACCAGCGACCAAACCGGACACAACATTCACCCCCTCCCAGCGCCCGGCGGCGGCAATATCGGTTGGAACAAGTCGCAGCCGCCAGGGGCACCGCCCATCGAAACCAGTTGGAAAGCCCAAGAAATTTCCATTTCGGTGAAATGCAATATCCATCCCTGGATGCACGGCTGGCACGCAGTCGTCAAGGGACCCTACGCGGTCTCGGACGACAACGGCTCCTACACCATTAAGGGCGTACCGGCAGGTTCCTACACGGTGACCGCCTGGCAAGAGGAGTACGGCACCCAGACGCAGAGCGTAACCGTGGCAGCGGGACAGGCAGGGAAAGCGGATTTCACCTTCAAGGCGAAATAGAAATCGGACGGGGAGACGCTGATCTTTATTCGGCAGCTCCGACTTAGATCTGGTCCGACAGCTGGACCAAACGAGGCGAGACATGGCGAAGGTCTTTGCAGTTACACTCATCTTGATCGCGATCGGTTCCGCCATTCCGATCCTGCAGCATACCTGGTGGATGCCTGAGGACATTTCGACACACGGCCGTCCGATCGACGAGCAGATGTCGGAAACCATGGCCGAGGCGGGTATTTCCTTCTTGGCGTCGCAAATTCTACTGGCGCTTTTCGTATGGAAATACTCCCAAGCTCGACCCGGTGAGAGGATTAAGAGCTTTCCCGGGGGAGCCAAGGCTTTGGTAATCGCAGCTTTTCTTTTGGTGGGAACGGAGGTTCTCGCGCTCGGTGCCTTCGGAGCCAAGGCTTGGGCCGACATTTATTTGACTCCGCCCTCGGCCAACGCGATGCCGATGCAAGTGCAGGCCGGGCAGTTCGCCTTCTACTTCCGCTATCCCGGACCGGATGGAACTTTTGGTCCGATTCATCCCGATATGCTCAGCGAGGCCAATCAGAATTTCTTCGGCCTCGATACCACTCATGATGCCGATTCGAAGGACGACATTGTGACGGCGGAAATGGCGATTCCGGTGAACCGGGAGATTCATCTGTTGATGCACTCGAAAGACGTGGGACACTCCTTTTACGTGCCGGAGTTGCGCGTCCACCAGGATTTTGTGCCCGGCTTGGACCTCTCCGTCCATTTCACGGCGACCAAGATCGGAAAATATGAAATCGTCTGCACCCAGCTGTGCGGCTTGGGGCACTACAATATGAAGGCGTACTTGAGTGTGATGTCGCCCGAAGACTTTGACGCTTGGTTGAAGAAGGAAGCAACGCTGCAATAGACCCGTCCCCAGGAACGGAGACATTTCCTCGAGGTGAACCCATGCATGATACTCCCGCTCATGCCCACGTAGCGCACGAGCCAACCAGCTTCATTCGCAAGCATGTTTTCAGCATCGATCACAAAGTGATCGGGAAACAGTATTACGGGTTGGCTTTGGTGGCGGTTTTTGTCGGGATGTTTCTCTCCTGGCTAATGCGTCTCCATTTGGGATGGACGAATCTGGCGATTCCCGGACTGCATTTGCTTTCGAGTGGTGGCGCCCCCGGCGACCTCATGACCCCCGAGTATTACCTGCAGTTAATGACCATGCATGGAACCATCATGGTCTTCTTCGTGCTGACTACCGCGCCTTTCGCGGCGTTCGGAAATTTCTTCTTGCCCATTCAAGTGGGGGCCGAAGATATGCCGTTTCCGCGCTTCAACATGATGTCGTTCTGGGTCACGTTCGTGGCTTTCTTGGTGCTGATGGCATCGTTTTTCGTCAGTGACGGACCAACCCTCGGCGGGTGGACGCAATACGCCCCGCTAAGCGCGGCTGGCCCCGTAGGCGGACCTGGCGAAGGGTGGGGGGTAGTTCTCTGGGCAGCCTCCATCGCTATCTTCTGCGTGGGTCAGTTACTGGGCTCGCTGAACTTCATCACCACGACCCTGGACATGCGAACCAGAGGCATGAGCTTGTGGCGCATGCCGCTCAGTACCTGGGGCTGGTTTATCACCTCGGTGATGGGTTTGACGGCGTTTGCTGTGCTCATGCCCGCATGCATCCTGCTCATTCTGGATCACACGGCGGGAACAAGCTTCTTCGTGCCGTCCAATCTGGTGATGAACGATCAGCTGCAGCCGCATTCTGGCGGGTCGACTTTGCTTTGGCAGCACCTGTTCTGGTTCTTTGGTCACCCTGAGGTGTACATCGCCATCGTGCCCGGCATGGGAATCGTTTCCCACGTTCTGATTTCGAATATGCGGCGGCCGATGTTGAGTCACCGCGTCCTAATTTACTCCATGGGCGCGCTGGCGATGCTCAGCTACATGGTGTACGGACATCATATGTTCGTCAGCGGGATGAACCCGGTTTCCTCGATCGCGTTCTCCTTCCCCACGCTGATTATCACCATTCCCTCGACCATCATCGTGCTGATCTGGTTAGGCAGCCTGTATGGATCGAAACTGCGCATCAACACCGCATCCCTTTTTGCGCTGGGCATGATTTCGATGTTCATCAGCGGCGGCGTCAGTGGATTTTTCCTGGCGCAGCCATCGCTCGATATCCTGCTGCATGCCACCTACTTTGTGGTGGGACACTTTCACCTGGTGATGGCCGTAGCCGCCATCTTCGGGATCTTTGCCGGAACCTACTTCTGGTTCCCGAAGATGTTTGGGCGGATGATGAATGAGTCGCTCGGTAAGCTTCATTTTTGGCTCACATTTGTCGGGACCTATTGCATCTTTATGCCTTTTCACTATCTGGGGTTGGCGGGAAATGTTCGCCGCTACCAGGCATTCGTGGTGGATTACATGGCGCCACTGATTCCGCTTCACAAGTTCATTACCGTTGCCGCCCTGGCCACCGGCGCTGCCCAGTTCATTTTCCTCTATAACCTGATTCACAGCCGGTTCCGGGGTGAACCGGCGACCGACAATCCCTGGGAATCCACTACTCTCGAGTGGGCCACCCCGACCACGCCGCCTCCCTTTGACAACTTTGGCGGCAAGCTCCCGGTGGTGTATCACGATCCGTATCAATTCGGTGTTCAGGGGTCGGCGGGCGACTATGTAATGCAAAACTCGCCCGAGAAAATTGCCGGAGAACAAGGCGAGTCTTAGTTCGGAGAAGCTCGGGAAAGGCAGTTGGGTCCAATGGCAACCACGCTTCATGAGCCGCCGCGAGTTGAAGAAATCCGGGATCCGTCGCGTCTGAGGAGCAGCTCAGGCAACGGAGGCTGGCGCAATCTGGTCCCCAGCGAGGGAGAGTTGCGGGCAGTCGAGGAACCTGCCCCGCCGCCGGCTTCGACCGGTATTTGGGTGGCGCTCGCCGCCATCAGCATGAGCTTTGCGGCGCTGACCAGCGCCTTGGTGGTGCGCAAGGGTGGATCGTTCGATTGGCGGCATTTCAACTTGCCATCCATTCTGTATTGGAACACCATCGTGCTCCTGGCCAGCAGTGTCACCTTGGAGGTGGCGCGTCGCCAGGTGGCCGCGTTCATGGGCGGGCTAAGATCCGAAGTGCGAAATCCGTCGCGCTGGCTCTATGTCACCTTGTCTCTCGGGTTTTTGTTCGTGGCCGGTCAGTACCTCGCCTGGCGGCAATTGAGTGCGCAAGGCCTCTATCTTGCCACCAACCCCAGCAGCTCGTTTTTTTATGTTCTTACGGCCGCGCACGGTTTGCATCTGCTGGGAGGCTTGGGTGGCCTGATGCGGGTCATCCGCAAGCTGGAAAAATCTGATCTTCGGCGGAGCACCTTGGACGCGACTTCGCGGTACTGGCATTTTATGGATGTTTTGTGGATTTACCTGTTGTTGCTGCTCTGGATCAAACTATGACGCGTTCGATAACGGAGGCGCCGTGAGCCAAGCTGATCTGACCATGGAAGGACATGCACCGGGACTGACGACGGGAATCCCACCTTTTTCGCTGCCTGCGAAAAGGATGGCGATATGGCTGTTCATCATCGCCGACGCGGCGACGTTTGCCGCATGCCTAGTGGCGTACGGCTTCTTGCGCAACGGAACCCCGCAATGGCCAAGACCGTTCCATAACATCATCAATGTCGCGCTCATGACGTTCATTCTTTTGACCAGCAGCTTAACCATGTTGTTGGGAGTGCGCGCCGCCAAAGCGGGGGACAAGGCGGGCGCCTTTCGCTGGACCTTGATCACGGCCGTTCTCGGCGTTGCCTTCGCCTTACTGCACCTCCGCGAATGGCTGGGCCTGATCGGGGAAGGCATGACCCTGTTGCATAATCCTTGGGGAACCGGACTCTTCGGTGCTTCGTTTTTCTCGATCACCGGCCTGCACCTCACCCACGTCACCGCCGGCGTAATAGCGTTGCTGGCGGTTGGGATTCGCTACAAAGGCGGCCGCTATAAGGCCGACGACCTCGAAGTGGTGGGTCTCTACTGGCACTTCGTCGACCTGGTCTGGATGTTCGTCGTACCGTTCGTTTACCTCATGAATCTGGGTTCTTGAAATCAGGAGCTGGGAGCACCAATATGGTAGATGCACGCCATGTCGAAAGCCACGAGGCCGCGGCCGGTTACACCGACACTCTGGGCAAGTACCTGGTAATTTACGGCTGTATTCTGGTGCTTGCGGCCCTGCAGTTCGTCATTGCCTACGCGCAGATCGACCCGACCACGATGTTCGTGCGCATGCTCTTTGTGGCCATTGCCGAGGCCGGCCTTGCGCTTTTGTTTTTTATGCATTTATGGGCGGAGAAGCGTGGCTTTATGCTTTTCGTTATCATCTTAACGGTGTTTGTGCTGTTGGCCATGCAATACGGTTGGACCGATAGCCACCGCATGGATGTCGGCGCTCCCTACTCCCAGCCCCCGACAGGAGCACAGCCATGAAAGAGCAGCAGATCGGCGGACCCAGGCGATGGCCTCTTCTGGTTTTTGCCCTGCTAGCGCTTGCCTTCGTCGCCCTTCCGCTTCCGGCTTTTTCTCAGAACTGCGCCCTCTGTTATACTCAGGCGGCCTCGGCGGGAGCCAAAATGATTCAGGCGCTGA